>JBDKFA010000268.1:0-8337 GCA_039798945.1 Pseudomonadota bacterium
CGCCCGCAAGCGCCGCGGCGTGGAATCTCGCCTCATCTCCGGCCAAACCGAGCCCAGCCCCGATGCTACCCTCATCCGCCTCCTCGCCAAGGCCCACCGCTGGTCCCGCGAGATGCGTCAGAGCACCAGCCTCACCGAGATCGCCCAGCGCGAGGGTCACTCAAACAGCTACATCCGCAGCCGTGCCCCACTGGCCTGCCTCTCGCCAAAAATCCAAGCCGCCATCCTCGCCGGAACCCAGCCCCCCGACCTCAGCCTTGAGCGCATCGTCCGTTCCGGCATCCCACTCGACTGGGCCGAGCAGGAAGCAAAGTTCGGCTTCCGCTGACATTAGGCGGCGTTCCCACCAACAGCCCGGCCGGCCATTCAGCGGCGGGGATCAGTTGCAGTCTCAAGGCCCTTAGCCCCACCGCAACGGCGTATCAGGACCCGCATCCGTCGAAATTGAAGAATCTTCCCTGTTATTCCCTGTAAACTCCCTGTTAATCCCTGTTTCTGAGGCGGCGCAGCCAAACCGAACCGGGGGCACAGCGCCGCTGAGACGGCATGCCAAAATGCGTGGAATGAAGGCGGAGTGCAGCGGTCTCAGCGCAGGATCAGGCCGCGCAAGCGACCGAAATCACGCGGGAAATCCGGCGAAACCCGAAGAGAGAAAACAGAGATAGGGGTGGGTGGCGGACAGTGAGAACTCCACATGTTGTTCCCAGAGCGACCAATAAGGGTCAAGGGAGAGCACGTTTTTCCCTTATATTTAGGCGTTAACCGCACAATCTGGTCCAATGACGTCCACGCTTGACCAAGGAAAGCCAGCCCCCTATCGGTATACAAACGGTATACGAAGCGGGCTCCACAGATGCCACTTACACACAAAGCTATCGAGGCGCTGGCGCGCCTGAAGCTTGAGAAGCAGACGCCTGACGGCACGCCAAACCTTTACGTGCACACGCGCTCGTCGGGTACGGTGAACTGGTTGTGTCGAACGACGATCGCGGGCAAGCGGACCCCATTCACTATTGGGTCTTGGCCAGAGGTGAGCGCAACAGAAGCGCGGGCCATCACTCCCGTAATCGTGCGGCTCGCAGATCAGGGCCACAGCGTTCAAGCGATCCGAAACGGACTGAAGCTGACCCTCGATCCTGACCAATTGGCCGCAGCGGTCCGCGGCGAAAAGGTTGCAAGCGACAGGGCCACACCAACCTTCGAGGTCGTTGCGCGCGAATGGTACGAGAAACACCTGAAATCTGGCCTGTCCGACGGGCCATACAAGCGTCAGGTGTTGCAGCAATTGGAAGATCACGTCTTTCCGGTCTTGGGACGTAGACCGGTCAACGAAATTCGCCGCGGTGAAATCGTCGATGCGCTTCACAGCCTCTGGATCAACCACAATCCTACGGCGTCCAAGGTCAGGGGCAACATTGGGCGTGTGTTCGACTATGCTATCGACCGCACGCTCCGCGAGGACAACCCGACCCCACCGCCCCGGTCAATGCCGAAGAAGCAGCACTTGGTCGAGCACTTCAACGCCCTACCCTATGAACGCGCCCCAGAGTTCTGGCAGTGGCTCAACACCAGACCGCGCATGGGTATCCATACGCACGTGGGCATCGCTCTGGCGCTGTTGCTTGGCAAGCGGACCGGCGAAATCCGCAAGATGACTTGGGACCAGATCGATTTCGATAACGCCATCTGGGTGACACCCGCCGAGAACATGAAGAAGCGCAAGGCGCACCGTCAGCCGCTGCCGCGGCAGGCGCTGGAGAAGTTACAGTTGCTGCGCGATCTCGGTCAGACCGAAGGCCTCGTCTTCGACGCAGGGCGCGGCAAACCGATGTCCGAGAATTCGATGCTCTACGCCGTGAAACGCTTCGGCGACATCACCACGCACGGTTTCCGAGCGACGCTTGGGTCGTGGTGCGCCGAGAACGGTGTCAGCAAACAGGTGTCAGACCTGATCAAGGCGCACCAGCCGAAATACCTTGATGCAGCCTACAATCGCGTCGACCTGCTTGAGGAGCGCCGACGGGCGCTGCAGCGTTGGGCGGATTACGTGACAGGTGCGACCGAATCATAGCGGCGAAGGTCCCGGAAAGTCCGCGATACTGGGGCGCGACCAATCTGGTACTAACAATGATTTCAAAGGCTTACGATGCAGTTCAGCGGGTGGCACCACGTAGTGGACTTCGCTATCCTGTATTGGACAGTACCGAAAGCTACAAACTGTTGCGGGGAGCCGTGCGCCAACACGACCCCCCGCGAAGATGACGGTCTAAACCAATCATCTTCACTGGTAGCACCACCTCACGAGCCGTCAAGAAAAAACGGCGGGATAGGACTACGATGAAGATCCTTCGACGCGATGATGTCCTCACGATGATCGGGCTGAGCCGATCCACTCTCTACAACATGGTGCGATCTGGCCGCTTCCCCTCCCCGACGCTGATTGGCCAACGCGCCGTCGGCTGGCGCGAGGCCGAAGTGAATGATTGGCTTGCGGCGCGACCTGCAGCCAGCAGGAAGCCGTAACCCCCTCCCCAGACCAGTGGAGGTACCGTTGGGGTGGCTGCTGTAAAGAGCCACCCACTCGCGGACCACGCCACTGCATAAATCGACCCGACGCCCCTGATGCAGGCCGGCGACTGGTCCCTCTCATCCTCTTCGCAAAAGGAACACACCATGGACTTCCATGGCTTCAATCTCAGCCCGAACGCCAAGCGCTGCGGCAAGGGCTACTCTGACCGCTGTCCCGCTCATGAGGACCAGCACAACAGCCTCAGCATTGGCGTTGGCCGTGACGGTCGTCTGCTGCTGAAGTGCCACGCTGGCTGCACCTTCGAGGAAATCCTCGATGCGGCCGGAGTGCGCGGTGCGCAGGTGTCGATGATGGGCGCCAATCCCAGCAAAATCCGCTCCCAAGAGATCCGCGAGCAGGCAGCAACCGACCGCCGCATCGCCTTTGCCCGCGAGCTTTGGGATGAGGCGCTGCCGATCGAGGGCACGATCGGTGAGCGCTATCTGAATAGCCGCGGCATCGAGAGCGGCTTTGGCGCGCTCCGTTTGCACCCGGCACACAAGCTGTCCGAAGATGGCCTCCTCTACCCCTGCATTCTTGGCAAGGTCGAACGCGTTGACGCATTCGTCGGCCTGCACCGTACGTTTCTGACGCCCGAAGGCAAGAAGCGCTATCGTTCGATGCTCGGGCAGGTGATGGGTGGGGCTGTGCGGCTCTCCTCGGGACACCGCGGGCTGGCAGTCGCCGAAGGTATCGAAACGGCCCTGTCGGCGCAGGCGCTTTATCATCCGGAGGGATACTCGATCTGGGCCGCACTCTCCGCTGGCGGAATGAGGCACCTGCAGTTGCCCGTGTGGCGCACCTCGCTGGTGGTCTACGCGGACGGTGACGAAGTTGGGCGCGAAGCGGCCTACGATCTTGGCGAGAAGGCGGCGCAGCTGGGGTGGCCAGCAAGGACCGTTTTCTCACCCAAGCAAATGGACGTGAACGACGCGCTGATGGTCAAGCGGGGGCTGAAGTGATGGACGACTTCACCTTCGAACACAGCGCTTCGCCTGAGCCGTTCCTGCCGCCCATTGGGGAGGCATCGCCCTATCCAGCCGAGGCCTTGGGCGCGCTTAAGGACATTGTGCTGGCCGTCCACGACCTGACCATGGCGCCTATCGCGCTCGCCGCACAGTCGGCGCTCGGTGCAGCGTCGTTGGCCGTGCAAGGTCAAGCTGACGTGCAAACCCTCGTGGGCAGCAGCCCTGTTTCCCTCTTCCTCTTGACCATTGCCGAAAGCGGTGAGCGCAAGAGTACCTGTGACAAGCTCGTCATGCGCGGGTTTGACGAGAAGTTGAAGGGTGACCTGATCGACTATGGCGTGGCGCGCAAGCGCTACGTCGCAGACCTTCGGGCGTGGGAAGAAACCCAACGGAAGTTGGCGAGACCGGGCAAGGGCGAGACAAAGGAGGGTCAGGCCGCGCGCCTCGCGGACCTTCAGGCCCATGCGCTGACAGAACCGCTTGCGCCGCTGCGCCCGGAGCGGCTTGCCTCCGATGTGACCATCGAGGGTCTGGTGAAGTACTTCCTTGAAGGGCAGCCCTCTATGGGGCTGTTCAACGATGAAGGCGGCATCTTCCTCGGTGGCTTTGGGATGAGCGCGGAGAGCCGGATGCGCACGGTCTCGGGCTTTTCCGCCCTCTGGGATGGTAGTGCTGTGACGCGTACGCGCTCGGGTGACGGAACGGCTACGATCAGCCATCGCCGCTTCGCCTGCCACCTCATGGTTCAGCCGGTTCTCGCTACGCCCTTGCTCGCGGACCCGCTGGCCGCACAGCAAGGCTTCCTGCCTCGCTTTCTGATGGTGTCTCCAGCAAGCCAAATCGGTCGGCGCATCGGGCATGAGCCGTCGCAGCTCAGCATGGATACGGTAGCTGCGTTCGCGACACGGATCACCGACCTCTTGGAGCTGCCCTTCCCCACCGTGTCTGGGAGCCGTCAGGAGCTTGCGCCGCGCCTCTTGCCGCTCTCACCGGAGGCAAAGTCCATGCTGCGGAGCTACTACGAAGAAGTGGAGATGGCACAGGCCCCGTTCCACGAGTTCAGCGAAGTGCGGGCGTTCGCCTCGAAATCGGCCGAACAGGCGGCAAGGATCGCGGCAGTTCTGACCCTCGTCGCGGACGTCGATGCTGCGGAAGTTTCGGGGAGGACCATGGAAATGGCTGTGGCCCTCGCAAACTACTATCTTCGAGAAGCGGCGCGGCTGTTGGGCGCATCTGCAATCTCCGCTGAGACGCGCCAGCTTCACGAGCTCCTCCGTTGGCTGCAGCAGCGGAAGGAAGAGGACTTCGTCATCTCGGATATAGTCCAGCGTGGGCCGAATGCGCTGCGCGACACCAAGCTCGCGAAACGGCTGGTGGCGTCTCTGCTGGAGCACGGGGCCGTGGTCGCCTTGCCGGAGCTGTCGATCGTTAGTGGCAAACAGCGGAGGGAGGCATATCGGGTCGTGCGGGGCTAACAGTTAGGTCGGGGCGGCTTCTGCCGCCCCGGTTCGCAGATTAGCCGGAATAGCAGCGTAGGGACGTTTCCCCTGCGAAGGCTCAAGCTGCGGCCAAGGCTTGACCTGCAGCAAATGTGAAGTGGCCACCGTCAGATTGGCGTCGATTTCACCTGTCCACCAAAAGCCCAAATACCATCGCCTGGAAGCTTGCAGTCCTGAATATCCCGGCGGCGCTTTTTCTGCTACCCTGCTAATCGCTATTCAAAACGGGGTGGCCATCATGGCCTGCTGCCTCGCGGGCGAGCAGTGCGATGGTTTAGTCCGACGCGACGCCCGGTGCGCCTAGAGGCACGCCGTACGATACGAGCCGCAGAGGTTCCGAAGGTTTCGACTGCTGGAAGGCCCCTGACCTGACGGCTACGCCGCAGAGCGGAGCGGGCCCGCCCCGTGGTGGCCCTACGCGTGTCGACTGGCGTCGGCAAAAGTTACGCGGCCCGTCGTGCTGCGGTGGACCTCGCGCGTGAGTTGGAGACCGCAGATGATCCGCGCTCTGTCGTGCTGTTCGTTCCACGGCACGATCTGGGCGACCAGTATATCGACGAGCTGCGCCTGATCGCAGATGGCATCTCGGTCGCAGCGTACCGTGGGCGCATGGCGAATGACCCCACCACAGACGGCGGGAAGATATGCCGCCGCGCCGATGAGGCGATAGAGGTACAGCGTGCAGGGGCAAGGGCAAAGGTTGAGAGCACCCAGAGCAAGGCCGGAGAGGCGCGCTGTGAACTTTACGAGGTCTACGGCTATATGCGGCCGAAGAAGACCAGCGCGAGAATTTGGGTGGCACCGCATCAGCTAGCGTGAAGGGAGCCGCCCAGTCAGATCAAGCCTGCCGCCTTGATCGTGGACGAGGATGCGACCGGCGGGGCCTTTGCTGGCTTCGATGGCAAGTCAATGCGGCTGTCTTTTGACGATCTTCGCCGCCCGCTCTTGGTCGGCACAGACATGGAAGCTAGCGCAGACCTCACTGACACGTCGACGCGCCTTGCGACCGCGCTCTAGGTGTCGGGAAAATGCATCCACTTGGAGACGCTACGCGGTGAAGGACTGACGACCGAGGAGATGGGTCAGGCGTGCCGTCTTGCCTATCAAGCTGTGCGCGCGCCGACGGTGGGGCCGAGTAGCTCGCCTGAGGCGCTGCGTGCGGAATTGGAGCGTATAGCGCCCGACAACCGCGTCGTACTGAACCGTGTGCGCCTGTTCAAGATCATCCGCGATGTATTGGACGTCGGCCTAACCACCGTGCCGGGGCTTCTGGTCGAGGAGGTTCAGGCCAAGGACGGAGAGAGGTTTCAGGCCGTTGGGCTGCGTCGGCGCGACGAGATCGCCACGGGCTCGAAGGTGCCGACGCTTCTCGCTTCGGCGACTGCACGGCCGGAGGTGTTGCGGGCAGTCTGGCAAGCGCTCGAAGAGGTGATTAACGCAGAGGCAGGCATGCCTCACGTCACGGTGCGCCAGATCACTGTCCGCGGCTTTGGCGCATAGAGTGTTTGCCCGTCAGAAGATGCTGGTGCGGTTCAGCCCGCCACATGCAGGCATGCTTGCCGTCCCCCCCAGCAACGTGGTCCCGCTGTTCAGTGACGGTATCGTCGACCTCAACCCTGTGGCTGCGGACCGCGTTCGCGGCCCCCCCTAGGCACTGCCACTGACACCGCCGCGCGCGTGAAACGTTCCGTGAAACATTTGGGAGCTGCAGAGGTGGACGACCTGCTCGCGCCGATGACTTTGCCGCTGCCGCCCGCACGTGGCCCTATCCAGATGGCCGACGAGTTGCTCTGCGCACCGCGCATGATCATGTAGGGTGCGGAGGTTGTGATCCTGCGGCTCGAGCGGCCGGGTGAGCGCCAGCGGCGCGAGCAGTGCGAGCGGGTCAGCCCGCTGATGGCAGCGCTCCGAGTTCAGCTGCTGGCTGCTCAAGGTGCTGTGGCATAACGCCAGAATAGGCCTTTCGTCTCAGCGACGTGATTGCATGCACAGCGAAATAACGGCCACAACCTACGTTGACGTTTGAAATGACGCTGTGTAGCAGTGTGGTCTGGGCCTTTCGAGGGAGCCTCGACCGTGAAGCAGTACGTCGTCTACACCCGCGTCAGCACTGAAGATCAGGGACGCTCTGGCCTCGGCCTCGACGCTCAGCTGCGCGACATCTCGATCTTCCTCGATGGGTTCTCGGAGGTTCCCTTCGAGGTCCTTGCAGAGTTTCGTGACATACAGACGGGCAGGGATGACGACCGCCCTGAGCTGGGCAGCGCCATCGCGCTGGCAAAGCGCACGGGCGCGGAGCTTTTGGTTGCGAAGCTGGATCGCTTCAGCCGCGATGTGGCGTTCATCGCCACGATGCTGAAAGAGAAGCGCTTCACGTTACGTGTTGCCTCGATGCCGTACGCGGACACGTTCCAGCTGCACATCTACGCCGCTCTGGCTGAGCAGGAGCGCAAGTTCATCAGCATGAGGACCAAGGCTGCGCTGGGTGAGGCCAAGGCGCGGGGTGTAAAGCTCGGTGGCCTTCGCGATGCGACGATGAAGCGAAACCTGCATGTGAAGACCTTTGCACTGGAGCGCGCTAAGCGGGTCGAGAATGTAATCGTTCCGCTTCGGCAAGGTGGCGCTACGCTGCAGGCCATTGCCGACGCGCTGAACGCTGCCAGCGTGCCTACGGCGCGCGGCGGTCAATGGCACCCCGCTCAGGTGCAGCGGACGCTGGAGCGTCTGGAGGGCACAGAATGAAGCGAGCGTTAGAGGTGCGGATCGAAGACCCAATCCCGCCTATCCATGAGGATGTGGTTCGCCATTTCCTAGAGCGCGACCTTCTACCGATCACGAAGCTGCCCCGCCGATGCATCGTGGATTACACCGCCGCGCATCACGGCGAGGTGCTGATCGTTCACAAGATGGAAGGCTACTGGTTCAGAGAGGCACTCCTCGAGTTCCCAGAGCTGGTCGAGCAGTATGCGTGGGCGCAAGCACGTGCGGTCTATTCGAACACGCGCGGCAACGATGCGCAGGCCTAACCTGAAAGCCCCCACCCACCCCGCGCCGAGCCTCCCGACGTGCCTCATTAGCTAGGGGGCAACCGCCGAAAGCCCCCCGGGGCACCATCGCCACTGAATGGCCCTCCCGAAAAACTTTTTGGCATATGTTCTCGATGCCCCGCCCAAGCCTGCCAGCCACCTTCGAGACACGCGAGCGTCAGTTCCGCAGCAAAAATTGGACCGAAACGGTTCCACCAGTAGCGCTCCGTTTCGTGTCTGATCTCGATCCCGCGTTCATGCAGCAGGTCTTGGAT
>JBDKFA010000269.1:0-7895 GCA_039798945.1 Pseudomonadota bacterium
AACCGTGGTGAGGTACCCATCCACGAACCGGGACTGGACGCCATCATTCAGCGCAACGTGGCGGCGGGCCGGCTTCAGTTCACCACCGATGCGGCTGCCGCAGTGGCGCACGGCACCATCCAGTTCATCGGTGTGGGTACGCCGCCCGATGAAGACGGCTCGGCTGATCTGAAGTACGTGCTGGCTGCCGCGCGCAACATCGGCCGCTACATGACCGACTACAAGGTGGTGGTCGACAAGAGCACGGTGCCGGTGGGCACGGCCGAACGTGTGCGACACGCGCTGGTGGAAGCGTTGCGTACGCGCCAGGCACTGGTGCCCTTTGCCGTCGTGTCCAACCCTGAGTTCCTCAAGGAAGGCGCGGCGATCGACGACTTCATGCACCCGGACCGCGTGATCATCGGCTCGGACGACGAGCAGGCCACGCTGCTGATGCGGGCGCTGTACGCGCCTTTCCTGCGCAACCGCGACCGTATCCAGGTGATGGACGTGCGCAGCGCCGAGCTCACGAAGTACGTAGCCAATGCGATGCTGGCTACGCGCATCAGCTTCATGAACGAGATGGCCGCCCTGGCCGAAAGGGTGGGCGCAGACATCGAGCAGGTGCGCCAGGGTATCGGGGCTGACCCTCGCATCGGCACGCACTTCCTGTACGCCGGCTGCGGCTGGGGCGGCTCGTGCTTTCCGAAGGATGTGCGCGCGCTGCAGCGCATGGGGGAGGAGGCGGGCGTAGACATGGGGCTGCTTGGGGCCGTGGCCGACGTCAACGAACACCAAAAGCGCCTGTTGGGACGCCGTATCGTCGAGCGCTTCGGCACCGACCTGAGCGGGCGCGTGATCGGTGTGTGGGGCCTCGCCTTCAAGCCCGAGACGGACGACCTGCGCGAGGCGCCGAGCCTGGTGCTCATCGAGGAGCTGCTCATGCGCGGGGCGCAGGTGCGCGCCTTCGACCCCGTGGCGATGCCGGGACTGGCGGCGCGGGTCGGTGACCGCGCGGGGCTGTCGCTGGTGGACGAACCGCTGCATGCCGCGGCCGGCGCGGACGCCCTGGTGGTGGTCACCGAGTGGCGACAGTTTCGCAGCCCCGATTTCCCGGGTCTGCAGCGTGCGATGCGCACGCCAGTGATCGTCGATGGCCGTAACCTCTACGATCCGGTATTGATGCGCCAGCTCGGCTTCGAGCACGTGGGCATCGGGCGTGGAAAGCTCCCGGCTACGGCCCGCCTGGAAGAGGGGCCGCTTCGAGCCCTGGCGGCCTGAATCCCGACGTGTCGGACACGCCGTCGGCCATTCCGCAAGCGGCGGCTACGGCGGGCGCGGCGCGCAGCCCCTTTACGACCGCCCTGCTCCACGACGACGGCCTGATCTGCGGCTACGCCTTCACCCCCCGTCTGCCTGCCCGCGAGATCGGTTCCGCAGCCGAGGCGGCCGCCTTGATCGATGCCGCGACCGAAGGGTTCATCTGGGTGCACTTGAATCTGAGCCACGCGGCCACCGTGCACTGGCTGCGCGCGCACGCGGGGCTGAGCGAACGATTCCACGAGGAGATCGAGGGCGGGTCTCGATCGGCGCGCATCGACCGCGATGGCGAGGGCCTGCTGGCCGTGCTCAACGATGTCACGTACGACTTCGAGTTCGGGGCGCGCGACGTGGAGACGTTGTGGATGAGCGTGCGCCAGCGGCTCGTGGTGAGCGTCAGAAAGCGACCGCTGCGCGCCGTGGACCACCTGCGCAACGACGTGCGTGCGGGTGCCCGGCTGGACAACAGCATCGACCTGCTGGACCGCCTGATGCAATTGCAGGCCGACGAGTTGCAACGGATCCTGCGTGCGTCATCGGAACGGCTGGACGATGTCGAAGACGAGGTGCTGTCGGCGCACCAGGTGCTGCCCGTGCGGGAGCTTGCCGGCATGCGTCGGCTCCTCGTGCGCCTGCAGCGCTTGCTCACCCCGGAGCCTGCGGCGCTGGCGCGCGTGATCGCCCGCCCGCCGGGCTGGATGGGGGATCAGGACGTGCCCCATCTGACCCAGGCCTACGAGGAGTTCACCTTGGTGCTGCGCGACATCGCGGCGCTGCAGGACCGCGTGCGCCTGCTTCAAGACGAGTGCTCGACGCGCCTGGCTGAGCAGACTGGCCGCAGCGTCTTCACGCTGACGATGGTGACGGTGCTCGCGCTGCCCATCAACCTCATTTCGGGCATGTTCGGCATGAACGTAGGGGGTATTCCGCTGGCCGACCACACCTCGGGATTCCTGCTGATGGTGCTCGCCATCGGATGCGTCACGGGGGTCATCGCCTGGCTGGTGCGACGGCGCGTCAGGCCTCCAGAGCGCTGATCCTCCCTGCCCTGACTGGGTTCGTCGAGCGGTCGCGAACCCCGTCGCGGCCCACGGTGCCCAGCCCTCTGGCGGCAGACCCGGCACTGGCCCGGGCCCTGTGGGAACGCAGCATCGAGTGGACAGGTTTGACGGTTGCACTCCCGGGTTGAGATCCATCCGTGAGGCTCCGCAGGCACCGCGAAAGCTCGAGGCGTCACGGTGGGTTCATGGAAGCAGGGCACATTCTGACTGGGGGTTTACACAACCGCGGGACGGGCACCCAACGTGCACAAGCTCTGGCGAACCGAGGACGGGCAGCGGGTTCGGACCCTACGCGAGGCGCTGGGCTGGGACGAGTCGCGCCTCGCCCAGCGCTGCGCGCTGTCTGCCGCCCAGGTGCGCCAGCTCGAGAACGGTGGCGAATGCAAGTTCTACAGCGCCGCCATCAAGGCCCAGGCTGGGCGGCGCGCGTTGTCCTGTCTCGAGGCGGCTGCCGCTTCGCTCTCGTCCCCGCCGATGAAGGTTCAGACGCCACCTGCCGGCCCGGACTCGTCGCCACCTTCTTCCAACCCCTGAACGCCATGCAGCGCAACGTGCTCCTCGCCTACGACGCGACGGCCTCGGGCCACCTCAGCCTGCTTCAGGCTGTGGATCCGGGGTCATGGCCCGGGGCGCGGATCGAACTGCTGGCCGTGATCGTTCCGCCGACCACGCTCAGTGCCGAGCCCGACTTCGCGGGTCTGGACGCGCTGTCGGACGCCGCCCAGGCGGCCCATGCCAGAGTCGTACTCGATGCGCAGGTCGAGCGGCTGCGCTCCCAGGGGTTCGACGCTCACGGCACCTTGGTGCGAGGTACGGCCGTGCAGGCGATCATCGATGGGGTGCGCGCGACGAAGGCCGATCTGCTCGTCATCGGTCATGCACGCGGAAGGAGTTGGCTCGATCGATGGTGGCGGGGCTGCCTTACCAAGGCGTTGCTCGACCGTGCACCCTGTGACGTGCTCGTCGTGATGACGAACTGATGTTCAGGGGCTCGCTTCTGGCTGGCGTGTCTGTTCAGAAACAGGTTCGCGCCGCAACCGTAAGCGGCTCCACCGTGCCATGCGCAGCCAGGCCTCTCGCGTGAGGATCGTCGTCGCCCACATGAAGAGAGCGGCGAAGAGGATGTCGCTGAGGAAGTGCCCGCCCTGAACACCGGCCCGCGCCAATGAACAGCCCGGCGGCAAGGCATCAGATGTATCGCTGCCTGAGCTTCGCAGAAAGTACGTCGATGAGACTGACGCTCACGACGAGGATGATCAGCACCGCACAGGTCTGCGCGTACTGGAAGCCGCGGATCACCTCGTACAGCACGACGCCGATCCCGCCCGCACCGACCATGCCGACCACCGACGCCGAGCGCACGTTCGACTCGAAGCGGTAGAGGGCGAACGACACCCACAGCGGCAACACTTGCGGCAGCACGCCATACGCCACCTCCACTAGGCGATGGACACCCGTGGCGCGTATGCCCTCGACCGGGCGCGGGTCGATGGCCTCCACCGCCTCTGAAAACAGCTTGGCGAGTGTACCCGTCGTGTGCACCGCGAGCGCCAGCACCCCCGCGAATGGGCCCAGCCCGACCGCGACGATGAAGAGCATGGCGAACACCATCTCGTTGATGGCGCGAAACGCGTCCATCAGCCGGCGCACGGGTTGATGCACCCATGCCGGGGCCACGTTCGAGGCAGCCAGCAGCGAGAGGGGAATGGCCGCCACGATCGCCAGCAAGGTGCCCCAGAGCGCGATGTGCAGGGTGACCAGCATCTCGCGCACGTAGATGCGCCAATCCCTGAAGTCGGGCGGGAAGAAGTCGCTCGCGTAGGTCGCGATGTTGCCGGAGTCCCGCAGGAGGTCCAGCGGGCGGATTTCGGCTCCGCGCCAGGCCCAGGCAAGCAGGCCGAGCGCACAGGCCCAGGCCGCGTAATACAGCCAGCCGCGGCGCTGCTCGAGCGCCCGCGCGCGCACGCGCTCGAGCGCACCTGCAGAGGGGCCCGGAGAGGGACCCGCAGAGACGCCCGATCCAAGCGAAGGCAGTGTACTCACCGGCTGTACCCGAACCGCTTCACTTCTTCAACGCGGCGAGTTTGCGATCGATATCGGCCAGCTGGCGGGCGCGCTCATCGGCGGCCAGCTTTTCGTCGGCCTCGATGCGGCGACGGTCCCGGAAGAGCTCGAGTTCGCGAATGGGGATGAGCTGGTCGTTCGAGGACTCGCGGAACCCGTCGTAGTTGTAGATGTTGTTCAGGATCTTCTTTTCCTGAGGGTCGCTCTTGGCGTAGTTCAGCACGAAGTTGCGGACCTTCTGCTTGACCGCCGGATCGAGGTCCTTGCGCCACACGAACGGGTCACTCGGAATGAGGGGGCTCTTCCACACCACGCGGATCTGGCGGAAGAGGTCCGGGCGGGTCTTCTCGAGCTTCTCGAGTTCCTCGGTGTTGTTGGCGGCCACGTCGACCTGCTTGGCGAGCACGGCCTGCAGGTTCACGCCATGGCTCGCGCTGCGGATCGTCTTGAAGGCGCTGCGGTGGTCCACCTTATTCTGCGCGAACACGTAGAAGCTCGGCACAAGGAAGCCCGAGGTCGAATTCGGGTCGCCGATGCCGAAGCTGATGGACTTCGCGTTGCGTAACACGTCCTCGACTGTCCGGTAGGGCGAGTCCACGTGCGTGATGAGCAACGAGTGGTAGCCGTAGCTGCCGTCCACGAAGCGCACCTGCGCGAAGATCTCGCCGTTAGCACGGTCCACCGCCTCCATGGCCGCCTTGTTGCCATACCACGCGACTTGAACCTTGTTGAAGCGCATGGCTTCGATCACACCCGCGTAGTCCGGGGCGTAGAAGGACTTGACCGTCAGGCCCGTCTTCTTCTCCATGTCGCGGAAGAACGGCTCCCACCGCTCGCGCTGCACATTCGCCGCGTCGGTGGCGATGATGCCGAAGTTGATCTCCTGGGCGCCCGCCACACAGGCGGCTGCGCCGAGGGCGAAGGCGGACAGGACACGTGCAAGCGCACTATTCATGGGTGATCTCCAGGTTCGGACAGGAAGCGAATTCAAGCCTTCAGGCATCGATGAGTTCGTCGGCCGAGCTGCCATACAACTCGCGCAGGAAGGCAGGGGACAACGCCGAGGTCGGACCATCGAAGACCAGAGCGCCCTCGCGCAATGCGAGCACGCGGGTGCAGTAGCGGCGAGCCAGCGGAACGTGATGCAGGCTGACCAGCAGGGTCAGGCCCGACCTGCGGTTGATTTCGACGAGCAGTTCCATCACACGCCGGGTCGACTCAGGGTCGAGCGACGCCACCGGCTCGTCGGCCAGCAAGAGGCGCGCACCTTGCAAGAGGCTGCGCGCTACGGCCGCGCGCTGCTGCTGTCCACCGGACAGTGTGGAGGCTCGCTGATGGGCTTGGTCCTGCAGCCCCACCGCCTCCAGCGCGTCCAGCGCACGAGCCCGCTCCTCGAGCGTGAAATGCCCGGTCAGCGCACGCCACAGCGGCAGTTCAGCGGCCAGCCCGGTCAGGACATTGATGTCCACCGGCAGTCTGCCGACCAGGTTGAACTGCTGGAAGATGATGCCGATGCCACGGCGCATACGACGCACGTCACGCGCGAGCCGTCCATCCTGCTGGATCACCTTGCCATGGACCTCGATGCGGCCAGGCACGGCATCCAGCACCTCCAGGCCACACAGGCAACGCAGGAGAGTGGACTTTCCCGAACCGGACGCACCCAGCAGCGCCACCTGCTCGCCCGGCCTCACCGTGAAGCTGACGTCACGCAGCGCATGGCGCACAGAAGTGCCTATGCCGAAGCTCTTGCTGGCCGCCACCACGCGCAGCGCGGGCGCATGTGCAAGGGGCGGATCGGACACGCTCGGGGAGACGGTGTGATCTGTGGAGGACAAACGCACGAAACTCAGGCAACGACCCCCGCAGTTCACCCGACGAAAATGTCGTTGTCGTGACACCCGAGCGAACCTCGTGGGCACGCACGCGAGCAGCCAAAAAAGAGCCCGGGCCCCTCCCAGCGCCCGGGCAATGCCGCCCCACCGTGCGGCGGCCATGGCCATCTGCCTAAGATGCGCTCAGGGCGTGAGCCACCGCGCACCCGCCAGTCTGGTGGGCGTCGGTGAAGCGGCCGTGACAGGCCCGTGGGCCGATGTCGATCCTGCCATCGGCCAATGCATCTGAAAAGGCCCGTGCGGCCACGGCCCCGTGCCGTCCAGAGCACGCAGCAACGCCCCCGGCTCCACGAAGCGGTGCAACTCGGCCAAGGTGCGGACCTCGCCGGACTCCATGCGGCGCATCAGATGGCCCGCGCGGAGTTCACCCGGGCCGAGCAGCCCGGCCGCTTGAACGAGTTCCTTCAGTGCCTGCAGGGTGTACTCGTGGTAGCGCCAGACGCGCTCTGACTTGTCGTGGACATCCAGCGCGCGCTGCCTCCACGGGTCCTGTGTGGTGACACCAGTCGGGCAGTTCCCGCTGTGGCAGGTTTGTGCCTGGATGCACCCGATGGCGAACATGAAGCCGCGGGCCGCGTTGCACCAGTCCGCGCCCAGGCACAGGGCCCTTGCGATGTCGAATGCACCGACGATCTTTCCCGCACAGCCGATCCGGATGCGAGAACGCAAGCCCAGCCCTGTCAGGGTGTCGTGCGCAAGCAGCAGCCCGTCGCGCAACGGCATGCCGAGGTGGTCGGTGAACTCCAGTGGCGCCGCCCCCGTGCCGCCCTCGCTGCCGTCGATGACGATGAAGTCGGGCAGCAGCCCGGTGTCGAGCATCGACTGGCATAGCGCAAACCACTCCCACGGATGCCCGATGCACAGCTTGATGCCCACGGGTTTGCCGCCGGACAAGCCTCGCAGGCGCTCGATGAAGTACATGAGCTCTGCCGGTGTGGAGAAAGCGCTGTGGTTGGCCGGACTGACGCAGTCCACTCCCACCGGCACCCCCCGCGCGGCGGCGATTTCCTCGGATACCTTGAGTCCCGGAAGCACGCCGCCGTGCCCGGGCTTGGCGCCCTGGCTGAGCTTGACTTCGATCATCTTCACCTGGTCAAGTGAAGCGTTGCGCCCGAACATCGCCTCGTCAAAGCGTCCCTGCGCGTCACGGCAACCGAAGTACCCCGAGCCGATCTCCCAGATGAGGTCTCCGCCGTGCACACGGTGGTGTTCGCTGATGGAGCCCTCCCCAGTATCGTGCGCGAAGCCTCCGCGATGGGCCCCGGCGTTGAGCGCGAGGATCGCTCGCGCGGAAAGCGCGCCGAAACTCATGGCCGAGATGTTGAAGAGGCTCGCGGCGTAGGGCTTGGTGCACGAGGTTCCACCATCGCCGATGACGATGCGGAAGTCGTGGGTCGACAGTTCGCTCGCGCGCCATGAGTGGTTGATCCACTCGTGACCGGCGCTGTGCGGGTCGAGCTGGGTGCCAAAGGGCCGCTTGTCGGAGGCGCCCTTGGCACGCTGGTAGACCACCGCCCGCTGTTGCCGCGAGAAGGGCACCTTCTCGCGGTCGCTCTCGATGAAGTACTGCCGGATC
>JBDKFA010000270.1:0-3249 GCA_039798945.1 Pseudomonadota bacterium
ACCATTACCATCTCGTACCGATCCGTTCACGAGGGGTATCGCCTCTTCAAGGCCAGGCTAACCGGGGTCGAATGAAAGCGCTCCATTTTTGAGCAAGTCAACGCCACCCTTCTGTGAACACCATAGGAGAAGGAACACCTGGAAGTGCCGTCATCAGTGGGTGGGCTATGTACCTGTGAGCGAGTCCTGGACGGCTTTGACTGAAATAACTTCTCCCACCATTGGTTTGTCTGTCAAAACTTCAGCGGTCCGGAAATTTATGGTTTCTGCCTGTCCAGGGTATCCGTCCGGCAAAGTCATCTTGACCGCCTGCACGATGCCGTCGTCGCCCCTCAGATGGCCGGCGACCAACGATGCGGTAGCAGTTCTTCGATACGGCTGGCCGGATGGGTTGGCAAGCGCTCAAGCACGTCCTTGAGGTACGCGTAAGGCTCGTGCCCATTGATGCGTGCTGAGTGCAGCAGACTCATGATGGCCGCAGCCCGTTTGCCTGCACGCAGGCTACCGGCGAACAGCCAGTTCGCTCGTCCGAGGGCAATCGGCCTGATGTGGTTCTCCACCCAGTTGTTGGAGATCGGTACGTCAGCGTCATCGACGAAACGGGTGAGCTCTCTCCAGCGCTTGAGGCTGTAGTCGATGGCCTTCATCGTCGCCGATCCAGGCGGCACCAGTTGCCGTTGAGCCAGCAGCCAACGATGGAAGACAGCCAGTACCCGCCGTGACTTGCGCTGGCGTATCCGTCGTCGCTCATCGCTGGGCAGTTCCTCGATCTCGCGCTCGATCCTGAACAGGCTCTGGTGATAAAGCAGTGCCTTGCGGCCCACCTCGCTACCGTGGTTGGCCCACAGATCGTTGAACTTTCGCCTGGCGTGCGCCATGCACTGCGCCGAGGTCACGCCCTTGGTCGTGGTGGCGGTGTAGCCGCTGAAGCCATCGGTTACCAACGTGCCCTGCCACGCGCGGGGCGTGTCCAGCTTGAGAAACTCGCGCACGTTCTCGCCGCTGCGCGTCTCGCAGAACTCGAACACCACGGCCTTCGTCGGGTTGGCGCTGGTCGTGCAGTACGACCAGATGTAGGCCCTGTGTGTCTTGCCGTCGCTCAGGTGCTTGGGCTTGAGCATCGCCACCGGCGTCTCGTCGGCGTGCAGCACCACATGGCGGCGCAGTTCGTCGGCCAGCGCCTGCACCAGTGGCTGCAGTTGTGCGCCGCACTCGCCCACCCACTGCGCCAGGGTCGAGCGTGCGATCAAGTGGCCGGCGCGCTCGAAGATATGTTCCTGCCGGTACAGCGGAAGGTGGTCCATGAACTTGGCCACCAGCAGGTGTGCCAGCAAACCAGCCGTCGGGATCCCCTTGTCGATGACGTGCGGCGGGACTGGCGCCTGCACCAACTTCTGGCAGCAGCGGCATGCCCACTTGCCGCGCACATGGCGCTCCACAGTAAACACGCCCGGTTGGTAGTCCAGCTTCTCGGCCACGTCCTGGCCGATGCGCTGCATGGGTTGGCCACAGCCGCAGCGGGTGTCGGCCGGCTCGTGCGCTACATCCCGGCGCGGCAGGTTTGGCGGCAGCGGGGCACGCTTGGGTGCCTTCTTCTCGGCCTTGTCCTTGCCCTGGCCACGCTCGTGATCGAGCTCCCGGTCGAGTTCGGCCAGATCAGTCTCCAGCGTCTCCTCCAGCAGGCTCTTCTGCTCGGGTGCCAGGGTGCTGGCAAAACGCTCGCTGGTCGCCGCGAACTTCAGCCGCTTGAGAACCGCCATCTCGTGCGTGAGCTTGTCGATCAGGGCCTGCTTGAACGCAGCTTCTTGCTCGCGCTGCGCGATCAGGGCATCCTTGGCGCGGATCTGCTCGAGCAGCGACAGCATCACCTGCCGCGTCTGCGGATCCAGGGCGTGCAGTTGCTGTGCGCTGATCATGGGTGGCTATCGTGCCGCGCTCCAGCGTTGCACGCATCGGTACATCCGGCAATTGCCAGTGACCGATCAAATCACCCGGATGATCCCTGCATCGCCCAGCCGTTGCCACGGCAAGCCCAACACCAACGCGTCAAACTGCGTGCGAGATAGCGGTAGTGTGCTGACCACATCGTTGGCCCAGGCGAATTTGCCGATGTTCAGGCGCCGTGCTGCCAGCCACACCCCGATGCCGTCGTGCACCAGCACCTTCATGCGATTGGCTCGCCGGTTGGCGAACAGGTAGGCATGGTGTGGGTGCGCCTGACCAAAGACCTGCACCACGCGAGCCAGTGCGGCCTCGGTGCCCACGCGCATGTCCAGCGGTTGTACCGCCAGCCACCAGGCGTCCACGCGGATCATCGAAGCAACTCTCGCAGCCAGGCTGCACACTCGGCAGCAGCCGCTGTCGGCCAAGACACCTTGATCGCGGTGGTGCCGTGCTGCAGCTCGATACGGATCTCATCGGCAGGCGCTGACGCCAGCGGTGCGGGCACGGCCAAGGGCAAGAAGTGCAGTGGCACGCGCGCCGCTGGCATGTCACTGCAAGCGGCGGGGATGTCTGTCTTTGACACCGGCGGCGTGCCTGTGCGCGCCTCGGCTTCAATCACCCACTTGCGAACCATGTTCGCGTTCAGGCCGTTGGCCAGCGCGACGGCCGCAATCGACACGCCAGGCTGACGGCATGCCTGCACCACTCTTTCCCTGAACTCCGGCGCATGCCGCCGCCGTGTCCGCCTGCTTGGCAACTCGATTCCCAAAGTGTTCATGTGTCCGCAATGAAGTTACGCGGACACGAGCATCCTTGGTATCCCGCTCGGGCTCAAGATGACTTTGCCGGACGGATACGAAGCTGGTGCCGTTCTTGGGCTTACCCGATTTGTCCTCGCGCAGCAGGATCGAATAGTCGAGCAAGTCCTCATGGATGCTGGTGCCGCGCTGGCTGCTTCCGTTCTTGCCGGTGTGATGCACCAGCAAAACCGCAACGCCCTTGGTGCGCAAGTGGGCCAGCCAGCGTTTGATCGGTGCAAAGGCGGTGCCGTCTTCGCGGGCAGAACTCGTCCATGCCGAAAGGTTGTCCACGATTAGCAGGCGGCAGTCGTCGGGCAGCATAGACTCAATGAACGCCTGATCGTCTTCGTTGTCGATGTACCCGATGACGTGATCGAAAGCATCCCGACCAATGATGTGGAAGTTTTGTTCCACCATCTTCCGGCTCGCAGGTTTGCTGTCGCGGTTGCTGATCTGGCGCAGACGTTTTTGCAAGGTGCGGCTGTGCATTTCGCCGTCGAGGTAG
>JBDKFA010000271.1:0-8315 GCA_039798945.1 Pseudomonadota bacterium
CACGCCCGAGAGGATACGGATGCCGGTGGCGGCCACCATGCCGAACATCACGAGGCCCGCGCCACCGAGCACGAACGTGGGCAGCGACTCGACGAGCGCGGCCATCTTGGGCAGCAGCCCAAGCAGCACGAGGATCGCGCCCGCAGCCACGCAGACGAAGCGGCTCTTCACGCCCGTCACGCCGACCAGGCCCACGTTCTGCGAGAAGCTGGTGTACGGGAAGGTGTTGAAGATGCCGCCGATCAGCGTGCCCAAACCGTCCACGCGCAGGCCCGCGGAGAGCTGCTTCTGGTCGATCTTCTTGCCGGTGATGTCCGACAGCGCCAGGAACATGCCGGTGGACTCGATCATGACGACGATCATCACGAGCGTCATCGTCAGGATCAGGATCGGGTCGAACACCGGGGTGGCGATCTCGAAGGGCAGCACGAAGTCGAACCAGGCCGCCTTGGCGACCTTGTCGAAGTTCATCAGGCCCATCGCGGTGGCGGCCACGGCCGACACGATGATGCCCAGCAGCACCGAGATGTTGGCGACGAAGCCGCGCGCGTACTTGGCAATGACCAGGATCGCCACCAGGCCCAGGGCCGCAATGGCCATGTGCGGCAATTGCGCGTACTTCGGGTTGGGTACTGTGCCCACGAGCGCCAGGCCAGCGGGCATCGCCGGCACCACGGCCGGCGCGCTGGCCGCACCGGCAGCAGGGGTCACGGCGGCACCGGCCAGCGCCTTCATCTCCGCCAGCCACTGCGCATGCGCGGGGTCCACCACCGCCGGGGCCGTCGGGCCCGCGGGCACCCCGAAGATCCAGTTGATCCCCACACGCATCAGGCTGATGCCAATGACGGCGATGATCGTGCCCGTCACGACCGGGGGGAAGAATCGCAGCATCCGGCTCACGACCGGTGCCAGCAGGATCGAGATCACGCCCGCCCCGATGATGGAGCCGAAGATCAATCCGGCTCCTGCCACACCAGGATTGCTGCCGGCCATCGCCACCATCGGTGCCACCGAGGCGAACGTCACGCCCATCATCACCGGCAGTCGGATGCCGAACCACTGCGTGGCGCCCAGGGCCTGGATCAGCGTCACGATGCCGCAGCAGAACAGATCGGCCTGGATGAGCATCGTGACCTGCTCGGGGCTGAGCTTGAGTGCCCGCCCGACGATCAGCGGGACGGCCACCGCACCGGCGTACATGACCAGCACGTGCTGCAACCCGAGGGCCGTCAGCCGGCCGGTCGGGAGTCTCTCGTCCACCGGGTGGACTGCGGATGTCGACATCGCCTTGTCTCCTGTTGTCGTATCGCCAGGCCGGCGCACTGACGGGGCGAACTTCGGGGGGAAGCCGCGGCCAGGGCAGACCGTCACTTCCCCCCACCACAGCGGGCTCTGTGGGGAGCAAGGGTCGCGATTTCGGAAGAGAAACCCGCGGCGACCGAAACCAGACTGTATACAGTTTGGTGTTCAGCGATGTATCGGGTTTTCCCGTGCTCAGGCTGCCCTCAGGAGCCGCGGTAGGTGCTGTAGCTGTAGGGGCTGACGAGCAGCGGCACGTGGTAGTGGCCCTGCGCGTTGCTGATGCCGAAGTCCAGGTTCACCACGTCGATGAACGGCGGCTCGGGCAGCACCGCACCGCGGGCACCGAAGTACTGCGCGACTTCGAACACCAGACGCCAGCGCCCGCAGGCCATGCTGCCCGCATCCAGCAGCGGCCCCCCGTCGGTGCGGCCGTCGCTGTTCAGCGTGACGGACCGCACGGTCTGGAAGCTGCCGTCTTCCCGACTGCGCTGCAGCGCCACCCGCATGCCGGCAGCCGGGCAGCCGTTGGCGGTGTCCAGGACGTGTGTGCTCAGGTGACCCATGGCGTGTGCTCCCGTGGTGGATCGATCGATCAGGCGATGCCGATACGCATCAGGTTGGTGGTGCCGGGCGTGCCGAAGGGCGAGCCGGCAATGGCGACGAAGGCCTCGCCGCTGCGTGCGAAGCCCTCGCGACAAGCAAGCTGCCCCGCCAGGTCCGACATCTGCTCGAGACTGGAGACATCCTCGACGTGCACGGAGTGCACGCCCCAGGCCAGCGCCAGGCGCCTGGCCGTGGCCTGCAAGGGCGTGACGCTCAAGATCGGGGCTTGCGCGCGCTCACGCGCGGCGCGCAGGCTGGTGTGCCCGGAGTGGGTGAAGCAGACGATGGCCTGGGCCTGCAGCAGCGCGACCGCCCGGCGCATCGCGCAGCACACCGCATCGGCGACG
The DNA here is from genome assembly GCA_039798945.1 of Pseudomonadota bacterium. Taxonomy (GTDB): domain Bacteria; phylum Pseudomonadota; class Gammaproteobacteria; order Burkholderiales; family Burkholderiaceae_C; genus Rubrivivax. Next base: position 2,253 of record JBDKFA010000271.1, read on the forward strand.
GCGGTGTGTCCCGGCTCATTGGGGCTGTGCGAGGCTTCCAGAAACTGCCGGTACAGGGGGTCAGCCTCGACCTCGCCGATGATGCGGTGCATGATCTCCACCGCCGCCACCGGGTACTTGCCGGCCGCCGACTCCGCCGACAGCATCACCGCATCGGCACCGTCGTAGACAGCGGTCGCCACGTCGCCAGCCTCGGCCCGCGTCGGCACCGGGCTCTCGATCATCGACTCGAGCATCTGGGTGGCGACGATCACCGGACGCCCCATCCGGCGGCACGCGCGCACGATGCGCTTTTGCAGGGTGGGCACCTGCTCGGCGGGCAGTTCCACACCGAGGTCGCCTCGAGCCACCATCACCGCATCCGACGCCTCGATGACGTCCTCCAGGCAGGCGATGGCAGCGGGCTTCTCGAGCTTGGTGACGATGGCAGCCCTCGAGCCGATCAGCTCACGCGCCTCGCGCACGTCCTGCGCACGCTGCACGAAGCTCAGCGCCACCCAGTCCACACCCAGTTCGAGCGCCACGGCGAGGTCGCGCCTGTCCTTGTCGGTCAGCGCCGAGATCGGCAGCACCACGCCGGGCACGTTCACGCCCTTGCGGTCGGACAGGCGCCCACCCACCATCACGTGCGTGTCGGCGAAGTCGCGGCCGCAGCGCTCCACGCGCAGCCGCAGCTTGCCGTCGTCCAGCAGCAGTTCAACGCCCGGCTCGAGCGCGGCGAAGATCTCCGGATGGGGCAGCATCACCGCGTGCGGCCCGCCAGCCACAGGATCGAGCTGCAACCGAAACGGCTGCTCCGGCACCAGCTCGATCGGGCCGTTGGCGAATGTCCCGACGCGCAGCTTGGGGCCCTGCAGGTCGGCCAGCACCGCGATCGGGCGCCCCGAGGCGGCCTCGACCGCGCGGATGGCCTGGACGCGTTCGCGGTGGTCGGCCGCCGACCCGTGGCTGAAGTTCAGCCTGAACACGTCCACACCGGCCGCGAACAGCCGGGCGATCATCTGCGGGCTCGAGCTCGCCGGCCCCAGCGTGGCGACGATCTTCGCGTTTCGGTTTCTGCGCATGGTGGAGGGCTCGCGCGAGCGAGCTAAGGCGCCTGGATCAGCAGGGCCCGGAAGTCGTTCACGTTGGTGCGGGTGGGCCCGGTCACGACCGAGTCGCCCAGCCGCTCGAAGAGGGCATGCGCGTTGTGAGCCGCCAGTTCGTCGGCGGGATTCATGCCAGCCTGCCAGCTGCGCGCCAGCGTGTCGGGGGTAATGAGCGCACCGGCGATCTCCTCGACGCCGTCCACGCCGTCGGTGTCGCCCGCCAGGCCGTAGACGCCCGCCCTGCCCTGCAGCGCGAGTGCCTGAGCCAGCAGGCACTCCACGTTGCGCCCCCCCCGCCCCGAGCCGCGCAGCGTCACGGTGGTCTCTCCGCCCGACAACAGCACACAAGGCGCCGTGAAGGGCTGGCCGCGGCCGGCCACCTGCAGCGCCAGGCCGGCGAGCACCTTGCCCACGTCACGGGCCTCGCCCTCGAGGGCATCGCCCAGGATGTAGGCGGCCCAGCCCGCCTCGCGGGCCACGGCTGCGGCCGCCTCCAGGGCCATCTGCGGGGCGGCCACGATGTGCGTCTCGGCGCGTGCGAGCCTCACGTCACCCGGTTTCACGGACTCCCCCTGCCCGGACTGCAGCAGCCCGCGCGCGGCGTCAGGCAGCGCGATGCCGAAACGGTCCACGATCGCGAGTGCGTCGGCACAGGTCGTCGGGTCGGCCACCGTCGGGCCCGCGGCGATGTCGATCGGGCGGTCGCCAGGGACGTCCGAGATCAGCAGCGTCACCACGCGCGCGGGATGGCAGGCTGCCGCAAGCCGCCCACCCTTGATCGCCGACAGGTGCCGACGCACGGTGTTCATCTCGCCGATCGTGGCGCCACTGGCGAGCAGGGCCTGGTTGATCCGCTGCTTGTCCTGCAGCGTCAGGCCTGGCCCGGGCAGGGACAGCAGCGCCGAACCGCCACCCGACACCAGGCACAGCACCAGGTCGTCGGGGCCCAGCCCCGCGACGAGGTCCAGCATGCGCCGGGCCGCCGCTTCGCCGGCCGCATCGGGAACCGGATGCGCAGCCTCGACGATCTCGATGTGCTCGCAAGGTGCCCCATAGCCGTAGCGCGTGACGACGAGACCTGAGAGGCGATCTGCCCGGGCGCCTGGCCAGTGCTGCTCGACAGCTTGGGCCATCGCCGCGGAGGCCTTGCCGGCTCCGATCACGACGACACGGCCACGCGTGGCCTCGAGCCCGGCCAGGAATGGCGGCACGCACCGCGCCGGCTGGGCCGAAGCGATCGCGGCCTCGAACATGCGGCGAAGCAGCTCCTCGGGTCTCACGCCGGGCTCCCCGTGCAGCCGGGCTCAGCCATCCGCCGAGGGCGTCTGGCCGATTTCGAAGTTCGACAGCTTCTCGAGCGCGCGAACCAGGGCCGAGTGGTCCCAGCCGGCTCCGCCATGCGCCACGCAGGCGCTGAAGAGCTGCTGTGCGGTCGAGGTCGCCGGCAGGGCCAAGCCGAGCGACTTGGCGGCTCCGAGCGCGAGGTTGAGATCCTTCTGGTGCAGCGCGATGCGAAAGCCCGGGTCGAAAGTGCGCTTGACCATCCGGTCTCCCAGGATCTCGAGGATGCGCGAGGTGGCCAGCCCCCCCAGCAGCGCCTGCCTCACCTTGGCCGGATCGGCGCCGGCGCGGGCGGCAAACAACAGCCCCTCGGCCACCGCGTTGATCGTGAGGGCCACGACGATCTGGTTGGCGACCTTGCAGGTCTGGCCATCGCCGCTGCCGCCCACGAGCGTAATGTTCTTGCCCATGGCCTCGAACACAGGCCGGACCCGCTCGAACACCTCGGGCTTGCCCCCGCACATGATCGACAGCGTGGCGTTGCGCGCGCCCACATCGCCACCCGAGACAGGCGCATCCAGGTAGTCGCAGCCGAGCGCCTCGATGCGCCGGGCGAACTCCTTCGTCTCCACGGGCGAGATCGACGACATGTCGACCACGACCTTGCCGGCCGACAGGCCCTCGGCCACGCCGTCCTTGCCGAACAGGGCCGCCGCGACGTCGGGGGTATCGGGCACCATCGTGATGACGATGTCCGCGCGTTCGGCCACGCCGCGCGCGTTCGTGCACTGCGTGGCGCGGCTCTCGGCGATCTCGGCGGGCACCTTGCCTCGCGTATAGACGAAGAGCGGGTGCCCGGCGCGCAGCAGATGGCCCGCCATCGGCGCGCCCATGATGCCCAGGCCGATGAAGCCGATCTTCAGGGTGGAGGTGGTCATGGTCGGTCCCTTCAGGAAGCGTTCGGGCGGGCCAGCTGCTCACGCCAGGCGAGGCCGGCCTGCGTGGTGGTGGCCGGCTTGTACTCGCAGCCGATCCAGCCGGCGTAGCCGATGCGGTCGAGCAGCTCGAACAGGTACGGGTAATGGATCTCGCCGGTGCCGGGCTCGTGACGCCCGGGGTTGTCGGCAAGCTGGATGTGCGCGATGCGCGGCAGCAGGCGCTGCAGGGTCGCCGCGAGCTCGCCCTCCATGCGCTGCATGTGGTACAGGTCGTACTGGAGGAAGGCGTTGCTCGCCCCCACCTCGTCCAGCAACTCGATCGCCTGGCTGCTGCGGCAGAGGTAGAAGCCCGGCATGTCGTAGGTGTTGATCGGCTCCACCAGCAGCTTGAGCCCGCAGCGACCCAGCGCGTCGGCGGCGTACCTCAGGTTCTCCACGATCGTGCGGCGCACGAGCGCATCGGGCACGCCGGCAGGGGCCTTGCCGGCCAGGCAGTTGAGCTGGGCCACGCCGAGAGCCTGCGCATACTCGATCGCTTGTGCCACCCCGTCCCGGAACTCCGCGATGCGGTCCGGCAGGCAGGCGATGCCCCGTTCGCCGGCCTCCCAATTGCCGGCAGGCAGGTTGTGGAGCACGAGCGCCAGGCCGTGGTCGTCCAGGCGCCTGCGGATCTCTGCGGCCGGGAAGGCGTAGGGAAACAGGAACTCCACCGCCTCGAAACCCGCCTCGCGCGCCAGCGCGAAACGGTCGAGGAAGGGGGCCTCGTTGAAGAGCATCGTCAGGTTGGCGGCGAACTTGGGCATGCGTTCCTCCAGGTAGACGTGGGCGCTGACGTGGCCGCTGATCAGTCGAGCATCGAGGCGGCAATGGCTGTGGGCACGTCGGCCCGGCCCTGCGCGAGTTCCTCGAACTCCACGATGTTGTCGATCTCGGTGCCCATCGAGATGTTGGTCACGCGCTCGAGCATCACCTCGATCACCACCGGCACCCGGTGCTCGGCCATCCACGCCTCGGCCTGCGCGATGGCCAGCGCGATCTCCTCCTGGCGATGCACGCGCAAGGCCTTGCAGCCCAGGCCCTCGACCACCTTCACGTGGTCCACGCCGTAACTGCGCGCCGATTCGCCCTCGGGTGTGTTGATGTTGTCGAAGCCGAGCTGCACGCAGTAGTCCATGGTGAAGCCGCGCTGGGCCTGGCGGATCAGGCCCAGGTAACTGTTGTTCACCACGATGTGCAGGTAAGGCAGCTTGAATTGCGCACCCACGGCGAGCTCTTCCAGCATGAACTGGAAGTCGTAGTCGCCCGACAACGCCACGAGCTTGCGCGCGGGGTCGGCTGCGCGCACGCCCAGCGCCGCCGGGACGGTCCAGCCGAGCGGGCCGGCTTGCCCGCAGTTGATCCAGCGGCGCGGGCCGTAGACGTGCAGGAACTGCGCCGCGGCGATCTGCGACAGGCCGATCGTCGAGACGTAGGTGACGTCCTGGCCGAAGGCGTTGTTCATGCACTGGTAGACGCGCTGGGGCTTCATCGGCACGTCGTCGTAGTTGGTCTTGCGCAGGTACTGCAGGTCGCGCTTGCGCGCCAGGCACTCGTGCGCCCAGCCCGAACGGTCCTTCAGCTGCCCGGCGGCGCGACGCTCGCGCGCCACCTCCACCAGCAGCTGCAGCGCCGCCTTGGCATCGGAGACGATGCCGTAGTCGGGCGCGAAGACGCGCCCGATCTGGGTCGGCTCGATGTCGATGTGAATGAACTTGCGGCCCTTGCAGTAGACCTCGGGGCTGCCGGTGTGGCGGTTGGCCCAGCGGTTGCCGATGCCGATCACGAAGTCGCTGGCCAGCAGATTGGCGTTGCCGTAGCGGTGGCTGGTCTGCAGCCCGCATATGCCCGCCATCAGCGGGTGGTCGTCGGGGATGGCCCCCCAGCCCATCAGGGTCGGGATCACGGGAATCCCGGTGATTTCCGCGAATTCGACGAGCAGCTCCGAGGCGTCGGCGTTGATGATGCCGCCGCCGGCCACGATCAGCGGCTTGGCGGCGGCCTCGAGCATGTCCAGCGCCCTCTCCACCTGCTTGCGCGAGGCTGCGGGCTTGTAGACCGGGAGCGGCTCGTAGGTGTCGATGTCGAACTCGATCTCCGCCATCATCACGTCGAAGGGCAGGTCGATCAGCACCGGGCCCGGCCGGCCCGAGCGCATCAGGTGGAAAGCCTGCTGGAAGGCGCGCGGCACCTGCGCGGGCTCGAGCACAGTCGTCGCCCACTTCGTGACCGGCTTGGCGATGGAGGCGATGTCCACCGCCTGGAAGTCTTCCTTGTGCAAGCGCGCCCGCGGGGCCTGACCGGTGATGCACAGGATCGGGATCGAGTCGGCGCTGGCCGAGTACAGGCCCGTGATCATGTCGGTGCCCGCCGGCCCCGAGGTGCCGATGCACACGCCGATTTTGCCCGCCTTGGCCCGCGTGTAGCCCTCGGCCATGTGCGAGGCGCCCTCGACGTGGCGGGCAAGCACGTGCGCGATGGTCTGGCGTTCCCGCAACTGCGCGTACAACGGGTTGATGGCCGCGCCCGGCACCCCGAAGGCCTGGGTGATGCCTTCCTTTTCCATCACCAGCACCGCGGCCATCGCCGCCTTCATCCTTGCCATGACTTGCTCCTTGAAGACTGGCCGGGATGATCGCGGCGCGTGCGTCGGTTGAGAACCGAAGGGATCGCATAAGAGCTATTCCGGTATGGAATTCGCTCATCATTCTGTATACACT
>JBDKFA010000272.1:0-4543 GCA_039798945.1 Pseudomonadota bacterium
TAGCGGGTCAGCACCTGCGCCTCGTGGTGGTCGTGGCTGCTGCCCCGGTCGAAGCAGCGCGCAGCCTGCTGCAAAAGCCAATCGGCTGCGCGGTTGATCTCATCCCGGCGGGCCTCGTCGCACATCGCGGACATGGCTTCGGGTGTCAGGGTGATGCCCTCGACGTTGCCTGCGCTGCATGCGTAGAAGACGCGCTTGCGCAGACGCAGCCAGCGGTTTTCGGCCTCCACCTTGGCCTCATCGATGTCGGCCTGCTCCTCCTCGTCCCAACTGTCAGGTATGCCTTGACACTCAAAGCGGTCGAGCACGGCGCGCTCGTAGCTGTTGAGTAGGCCGCGCGTGGCCTTGTCCTTGCGCGCCTGCTCCGGGTCTTCACTGGCGATCCGTACCATGGCTCAGTCCTCCCACTCGTCGATCAGGTCGTACAGCTGTTCTACGCGCTTTGCGGTCAAGTGGCCGCCGTAGGGGCCTTGCGCCCACGCGCCGTCGGCATCCTCATGCAGGAACCATCCGCCGTAGCTGTCGATTTCGGTGTCTGGCTTCTCGCGCAGGTTATCGCGGCCAACCAGTATGCCGTGCTCCTCCGAGTAAGCCCGGGAAATGGTGCCTTCCGGAAAAGCGGCGTCGGACACCAGCCGCAGGCTCTTCTGGCCCGGTATGGCCTCCGTGGGGCTGTCCGCGAGGACATAGATGGGATGCTCGCTTCCCGCGCCCCAGTGGATGAACGTGTTTTTTACGACGAGCGTCATGGCTGTTGATCCCTTATGGCTAGTGCCTCTTCCAGCAGGACGCCCTGCAGGTCTCGCAAGGCGCGTAGGCGCGCGTAGTGGGTCTCGCGGTCGGCCACGCAGCGCTCGTTGTCGCCGGGGTAGTCCCGGCCGTTCGGCGTGACATACTTGAGGTACTCGATGACCGTGTTGACGGCGCGGCTGGCGTCGAGGCGCGCCCGGATCAAGTCCTCCGGGTTGGTGCCGTTGATGTTGATGATTGGCCGGATCATGGCTCAGTCCTCCAGTTCTGCAAGGATGTCGTCCAGCGCCATGATGGCGTCGGTCGGCGGGAGACCCAGCAATTCGCGCTCGCTGGCGATCTCGCGCTCGTACTGCCGCACCCAGACCTCACGGTACTGGATCTCGCGCTGGCTGCGGGCCAGACGCAGGCGCTCGCGCTCGTGCGAGAGGCTCAGTTCAAGGGCGTCGAGGTGGCTGTAGTCGGTCATGGTGGTCTCCGTTGCTGATGAGGCACCTGTAAAGCAGGTAGTTTACCCCGTCAAGCCCCGAATGCGCGCCACGATCTCGTCGATCTCTGCCTCAGAGCGGGCGACGAAGACGGGCACGCCGTCGTGCTCCATGCGCTCGATCTCGCGCACCTGCAGCTTGCGCAGGCGGTCGCCCTCGGCCTTGATCTCGATGAACGCGGCGGCTGGCCACGTCCACCACACGAAGCAGTCCGGGCAGCCGCTGCGGCCCTCCCAGCGCACCTTGCGGTACTGGCCGCCGCTCTTCTGCACGACGTGCTTGAGGTAGTCCTGCAGCCTACCTGCGGGGGTCATCAGTCGAGCTTCGCATAGCGGTACATCTCGTGTCCGGCGGCGGCCAGTGGCAGGCCCGTGGACCAGCTCTCGCCGCGCGTCATGATGGCAGACAGGGCCCCCACGGTAAAGGCGGGATCGTCCGGCGTCTCGCAGATCAATTCGTCATGCACGCGGATCACGACGGGGTAGCCCTCACCCTCGGCGCGCAGCATGCCGCCCATGAAGATGTCGCGCGCGATGGCCTGCACGATGTTCTCCACCAGCTTGCCGTAGTACGTGTCGAGGCGCTTCCACTGCTTCGTGAACTGGCAGATGCCGTCGTACCAGATCTGGCCGTCCTCAATGGTCGCGTTCGGGTAGCTCAGGTAGCGGCCCGAGGGCAGCCGGATGCGCAGCCACGTGCCGTGCATGTCGAAGCGCAGGCCCCGCACCTCGGTGCTGATGGTGGGGTCGGCCAGCACCGCCTTGGCCGCGCGCTCCACCGCGTACCACAGCGCCACGGTCGCCGGGTGCTGCTTGCGCCACGCATGCACGATGGTCTGGATCGCGTCGTCGGTCATGGCGTCGAACACAGCGCCGCCCATCTTGCGGTAGGCGCCGATGCCGCCACCGTAGCCGCCCGCCAACTCAGGCACCTTGCCCTGCAGTTGCCGCTCGTCCTTGGTGATGTCACCGGGATCCTTGTCGAGGATGCGCCCGGCAGTGATCTTGTACAGGTCGTGCCCCACGCCCCTGTCGAAGTCGTAGAAGGCCTTCACCTTCCAGTCCTCGCCCGCCAGCCACGCCAGCACGCGCCCCTCGATGTTGGACAGGTCGGCCACGACCAGCTTGCGCCCCGGGGCCGCCACGAGGCAGCCGCGCACGGCGGAGGAGCACAGCTCGCTCACGTTGTCGAAGAGCAGGTCTTCGCAGTCGAGCTTCATGGCCTCGATGCCGCCCTCGATCTGCTCCAGCTTCAGCGTGGGCCGGGGCAGGTTCTGGGGCTGGAAGACGCGCCCGGCGTCGCGCCCGGTGCGCGAGGCTCCGCAGAACTGGATCGTGCCGCGCAGCCTACCGTCGGACGAGGCGGCGTTCAGGATGACGTCGTACTTGGCGGGCGACGTGGCCGAGGCCTGCTGGCGGATCTCCAGCAACTCGCGCACGACCGGATCCAGATCGCCCTTGAGGAGGGCCGTGACGGTGCCCTTGGTCATGTCGTCCGGCGCGAAGTTGTGGTGCGTGGCGAGGTAGTCCATCATGCGCTGACGCTGCGTCAGGCTGGCGACCGCGCCGTTCGTCAGTCGGGCGGTACGAGCGGCCAGAGCTCGTGAAGTTCGAGCAAAAGCTCTTGTAGCTGATCGTGCGAGGTCTCCGTCAACGGCGACACCACGGTCATTAATCGCTTGGTCTGCCAGCCACAGGTGCCGCTCACGATCACAATTATTCCATCGCGGCAGGCGTCGATATACGTCTCGCATAGCGTCCACATCGAGGCGGGCGTATTCGATGAAGGCTCGCCACTCATCAGGGTGCGTCTCCCGCGTAGCCCGGCGCAGCTTCACGTTCTTCGGCCGGGGCTTGGTGAGCAACTGTATCAGCTTCTTGCCCGCCTTGTCTTTAGCCTTGTCCTGCGGCACGCCGAGGACGTCGCAGAGCATGCCCAGCGAGGCGGGCAGGCTGTGCTGCAGGGCCAGCACCATGGTGTCCGTAATTTTATCCACAGGAATATTTACACCGCAGTGGCGCAGCACTGTGCGGTCGAAATGGCTGTTGTGGATCACGATCTCGTCAGCGATGTCGATCATGTGCTGCAGGGAGGAAAGCTGGCTCCCGCGCCGCTCTGGGTCAGACGTGTCCCACACCTGCACAGGGTCGTCGTCCACGGCCAGCGAGACGAGGATTACCTCGGCCTCCTCGGCATAGGCGTGCGTGCCGTGCGTGATCGGCACGGGGCTGAAGGTCTCAGTGTCGAGGAAAAGCGTGGTCACGACAACACCTCGCGTACGCAGCGGCGTAGGTCCGTGACCATGTTGAGCACGGCGCGGCGCTCCACGGGCGTCGAGCTGTAGTGCAGCTTGCGGATCTTGTCGCCGCAGCGGAGCACGACGCGCGGGTGCTTCGACCCGGGCTCTATCGTGTAGGTGATGTTGGAGTAGCGCGACAGCTCGGCCCGTAGGGCCTGCTCAGTGTCTTTGCGTTTCATGATGTCCCTCCTCTCAGGTGGGCCGTGCCGCAAAGTTATCAGCAACGCGGAGAGACCCCACGTGCGACACGGCCCGCCTGAAAGGAGGGTGCGGGGGCAGCTTCCATCTGCCGCCCGCACCCCCTGTATAGCCCTACACGAGGTCGAGGCCAAGGGCCCTCTTGTATGTGTCGAGGATCGCCTCCATCTCGTGGCGGTCGTCAGGCTTCATCTTCCTGAGACGCACGATCTGGCGCATGATCTTGGCGTCGTAGCCGACAGAGCGCGCCTCAAGGTACACGTCCTTGATGTCGTCTCCGATGGCCTTCTTCTCCTCCTCGAGGCGCTCAATGCGCTCGATCAGGAGCCGGAGACGGTCATCCGCGTCTCCGTTGTGCCCAAGCCCCGCCATCAGAACAGATCCTCTGCGTCGGCCACGGCCTGCGCCATGCCCGCGAAGTCGTCTGCCGTGGCCGGAGCCGAGCCGCCGCCGAAGGCCTCGCCGTGGCCCGCGAACATCACGCCGAGGACTGCGCAGGCGATGCGGTTGCCGTCGTCGCGCAGGAGGGGATAGATCTCCACCTTCACGTTGGCGTAGCAGCCGCTGTACAGCTTGCGGCGGATGCCCGCCTCGTCGAGCTTGGCGGGCTTGCCTTCGTCGTCAGGCACGTTGTCGAAGCAGCCGGGCTGCTTGTCCGCCGGGGCGCTGACGCCGAGGCTGTACTTGCCTTCGAAGCCCTTGTGGACCTCGCCCTTCGTGTTGCGGTAGTCCTTCTTGAGGAAGGCCACGCGGCCCTTCTCGGTCAGCATCTCCAGCACGTTGGCGGCCTTGTCCTTCCACTGCGTGG
>JBDKFA010000273.1:0-2713 GCA_039798945.1 Pseudomonadota bacterium
GGTCAGCTGCGGATCGGCCAACACCAGATAAGCGAGGCCCTTCACGACCTCGTCGACCAACTCGAATCCAGCGGCGCGAAGCGGTGCCTCGTAGTCAGCCTTCTTCTTGCCACTGGGGAGCTTGCCGCTGATGCAGATCTTCCTGGAGGCGCTTAGTGTAGACGCGCCGAGGTTCTGCGTTGGCTCCGCCGGGATCTGCTCGGAGGGGTCCGACTGGGTCACCGATACCTCGATCTTCGCAGGCGTCACCGGATCGGGCAGCGGAGCCCCCGCCGGCGCCGCGAGCACGGCCTCGCCCGTGGTCCTAGCCGCATCGGGCAGCGCGGATACAGGATGCCCCGAAGCTGTCGCGGCCGTCGCGCTGCTCGGGGTGGCTGCCATCGTCCCCAAGCTACTGCGCGGCAGCCTTGCCGCAGCCGCAACGTCAGCATCCGCATCCTTGGCCAGCAAGCGCAGGATCCCTTCGGTCGACTGCGGGTGCAGCGCTACCGAGAGCCGAGCCAGCCAGTCCTTGGACCGAGAAGCCTTTGTGAGCGCCTTGTTGTCGGGGTCAGGATCGATCAGGCCGAGCCACGTCGTTGCACGCACTAGGTCGGCGGGAAGAATGGAAACCTGCGACGACGACGCTCCGCTCTCGCGGATGCTGATTTCACGCTGTAGCGCACGTTGGATGCGATCGGCCCAGGCTTGTAGATAGCGTTCACGGAGATCGACCGAAACCGACGGATTCAGTGCGACGAGCATCGGTACTTGCCAGTCTGAATCGCCCGCCAGGACCGACAGCACGGTCTCGGTTGAGCTAGGGTTAGTGGCCACGGCGCCACGCACGCTGCTGTCAGTGTCTTTGGATAAACGCTCCAGAACATCAGCGGGCGTAGAAGGGTTGCGCGCCACACTTCCGCGAACCGCTGATTCGAGATCTCCAGCCAAGCGTGCAAGAACCGCAGTTGGTGCGGACAGGCTTTCAGCAACCCCGGATCGGATTCCGGGACTGGTATCGCAGGACAACGACTCCAAAACGGCTGCAGGTGTGGACGGATTTCCTGCAACAGCCCGCCGGGCTGCCCACATTGAATAACGGGAGTCGAGCGCCAGCGCCTCCAATACGGGCACAGGTGTAGACGGATTCCCGGCAACAGCTGCCAGTACCCGATCATCGTTGGTGCCGGCCAGCGCCTCCAGCACCGCAACCGATGTGGATGGATGACTTGCTATTGCCTCTTTCGCCGAAGAGTCCCGAAGAGCGATCACAGCTTCTGGGTGGTTACTGAGCCGTTCGAACTCGGGCGGCAAGGATGATTTTGCGGGCCCAACGCTGCCCCTGGTTTCTTCTGCCGTCTCGCCAGCCAAGCATTCCTGGCTTGATTTTATATCTCGACTTCTCGCCGCAGACGCTCGACCCGATTCGTCCATATTCCTGTAGAGCATCTCCAACACACCTGCAGGCACGGCAGGGTTCGAGGCAATTGCATGTTGAACGAATCTGTCTGAAGAATTGACTTTAGCCCGCAGCAGTTCCAACGGAGCATCGGGCAGGTGCAAAACATCGACGAGTTTGGAGCCCCGAAGTTTGAGCAACTCCTGAACGATGGACTCGCGCTCATCCGATGGCAACGTGGGATTGGCAAGGGCGGCCACCAAAACCCCAGCGTTCTCATCCCGAGTGAACTCTCTGATCGTTTCGAGCGGACTCTTCGGATCCATGGCCAAGTGCAAGCGAAGCGAAGGATTGAGCTCTTTCGCCCCCCATTCAAGCGCCATAGCCCTGTGTTGCGGATCCAGTTTCGCGAGGGCCGAAAGCGCCAAGTCCCTCTTCTTGGTGGAGGAGCGTGTACGCCAAGCCTCGCCAACTTGAAAATCATGAATCCGGCCCAGCGCAGACATCATGTGGCCAATTCCCGTTTGTCGACTCCAAGCGGCATCGGTGATGGTCTGAAACAAGAGTCCCAACCCTTGTTGTCTTGCAAAGGCCTTACACAGTCGGCCCCATACCTCACCGACAACTCTGCCCAAATCTAATTGCTTCAGGTCTGGCGTACCGAGGCGGGACTGTGACGGGTCAGCAAATTGGTTCTTCCATTTCTCTGCGGCCAGCGCCACCACCACGGGGTGTGGATCGGCCCTGAGTTTTTTCAGGAGATTGGGAGGCACTCCCGGATTTCGGGCCACTGCGGCACGGACCAGCCAGTCGTGGGACCCTGCCACCCTGGCCAACTGGGATGGCACAAAAAAAGGCCCCGCACACAGCGCCATCAAGGGCGCCACAGGCCGCTTGGCCAGCAACGCGCTCTTGGGGTCCTTGCCGGGGTAACTGAGCACCCTGCTCGCCTTGACCGCAGCTTGCACCTCGTCGCTTGCCTCACTGCACGACAGCCGGTACCACGCACTGCTCGTGGCCGGCGTGTTGAAAAGCTTGTTCGCAATCAGTTCTGCGGTCTTGGGACTCAGACTGGGGTTTTCCAGCAACGCAGTGAGTTCAACCTCTAGTTCAACGTCCTTGGCCATTTCATCCAGAACCTCTTCGGAAAACTCGGGGCAACGTGCAATCGTCGCGCGGACCCACATGTCCGCATCATTCCAAAGCGTCTTGCGGATCTCCTCGCTACGGTGTGCCTGAGAGGCCAAAGCCCGTCGTACATCATAATTCTTCGACGAAATAAACTTCAACAGGCGTGGAATGGATAGGTTCGAGTTCCGGAAAGCAGCCTCTTTT
>JBDKFA010000274.1:0-3699 GCA_039798945.1 Pseudomonadota bacterium
GATGATAGTGCGCATTCGCGTGTGAAAGTAGGTCATCGTCAGGCTACTATCCCCAAACCCCCTCAGTGAAAACTGCAGGGGGTTTGTTCTTTGGGGAATCGCAGCTGTCGCCCCGGAGTTATTCGGCTTGATGACTGCCGATATCTTGAGATGACAGGCCCCGCGCAGGTGCGCCCTCCCGAGCGCACTCGACACGTTCGGCCGACTCAGCGAGGACTGGGCGGATCGGGCAGCAGACAGGCTTCGCTGACCTGCAGGTCGTTGTCCCGGGCGAAGTTCATGACGAAGTCCCAGGCCATCGGTTCCAGGTCACGCAGGGCTTCGTTGACGACCACGCATTTCACCTTGCCGATGACCGTCGGGACGCAGTAGGGCGAATAACCGATCGATGCGAATCGGCCGCTGGCCATGCCGCCCGGACGGAAGACCGACATTGCGCCCGCCAGTCGCTCCGCCCAATCGCTCGGACGGAAGGTGCGTCCGTCGCGGGTGATGCCTTGGATGAAGATCTCGCGGGGTTTGTTCGTCGTGCTCATGCGGCCTCTACGCGCCCAAGGGAAGTGCCACCTGGCGCTCAACCCGGTATTGTGCTGCACCGCACAAGCAGATGCCGTGCCGTTGCATCTGACCCTGCCGGACTGCGGCCGGCTTCCGGTGATCTTCCCGCATCCGCCTGTCGCCGGGCTTGCCGTGGAGCCCTGTCGACCGCCTGCGGACGATCAGGTTGCGGGGCTCCAGGTCCACTCGATGACCCCCCTTGCTTGCCTACAATCGTGCAACGCGCCGCCCTGCCGGTGCGTTCTTTTTTGCATTCCGTCTGGAGATCCTGGGATGACCGCCGTTGCCGATGTGCCTGTGTCCGAACCGCACGTGATGAAGACCTACGGCCGACTGCCGATCGCGCTGTCGCATGGCCGAGGCTGCCGTGTGTGGGACACCGCCGGGCGCGAGTACCTCGACGGACTGGGTGGCATCGCGGTCAACACGCTGGGTCACGCCCACCCGAAGTTCGTGGCCGCGCTGCAGGAGCAGGTCGGCAAGCTGATCCACTGTTCCAACTACTACCACGTGCCCGGACAGGAGGCGCTGGCCGCCAAGCTCACCGAGTTGTCCGGGCTGACGAATGCCTTCTTCTGCAGCACCGGCCTGGAGGCCAACGAGGCGGCGCTGAAGCTGGCTCGCAAGTTCGGGCACGACAAGGGCATCGAGCGCCCCGAGGTGATCGTCTACGAGAAGGCCTTTCACGGCCGCTCCATCGCGACCTTGTCGGCCACGGGCAACCCGAAGGTCCAGGCCGGGTTCGGTCCGTTGGTCGAGGGCTTCGTGCGGATCCCGCTGAACGACCTGGAGGCGGTCGAACATGTCGCCCGCACCAACCCGAACGTCGTCGCCGTGTTCCTGGAGACCATCCAGGGCGAGGGCGGCATCAACGCGGCTCGCTGGGACTACCTGCGCAGCCTGCGCGAACTGTGTGATCGTCAGGACTGGCTGCTGATGCTCGATGAGGTGCAGTGCGGCATCGGACGGACCGGCAAGTGGTTCGCGCACCAGTGGGCCGGCATCGTGCCGGACGTCATGCCGCTGGCCAAGGGACTGGGCTCGGGCGTGCCGATCGGCGCGGTGGTCTGCGGTCCGCGTGCGGCCGGCATCTTCCAGCCGGGCAACCACGGCACCACCTTTGGCGGCAACCCGCTGTCGATGCGTGCGGGCGTGGAGACGCTGCGCATCATGGAAGAGGAAGGCCTGCTCGCCAATGCGGCTCACGTGGGCGCCCACTTGCAGAAAGCCTTGGCCGATGCCTTCGCGGGTCTGCCCGGCGTCGTGGAGATCCGCGGCGCGGGCCTGATGATCGGCATCGAGCTGGATCGCCCCTGCGGTGAGATCCTCAACCGCGCGATGGAGGCCGGCCTGCTGCTGAGCGTGACTGCCGATCGCGTCGTGCGGCTGGTGCCTCCGCTGATCCTCACCGTGGCGGAAGCCGACGAGATCGTCGCGCGACTCGCGCCGCTGGTCCGCAACTTCCTCGCCTCTGGCGCCAACGACGCATGAAACCGGGCATGAGCCTCATGAAGCACTACCTTCAGTTCAAGGACCTGCGGGCCGAGGAATATGCCTACCTCTTCGAGCGCGCGCGCCTGATCAAGACCCGCTTCAAGAACTACGAGAAGTACACGCCGCTGGTCGATCGCACGCTGGCGATGATCTTCGAGAAGGCCAGCACCCGGACCCGTGTCAGCTTCGAGGCCGGCATGTACCAGATGGGCGGATCGGTCGTGCACCTGACGACCGGCGACAGCCAGCTCGGCCGCAGCGAGCCGATCGAGGACTCCGCTCGCGTCATCAGCCGCATGGTCGACCTGGTGATGATCCGCACCTTCGAGCACAGCAAGATCGAGGCGTTCGCCGCCCACTCGCGCGTGCCGGTCATCAACGGTCTGACCAATGAGTTCCACCCCTGCCAGATCCTGGCTGACCTCTACACCTTCCTGGAGCATCGCGGCACGCTGAGCGCCGCCGGGGTCGATCTGGGCGGGCTCAAGGGCAAGGTCGTGGCCTGGGTGGGCGATGGCAACAACATGGCCAACACGTGGCTGCAGGCCGCCGAGGTGCTCGGCTTCACGGTCCACGTCAGCACGCCCAGCGGCTACGGCGTCGACCCTGCCGTGGCCGGCGTGCGCGACAGCAGCTGCTACCGCGTCTTCGACGATCCACGCGAGGCCTGTGCCGGTGCCGATCTCGTCACCACCGACGTCTGGACCAGCATGGGCTACGAGGCCGAGAACGAGGCCCGCAAGAAGGCCTTCGCCCTGTGGTGCGTCGATGCCGACATGATGTCGCGCGCCAGGCCCGATGCACTGTTCATGCACTGCCTGCCGGCCCATCGTGGCGAAGAGGTCACCGCCGACGTCATCGACGGCCCGCAGAGCGTCGTCTGGGACGAGGCCGAGAACCGCATGCATGTTCAGAAGGCGCTGATGGAGTACCTGCTCCTCGGCCGCATCGGCTGATGGCGGGGGACGTCGACCGCGCGCCGTCCCTGCTGGCGGGCGACACGCTCGACGCACCTCTGGCCTGGCGGGCCGGCCAGCCGATCTCGCGGCGGCAGTACCTGGTCGACGTGGCCGCACTGGCCCGTCGCTGGCTTCCCCGGGGACCCGTGCTGGCCCTCACGGGCGATCGCTACCGCTTTGCGCTGACGCTCGGGGCCAGCCTGGTGCACGGCCAGAGCGGCCTGCTTCCGCCCAATCACACGCCCGACATGCTCGCGCGGCTGACGCGCCTGTTCCCCGGAGCCTGCGCGCTGGCCGATGCACCGGCCCTGGACGAGGCCCGCATCGGCGGCATGCCGGCGCAGGACTATGCGGACCTGCTCGGTGCGGACGCCGCCATCGAACGGGGCACGGCCGAGACGATGCCCCTGCCGATCGAGCTGCCACCCGACACGGTGGTGGCGCAGGTGCTGACCTCCGGTTCGACCGGTGCGCCGATGCCGCATCCCAAGTTCTGGGACCGGCTGGTGCTCAACATCGACGCCGAGGCGCGCCGCGTGGCCGACCAGCTTGGCCGCCAGGATCTGCGTGGCGTCGTGCTGGTGGGCACCGTGCCGCCGCATCACATGTACGGCTTCGAGTCGACGGTGCTGCTGGCGATGCGCGGGGGCGCGTCGTTCGCGGCCGAGCGGCCCTTCTTCCCGGCCGA
>JBDKFA010000275.1:0-20781 GCA_039798945.1 Pseudomonadota bacterium
CCGATGTGGTGGTCAAGAAGACCGGGCGCGGCCTGAGCGTGCAGCTCAACCCCGATGTGATGCCCAAGCTGCGCATCAACGACATCTACGCCCAGGCTTCCAAGGGCCTGCGCGGGGCTTCGGCCAACCCCGGCATGTCGTCGCGCCTGCAAGAGGCGCGCTGGTTCGTCAAGAACATCCAGCAGCGCTTTGACACCATCCTGCGCGTCAGCAAAGCCATCGTCGAGCGGCAGAAGGCCTTTTTCACGCATGGCGCCATTGCCATGAAACCGCTGGTGCTGCGCGAGATCGCCGACGAACTGGGCCTGCACGAAAGCACCATCTCGCGCGTCACCACCGCCAAGTACATGGCCACGCCAATGGGCACCTTCGAGCTCAAGTACTTCTTCGGCAGCGCGCTGGCCACCGAGACCGGTGGCAACGCGTCCAGCACCGCGGTGCGGGCGCTGATCCGGCAGATGGTGGCCGCCGAGAACCCGTCGGCCCCGTTGTCGGACAGTGCCCTCAGCCAGATGCTCGAAGAGCAGGGCATCCAGGTCGCGCGGCGCACGGTGGCCAAGTACCGCGAGGCGCTGAAGATCGCCCCGGCCAACCTGAGGAAGACGCTGTGAAGGCGGTGCGCATCGCGCGCGAGGCGATCCGGCCTGGCGCCGGCCCCGGCCCCGCGGGACACCCCGGAGGGTACGACCCGCTGCGCGCGGAGGTCGAGCTCTTCCTGCCTGCCGCCGGCGGAGCCGAGGCGCTGCTGGCCGACGAGATCACCCGGCTCACCGGCCGGGCCGCGCAGGCCGGGCGCGGGGGCGCCTGGGTGCGTGGGGACGCGCGCACGGCGATGCAGCTGAACCTGGAAAGCCGGCTCGCCCAGCGCGTGCTGTGGCCACTGGCGGACGGCCCCTACGCGCACGAGGACGACCTCTACGCGCTCGCCCGGCGCGTGCCCTGGCCGGCCTGGATCGCACCCGAGCAGACGCTGCGCGTGGACGTGCACGCGCACGCGAGCCCGCTGCACAGCCTGAACTTCGCCGCGCTGCGCATCAAGGACGCGGTGTGCGACGCGCTGCGCGAGGCCAGCGGCGCGCGCCCGAGCGTGGACACACGCTGGCCGGACCTGCCGCTGGCGCTGTACCTGGGCCCGGATCACGCCACGCTCTATGCCGACACCTCCGGCGAGGCGCTCTTCAAGCGCGGCTGGCGCGATGCGCGCGGCGGGCGCGAGGACGTCAAGGGCGAAGCGCCGCTGAAGGAAACACTCGCCGCGGCGATGCTCGCCGCCGCGGGCTGGCAGGGGCGTGCCGAGGACGGCGCGCTGCTGGACCCGTGCTGCGGCGCCGGCACGATCGCCATCGAGGCTGCGCAGATGGCCTGCGGCATCGCGCCGGGCCTGGCCCGGCGCTTCGCCTTCGAGCGCCAGCTGCCCTTCGCCGCCCACCTCGGCGCCTGGCAGGCGCTGCGCGAGGCGGCGCGCGCGCGCGTGCACGCGCCGGCCGTGGCCATCCACGCGGGCGACGTGAGCTTTCGCATGACCGACTTCGCACGGCGCAACGCCGAGCGCGCCGGCGTCGCGCATGCGATCAGCTTCAAGACCGCCGACGCGCAGCAACTCCCGCCACCCGCACCCGCGGGCGTGCTGCTGATGAACCCGCCCTACGGGGAGCGCATCGCGCCGAAAGGACAGGGCACGGGGGGCGCTGCCGCCCAGGGGCTGCGCGGGCGAGAGCGCTTCGAGGTCTACGCAGGCGGGTCCGGCGCGGACGACGGCCGTGAGGGCCGTGAGGCCGGTGACGCCCGGGAGACGCGAGAGGCCCATCCACACTCCCGGACCGACGCGGCCGACCCCGCCGACGCGTTCTACGCCGGCCTGGCCGCCCACTGGAAGCGCCACTACGGCGGCTGGACGGCCTGGGTGCTCAGCCCCGACGCGAAGCTGCCCTCGCGCCTGCGCCTGAAGGAGAGCCGACGCGTGCCCATGTGGAACGGCCCGATCGAATGCCGGCTGCTGCGCTTCGAGCTCGTGCGGGGCTCGGCGCGCACGGCGCGTAGCTGAGCCCCGGGCACCAGGCCGCTCAGCGCGGGGCGTGTCGGCGCGACCGTCGCTGGGGCGGGCACCTCAGCACGGCCCAGGCCGCAGCGCCACCGCTGCGAGCCAGGCGAGCGGGGCCGTGTCCGCGCGCAGCACCCGCGGTCCGAGGCTCACCGGCTCGAAGCCCGCCGCGCGCGCCGTCGCCTCCTCCTCGGGCGTGAGCCCGCCTTCGGGGCCGCTGAGCACGAGTTGCTGCGCCACGGGAGCGATCTCGAGCGCGTGCCGCGCCTGCGGCGACAGGCTCAGCAGCACGCGCATGCCCGGCTGCACCGGCGCGCCGGGCACCGCCAGCGCCGCGCACCACGCACCGAACTCGCACACCGGAAGGATCTCGGGCACCACCGCGCGCCCGCATTGCTCGGCCGCCGCCACCGCCACCGCCTGCCAGTGCGCACGCCGTCGTTCGGCGCGCTCGCGCTGCAAACGCAGCACGCTGCGCACGCCCTGCAGCGGCTGGATCGCCGCGACGCCGAGCTCGGTGGCCTTCTCCACCAATGCGTCCATGCGCTCGTTGGCCGGCATGCCCACGGCCAGCGTCACCGCGCAGCCGAGCTCGGGCACGGTCGCCACCGCCGCGCCCACCTCCACCACCACGTCGCGCCGGCCCACGGAGACGATCGCGGCCGCGTGCTCGTGCCCGCGGCCATCGAAAAGCCGCAGCACGTCGCCCGGCTGCACGCGCCGCACCTGCGCGTGGCGCGCAGCGGCCTCCGGCAGCGCGGTGCGCAGGCCTGGTGCCAGCGGCGCCTCGGCCACGTGCAGGCGGATCATCGGGGAATCAGGCCTCCCACCTCGCCGCAGGCACGCCGCCTCACGGCTCGGCCCGCGCGGCCAACGCCGCCTCCGCGGCGAGCGCCACTTCCGCGAGCCGCGCATCCTCGTCGCGGCTGGCCATCAGCATCAGGCCGACCGGCAGCTCACCCGGCGCGTGGCAGGGCAGGCTGAACGCGCAGCCGTCCAGAAAGTTGGCCAGAAGGGTGTTGCGCAGCAGCAGGGCGTTGGTGCGGAAGAAGGTCTCGTCGCTCGCCAACAGCGGCTCGATCGCGGGCGCCGTGATCGGCACGGTCGGGCACACGAGCGCATCGAAGGGCGCGAGCGCGTGCGTCATGCGGCCGATCCAGTCGCGCCGGCGCGCGAGGATGCGCAGGTAGTCGGCCGCGCCCACCGGCTCGCCAAGGGCGATGCGCATCGCCACGCGCGGGTCGAAGCGCTCGCGCCGCGCCTGCATGTCCTCGCGGTGCGTGGCCCAGGCCTCGATCGCCGAGAGCCCGCCGGGTGCGTTGATCGCCGCGATCTCAGCGAGCTCGGGCAGCTGCACCTCGACGATCTGTGCCCCGGCCGCCGACAGCCGCGTGAGCGCACGCGAGAAGGCGCTCGCCACTGCGGGCTCCAGCCCGTCGAGCACGAGCGTGCCCGGCAGTGCCAGGCGAACGCCGGCAAGCGGGCGCACCCGCACTGGCAGCGGCTGCCCGGCGAGCACGCCGTCCACGAGCAGGCAGTCGCCCACGGTGGCCGCCATCGCGCACACCGTGTCCAGCGTGTGCGACAGCGGGAAGGCGCCTTCCAGCGGCACCCGGTGCTGCGTGCTCTTGAAGCCGGTCACGCCGCACAGTGCGGCGGGCACCCGGATCGAGCCGGCGGTGTCCGAGCCGAGCGCGGCCACGGCGATACCGCGCGCCACCGACACCGCCGCCCCCGACGAGGAGCCGCCGGGGATGCGGGCCACCTCGTCGTCGCAGGGGTTGCGCGGCGTGCCGTGGTGCGGGTTGATGCCCACCCCGGAGAACGCGAACTCGGTCATGTTCGTGCGCCCGAGCAGGGCCGCGCCCGCCGCACGCAGCCGCGCCACCGCAGGCGCGTCCGCCGCCGCAGGCGGGGCGTCGTCCCGCAGGCGGGAGCCCGCCGCCGTGCGCTGCCCCGCCACGTCGAAGAGGTCCTTCACCGACACGGGCAGCCCGGCGAGCACCCCTGAGGGGGCGCCCAGCCGCGCCTGCGCGTCGGCATGGCGCGCAGCCTCGCGCGCCCCGGCTTCGTCGAGGAAGGTGAAGACGTGTGCCGCCCCGGGTGCGCGCGCACGGTCCAGGCATTCCTCCACCAGCGCCTGTGCGCCGTGGGGCTCGCGCTCGAGCCGCTCGCGAGCGACTTGGGCCGAGAGCGGGGTCGCGGGTCGGTTCATGCCCCCGATTCTCGCTGCAGCGGCGCGGCGGCGAGCCACTGCAACACGATATCGCGCGAGTACTCGGCAGCCACCTGCTCGATGAAGCGGGGGAAATCCACGTGCGCGGCGTCGTCGGCGCGGTCGGAGATGGTGCGCAACACGGAGAGCGGAACGCCGAAGTCAGCGCACACTTGCGCGGTGGCTGCGCCTTCCATCTCCACGGCCAGGGCATCGGGCAGCGCCTGGCGCAGCGCGTCGCTTTCGGCCGTCGAGGACACGAAGCGGTCGCCACTGACGACGAGCCCGCGGTGCAGCCGCGGCGCGGCCAGGCCCAGACCCGCAAGTCCCGCAAGTCCCGCAAGTCCCGCAAGTCCCGCGAGACCCGTGAGCGTCGCCAGCGCCGCCGGTGGGCGGCGCAGCACCACCTCCACGGCCTGCGCCAGTCCGGCTCGTTGCGCCTCGTCGGTGTGAAACCGCGCGCGTCCGGTCAGCGGCACCTCCCAGCGCGGGAAGAGCGGCGAGGCGTCCAGGTCGTGCTGCAGCAGCGCCTCGGCCAGGACCACGTCGCCCACGCGCACCGCTTCGCAGAGCCCGCCGGCCACGCCCGTGAACAGCATGCGGCGCGCCCCGAAGCGGTCGATCGCGAGCGAGGCGGTGGCCGCTGCAGCCACCTTGCCGATGCCGCTCAACACGAGCACGGCCGCGTGGCCGCTGAGCTCGCCGACATGGAAGTCGCGTCCCGCGCAACGCACGATGCGCGCGCCGTGCACGTGCGGCAACAGCGCGCGCAGCTCCTCGCGCATCGCGCTGACGATGGCCAGCGTCATGGTCGACGGCCCCCCGAGGGTGAAACGGGGCCGGCGCGCCTCAGGCCCCGCCGGCGCGCAGGAAGTCGAAGTCGCAGCCGAGGTCGGCCTGCAGCACGTGGTCGGCGTACAGCTTCTGGTAGCCGCGCACCGGCCGCGGCGCAGGCGGCGGCAAGGCGGCGCGCCGCGCGGCCAGCTCGGCCTCGTCCACCCGCAGCTCGATGCGGCGCTCGCGCACGCTCAGCCGGATGCGGTCGCCCGTGCGCACGAGCGCCAGCGGCCCGCCCGCGGCCGCCTCGGGCACCACGTGCAGCACGATCGTGCCGAAGGCCGTGCCGCTCATGCGCGCGTCCGAGACGCGCACCATGTCCTTCACGCCGGCCTGCGCGAGCTTCTTCGGGATCGGCAGGTAGCCCGCCTCGGGCATGCCGCTGCCGCTGGTGGGCCCGGCGTTCTGCAGCACCATGATGTCGTCCGCGGTGATGTCCAGCGCCGGATCGTCCACGCGCTGGCTCAGGTCCTCCAGCGAGGAGAAGACCACCGCCCGGCCCTCTTTCTCGAAGAGGTTCTTGTCCGCCGCCGAGCGCTTGAGGATCGCGCCACCCGGTGCGAGCGAGCCGAAGAGCGCGACGAGCCCGCCCACGGGCTCGACCGGGTCGGCCACCGGGCGGATGATCCGGTGATCGACCCAGCTGTGGGTTTCCGCATCCAGCCGCTGGCCGAGCGTCTCCCCGGTCACCGTCAGCGTGTCCAGGTGCAGCAGCGGACGCAGCTCGCGCAGCAGCGCACCCATGCCGCCAGCAGCGTGGAAATCCTCCATGTAGTTGTCGCCCGTGGGCTTGAGGTTCACGAGCACGGGCGTGGTGTCGCTCAGCTCGTTGAGCCGCTGCAGCGACACCGGGATCCCGAGCCGCCCGGCCACGGCCGTGAGGTGGATGATCGCGTTCGTGCTGCCGCCCAGCGCGAGCAGCACGCGCAGCGCGTTTTCCACCGACTTCGGCGTGATCACCTGGCTCGGGCGGATGGGCTGCTGCGCGAGCTGCACCGCGAGCCGCCCGCTCGCCTCGGCCGCGCGCAACCGGTCGGCGTGCACGGCCGGGATCGCCGCCGTGCCCGGCAGCGACATCCCGAGCGTCTCGGCGATGCAGGCCATCGTGCTGGCCGTGCCCATCACCGCGCAGGTGCCCGCCGTGGTGGCCAGGCGCCCCTCGATGACGTCGATCTGCTCGCGCGTGACCTTGCCCGCGCGGTAGCTGCCCCAGAAGCGCCGGCAGTCGGTGCAGGCGCCCAGGCGCTCGCCCTCGTGGCGCCCGGTCATCATGGGCCCCGTGACGAGCTGCACCACGGGCACGTCCGCCGCGGCCGCGCCCATCAGCTGCGCGGGTACGGTCTTGTCGCAGCCGCCAATCAGCACCACCGCGTCCATCGGCTGCGCACGGACCATCTCCTCGACGTCCATGCTCATCAGGTTGCGGAACATCAGGCTCGTCGGGCTCAGGAACACCTCGCCCAGCGAGATGGTCGGGAACTCGATGGGCAAGGCGCCTGCGGCCAGCACGCCGCGCTTGACGGCTTCCACGAGCTCGGGCATCGCGCGGTGGCAGTTGTTGAAGCCCGAGCCGCTCGAGGCAATGCCGACCACGGGTTTCTTCAGGATCTCGCCCGAATAGCCCATCGACTTGATGAACGAGCGCCGCAGGTACAGCGCGAAGTCGCGGTCGCCGTAGTTCGTCAGGCCGCGCGCGATGCCGACCTCCTTCACCTCTGCCATCTGTCTGGGTTCTCCGATGTGTGGCCCGGCGCGCACCCCGCGCCGCGGCGTGCCCGTCACAACCGCGTGCGGATGTACTTGGGCTCCAGATAGTCTCGCAGGCCGAGCGAGCCGCCCTCTCGCCCCATGCCGCTTTCCTTGACGCCGCCAAAGGGCATTTCGGCCGCGGCGATCGCCAGCTCGTTGACGCCCACCATCCCGGCCTCGATCGCCTCGCTGGCGAGTGTGGCCGTCTTCAGCGAGCGCGTGAAGAGGTACGACGCGAGCCCGTAGCGCGTGCCGTTGGCGCGCGCGATGGCCTCCTCGAAGGTGTCGAAGGCGGAGATGGGGGCCACTGGCGCGAAGGGCTCGTCCTGCATGATGCGCGCGGTCTCGGGCACCTCGGCGAGCACCGTGGGCGCGAGGTAGTAGCCCTTGTCGCCGGCCAGGCCGGCCGGTCGCGCGCCGCCGCCAGCCAGGCGCGCGCCGTGTGCGAGCGCGTCCTCGATCAGCGCGTGCGCGTGCATGAGGCCGCGGCCGTTGGCCATCGGCCCCACGTCCACGCCGTCGGCCAGGCCCGGCCCCACCTTCAGCGAGGCGGCCACCTGCACGAAGCGCTCGAGGAAGCGCGGGTAGGCCGCGCGCTGCACGTAAAAGCGCGAGGGCGAGGCGCACACCTGCCCACAGTTGCGGTACTTGAAGCGCGCGCAGTGCTCGGCTGCGTAGTCGATGTCCGCGTCGTCGAAGACGAGCACCGGCGCATGCCCGCCGAGCTCCATCGTCACGCGCTTGATCCCCTCGGCAGCCAGGCGCAGCATCTGCCGCCCCACGGCCGTGGAGCCGGTCAGCGAGACCTTGGCCACACGCCGATCACGCACCAGGTGCTCGGCGATGAAGGCGGAGTCGCCCGTCACGAGGTTCACGCACCCCGCGGGCAGCCCCGCATCGTGCAGTGCCTGCACGAGCGCCATGCACGAGCCGGCGGCCTCGCTGGCAGGCTTGACCACGAGCGTGCAGCCCGCGCCAAGCGCCGCGGCGATCTTGCGTGCGGGCAGCAGCGCCGGGAAGTTCCACGCCGAGAACGCGGCTACGACCCCCACCGGCTCCATGCGCACCTGCATGCGCACCTCGGGCACGCGAGCCTGGAAGGTGTGGCCGTAGATGCGCTGCGTCTCGCCCGCGTACCAGTCGAACTGGTCGGCCGCATCGCCGAGCTCACCCCGCGCCTGCGCGAGCGGCTTGCCCGTCTCGGTGGACATCAGCCGCGCGACCTGCTCGGTGCGCTCGCGCACGAGCGCGGCGGCGCGGCGCAGCACCGCGCTGCGCTCCCACGGCGACACGTGCCGCCAGGCACCGAAGGCACGCTGCGCGGCTGCGGCGGCCGCCTCCAGGTCCTCGGCGGTGGCCACCGGCAGCCAGCCCACGACCTCCTCGTTGGTCGGGTCCAGCACCTCGCGCACCGCGCCGTCGCCCGCGCCGCGCCACTGCCCGTCGATGTACAGGCCCCGGCCCTCGTACAGGCCCAGATCGTCTCGCTTCATGGTCGTTCTCCGTCAGTGGGGCCACCGCCGCGCAGGCGCCGGGCCACAGGTGGGGCCCCGGCACGGGACGCTTCAACGCACCCGGGCCGAGGCGGAAAGAGCGGGCGCCCGCCCCGCGGTCGCCGTCGCGACACCGGGCTCAGATCAGCGACTCGCGGTAGCGCCGCTGCACGTCCTCGCACCAGTTGCCCACGTTCCACGAGCCGTAGGCCCCCAGGCCGCCCTCGGGCGCGGGCCCGGCGTACACGGGCACGTGCACGAGCGAAAGCCCCTCGTGCGCATGCGCCTGCGCGAGCGCCGCACGCAGCGCCTGCACGCTCGTGCCGCCATGCAAGGCCCGCACGCCGCGCACGCTGCCCGCGAGCTGCACGTAGTCCACCGCGACGCTGTCGTTCGTGCGGAACTCGCGCTGGTACTGCGCGTGCTGCAAGCCGGAGATGGCGGCCATGCGCCGGTTGTCGAAGACCACGATGGTGCCGCGCGCGCCGTGCTCCACCGCGCTGATGAGCGCCTGCGGGTTCATCATGAAGGAGCCGTCGCCCGTGAAGGCGATGGCGTGGCGCGGCCGCGCGGCCAGCCCGCCGGCCACCACCGCGCAGGTGGCAAAGCCCATGTACGAAGCACCCGACTCGGTGTAGGTCTCGAAGGGCGTGTCGTCCTCCACCGTCTGGAAGCCGTTGGCCTGGACATCGCCGGCGTCGAAGAACTTCAGCGCGCCGACTTCGCGCGCGAAGTCGCACACCACCTTGATGGCTGCAGGCTGCGTGAGCACGGGCTGCTGCCACACGGTGTCGAAGAGCGGTGCTGCAGCCTGGCGCTGCGCAAGAAAGGCCTTCCACGCCGCCTTCTGGGCGCGGCAGGCAGCCAGCCACTGCGCGCGCTCGGCGATCCGCGCATCGGGCTCCGGGCCCAGCGCGCCGAGGGCCTGCAGCAACTGCTCGACCACGGCCGAGATATCGCCCTGCAGGCCGGTGGTGCGGTTGTAGTGGTGCGCGTCCGCGAGGTCGGCGTTGATGTTGATGACCTCGGTGGCCGCGGGGTAGCCGACGCCCGAGCAGTCGCTCTGGCACACCGCGCGCGTGCCCACCGCCACGAGCAGCGTGGCCTCGCGCATCGCGTGGTTACCGCTGATCGAGCCCTTGCTGCCGCCCACGTGCATGTTCTGCGGGTGCGCATCGGGCAGCACACCCGTGGAGCTGGGAGACAGCACCACCGCCGCGCCACAAGCCTCGGCCAACGCGCGCACCGCTGCCGCGTGCTGGCGGCACCCGCCGCCGGCCTTGACGACGATGCGCGTATGCCTGCGCAGGGCCTGCACCGCATCGTGCAGCGCCGCAGGGTCGGCCACGGCCTGGCGCGCCGGGCGCAGCCGCTCGGGCAGCGCCGCCAGGTTCAGGTCGCGGACGACCTGCGGCTGCGTGTTCAGCGGCAGCATCAGGTAGAACGGCCCCGCCTTGTGCGGGTGGTGCACGCACTGCGTGCCCCGACGCAGCGCGTCGCGGATCGCCTCGGGCGTGTGCAGCACGTAAGACTGCCCCATCAGCGCGGCCATCTGCCCGTACAGGTGCTGCTGCGGCTTGGGCACCTGCTGCATGTTGTAGCCCTCGCCCCAGGTGGTCTCGTCGCCATACAGGTGGTACACGCCCACGCCGTTGCTGGCCGCCGCGAGCGAGCCCGCCATCGCCTGCAGGCCGCCCGGGCCGATGGAGGTCACCACCGCACAGGTCTCGCCGTAGGCCCACGCGAGCGCGGTGGCCGCGTGGGCCATCTCCACCTCGTTGCGGAAGTTGGCCACGCTCGTGACCCCCGCCTCGGTGTAGACCCGCAAGACCTCGCCGAGATCGGTGGAGCCGTGGCCGAAGATGGCCAGGTACTTGGACACGCCCTGGCGCAGCAGCCCGAGCACGAGGGCCTCGGACAGCGTCGCGTCCACGTGGCGCGGCAGCAAACCCTGCGCGAGCGCCGCCTCGAGGCTGCCCGCGCGGGCGATCGCTTGCGCGCGGGCCTGCTGGCCCTCCGGGCCGGGCAGCACGATGGCCGGCAAGCCGGCAGCAGCTTGGTTCATCGAGACCGCCCGCCCTCAGTTCATCTTCAAGCCGGTCTTGGTCATCAGCTCGGCCAGCAGCTTGTCGTCCGAGGCGATGGTGTTCATGAAGTCGCGCCCGGGCTGGAAAGCCGGCAGGAAGCCGCTCCTCTCACCGTGCGCCTTGAAGTCGGCGCTCGTCACCGCCGCCTGGACCGCAGCCTCGAGCCTGGCGAGGATCGGCGCCGGCGTGCCGCGCGGGGCGGCCACGCCGCGCCACATCTCGGCCTGGAAGGCATAGCCCTGCTCCATCGCGGTGGGCACGCTCGGGAAAGCCGGGTCGCGCGCCGTGGACATCGCGCCCAGAATCTTCACCGTGCCTGCGCGCACGTGCGGAGCCAGCGCACCGGGCAGTTGCACCAGGGCATCGATGTGGGCGCCCAGCAAGCTCGGGACCACCTGCGCGGCCGCGAAAGGTACGTGCAGCACATCGGCCTTCTGCCCGGCGAAGAAGGCTACCGCCGTGATGTGGGTGTGGCTGCCGGTGCCGGAATTGCCAAGCTTGATGGCGCCGGGGTTCTTCTCAGCATGCGCGAGCATGTCCTTCAGGTTGTTCCAGGGCGAGTCCTTGCGCACGGCAATGACCGGGGTCTCGATGGTCACGCGCGCAATCGGGTCGAAGGCCTTGTAGTCGAAGGGCATGAGCCCGGAGTGGAAGGTCGTGGACACCGAGTTGGAGTTGAAGACGAGCGTGTAGCCGTCGGGCTTTTGCGACTGCACGTACTTGTAGGCCAGCGCGCCGCCGGCCCCGGGCCGGTTCACGACGATCACGTTCTTGCCCAGGCTCTTGCTCATGTTTTCCGCCAGCACCCGCGCCACGACGTCGGCCGAGGATCCCGCCGGGAACTGCACGACCAGCTCGACCGGCTTGGCCGGGTAGGCCGCGATCTCTGCCGCACTGGGGGCCGCAGTCTGTGCACCGGCCCACGCCGACGCGCCAGCCAGCATCAGCGCGCCCACGGCGCGCATGAACCTAGGGGTCAACTTTCTCATCGCTCGTCTCCTCGTCGAAATGGGGGGGCTAACCTCGCGCCTCGTCTCAGGTCTGTCGGGCCAGCCTCATGGGTCTATGGGTCGACTGTCTCCCTGAACGGCAAGCCTGTCCAGGGCAGGCTTTCCCGCGATGGCGACCGACTCGGGCCGTTCGCGGAACGAATTCACATGCCACAGGCTCACGGGATGACCCTCCGCGCTTCGCGGTCCGGGATGAGCCCCCGGGGGCGGCACGGCGCCCTCATGCCGGCTGTGCCTGGCTGTCGGCGCCCGCGGCAACCGCCGCGGCGCGCATGGCCGCGCGCTTGTGCACGATGGCCTCGAGCACCCGCTCGGGCGTAGCCGGCAGATGCGTGAGGCGCACGCCCACCGCGTCGTGGATCGCGTTGATGATGGCCGCCGCGGTGGGCGTGATCGCCGGCTCGCCGATGCCCTTGACGCCCAGCGGTGTCTTCGGGTCGGGCTCGTCGATCAGCACCGAATGCACCTGCGGCACGTCCAGCGTCGTGGGCAGGATGTACTTCGCAAAGCCGGGAGTCGTCGTCTGGCCCTCGGTCTGCAGGTAGTCCTCCATCAGCGCGTGGCCCACCGCCATCACCACGGCACCTTCGATCTGGCCTTGCACCTGCTGCGGGTTCACGACCCGGCCGACGTCGTGGGCCGCCCACACGCCGAGCACCTGCACCTCGCCCGTGTCCGCGTCCACCTCGACCTCGGCCACCTGGGCGCCGAAGACGTAGCTCTGCCACGGCGTGGAGGCCCCCGTCTCGGGGTCCAGCGGCGTGTGCGCGGAGGTGAAGAGCCCGCTGCCGACGATGACGATGCCGCGCTCCTTCTTGAGCACGTGCACCGCATGCTCCATCGTCATGCGCTTGCTCGCCGAGCCCTCGACCCAGACCTCGCCGGCAAATGCGCGCACGCTGCCCGCGTCCACGCCCCAGAACGCACCCATGGCGGTGCGGAACTTGCCGAAGGCCTCGCGGCAGGCCAGCGCCACCGCGTTGCCGATCATGTAGGTCATGCGCGTGGCGCCCGCGTGCGCGGCCTCGGGCACGCGCGCCGTGTCGTTGTCGGCGAGCACGATGTCCTCGGGACGCACGCCCATCTCCTGCGCCGCGATCTGGCACAGGCCGGTGAGCACGCCCTCGCCGATCTCGGTGACGCCGGTGGCCACCTTGACCGAGCCGCCGTCGTCGAGCTCGACCCACACCGCCGCGCGGTCCATCGCCGCGGTGCGGGCGATGCCGTACCAGCCGCAGGCCACGCCGCGCCCGCGGTGCTTCATGGCCGCACCCGTGCGGCCCGCAGCCGGCACCGTCACGGCGCGTGCCGGGCGCGGCGTCGGCACCGGCGGCAGAGCCGCGCCGAGCGTGCAAGGCGCGCGCGTGCCCGCACCGCCCAGGTCCGTGCGCGGCGCCTGGCCCAGCCCCTGACGGTACGGCACCCCCGTATCCCAGCCAGCCGCCGCCACCGCCGCGTCCAGGCAATCCACGGCCAGCACGCGGTCCAGTTGCTGGCGCGTGTGCGTGGTGGCCCCGTCGCGCATCAGGTTGATGCGGCGCAGCGCCACCGGGTCCATCCCCAGGCGCTGCGCGCACAGGTCCAGGTGCGCCTCGGTCGTGAACTCCGACTGGAACGCGCCGAAGGCACGGAAGGCGCCGCTCGGGGTGTTGTTCGTGTACACGCCGATGGAGTCGACCTCCACGTTCGGGATCGCGTACGGGCCCGGACCGAGGATGGCCGACTTGTTCATCACGCCCGGCGTGGACAACGCGTAGGCGCCGCCGTCTGCCACCATGCGCATGCGCGTGGCCACGATGCGCCCGTCCTTCATCAGCCCCATCGTGTACTGCACCCGGAACGGGTGGCGCTTGGCGCTTGCGATGAAGCTCTCCTCGCGCGTGAACACGTAGCGCACGGGCCGGCGCGTCTTGATCGCCGCCAGCGCGAGCATGCCCTGGTAGAGCATGTCCTCCTTGCCGCCGAAGCCTCCACCCACGGTGCTCATCACCATGCGCACTTTGTGGATCGGCCGGCCGAGGATCTTGGCCAGCAGGTGGCGGTGGTGCGTGATGTTCTGGCTCGGCGAGAGCACGGTCACCACCCCATCGGGCTCGACGTAGGCCAGGCCGGCC
The DNA here is from genome assembly GCA_039798945.1 of Pseudomonadota bacterium. Taxonomy (GTDB): domain Bacteria; phylum Pseudomonadota; class Gammaproteobacteria; order Burkholderiales; family Burkholderiaceae_C; genus Rubrivivax. The sequence continues at coordinate 13,547 of JBDKFA010000275.1, forward strand.
TCGGGCTCCAGGTAGGCGTGCTCCACGGCCGCGGTGCGGTAGCTCTGCTCGACCACCAGGTCGGCTTGGGCGAGCGCGCTGTCCACGTCGCCCTTGCGGATGCGGGTGTGCTTGCACACGTTGCCCGGGGCGAAATCGTGCAGCTGCACCGCGCCCTCGTGCATCGCCTCCTCCGGGTCGAAGACGCCGGGCAGCACCTCGTACTCGACACGGATCAGGGCCACCGCCGCGCGCGCGATGTCCAGCGTCTCGGCCGCCACCGCCGCCACGCCCTCGCCGACGTAGCGCACGACCCCGCGCGCGAGCACCGGCTGGTCCTCGATGAAGACCCCGTAGTTGTCCACGCCCGGCACGTCCTCGCAGGTAAGCACCGCCTCCACGCCGGGCAATGCACGTGCGGCCGAGGTGTCGATGGCCACGATGCGCGCGTGCGGGTGCGGGCTGCGCAGCACCTGCAGGTGCAGCATGTTGGGCGCGAAGAGGTCGGCCGCGTACTTGATCGCACCCGTGACCTTGGCCGGCGCATCCAGGCGCCGCGTCGCGTGGCCCATGAAGCTGTGAGCCGCCGCGTCCTCCTCGAGCACGGAGGGCGGCTGCGCACCGCTCATCACGTCGCGCGCGAGTTCCACCGCATCGATGATCTTCTGGTAGCCGGTGCAGCGGCAGATGTTGCCGCCCAGCCCCTCCTTGATCTCCTGCTGCCCGGCCTGCGGGTTGCGGCGCAGCACGGAAGTGGCGGCCATCACCATGCCGGGGATGCAGTAGCCACACTGGCTCGCGCCGGCCTTGTGGAAAGCGCGCTGCAACACCGTCATGCCCGCATCGCGGTCCAGGTCGTCCACGGTCTCCACGGCCGCGCCCTGCACCTTATGCACCGGCACCAGGCAGCTCTTCATCAGCTTGCCGTCGACGAACATCGAGCAGGTGCCGCACTCGCCGGCGCCGCAGCCCTCCTTGTTGCCGGTGAGCTTGAGCTCCTCGCGCACGAAGTCGATCAGCCGGTAGTGCGTGGGCACGGCGCGCTTGACCGCGCGGCCGTTGACGGTCGCGCGCACTTCCACCGTCGGGTGGCAGCCGTCGGCGGGCGCGCAGCAGCGTTCAGACATGTGCAGGCTCCTGGGGCAGGCGCGGCACACGCACCCCGGCATCGGCCAGCGCGCTCACGAGACCGCGCTCGACCATGTTGACAAGGGCTTCGCGCCGGTAGGCCTGGCGGCTGCGCGAGCGCACGCGATCGGCCACGCGCAGTGCGGTGGCGCGCAGCGCCTCGGGTGTGGGCACGGTGCCGGTGAGCGCGTCCTCGACATCGGCCAGGCGTTCGGGCACCGGACCCACCGCGCCGATGGCCACGCGCACGTCGTCCAATCGGCCGCCGGCGTCCAGCCGCACGAGCGCGGCCAGGCACACGGTGGAGATCACGAGCGAGCGGCGGTGGCCCACCTTCTCGAAGGCCACGCCGTGCGCGGGCAAGGCGTCGAGCGTGAGGCGCGCGAGCAGCTCGCGCGGCCCGCACTGCGTGCGGCCCGGCCCGGTGATGAATTCCGACAGCGGCACGCTGCGTTCGCGGATCGCCCCGCCCTCGCGCCGCACGAGGACGGCCTGCGTGTTCATCGCCAGCAGCGCGGGCGTGCAGTCGGCCGCGGGCGAGGCGTTCACGAGGTTGCCGCCCACGGTGGCCTGGGCGCGGATCTGCGCGTCGGCGAACCACACCGCGCACGGCGCGAGCACCGGAGCATGCGTGCGCAGCAGCGCGTCGTGCTCGAAGGCGTCGATGGTCGTGGTCGCGCCCATCGTCAGGCGGTTGCCCGCGAGCGTGACGCCCTGCAGTTCGGGCAGGCCCGAGACATCCACGAGCGCGCGCAGGTGCACGTCACCCGCGCGCCCCTGGCGCGCCCAGGGGAGCAAGTCGGTGGCACCGGCCACCACGCGCGCGCCCTCGATGCGCTCGAGCGCATCGAAGGCCTCGTGCAGCGTGGCCGGACGCAGGTACTCGTCGTAGCTCAGCATCGCGCAGCGTGCTCCGCGTGGGGTGCTGCTCAGCAGCCTTCGGGGTGGCCGATCTTCACCACTACCTTGATCGCGTCGTCGATGCGCTCGCGGGCGTAGCGCAGCGCCGTGGGCACCTCCTCGAGCGGGAAGGTGTGGGTGTGGATGAGCTTGGCGTCGAAGCGCTTTTGCGTCATCAGCGCGGCCGCCCGGTGCGTGGCGCTCTTGCCCTCGCCACGGATGCCGTACAGGTAGATGTTGTTGCGCACGAGCGCGGCCACGTCGATGGGCACCGGCGCACCGGGGAAGGCGGCCAGGCAGATGCGCCCGCCGCGGCGCAGCATCGCCGCCGCGTCGTTGATGGCGTTGGGCGCACCCGAGCACTCGAGCACGTAGTGCGCGCCGCCCTTGGTGTACTCGCGCACCTTGGCCACCGCGTCTTCCTTGGTGACGTTCACGGTGTAGTCGGCCCCCAGCTTGCGCCCCATCTCGAGCCGGTTGTCGCGCGTGCCGGTGAGGATCACCTCGGAAGCGCCCAGCGCCTTGGCCACGCCCACGCCCATCAGGCCGATCGGGCCAGGGCCCATGACGACAACAGACTGCCCGGCAATCAGCCCGGCGGTGACGTCCAGGCCGTACATCGCCGTGCCGGCCGTGACCACCAGCGTGGCCTCCTCATCGCTCATGTCGTCGGGCACGTGCACGAGCGTGTTGACGTTGTTCACCGCGTACTGCGTGAAGCCGCCATCGGTGGTGAAGCCGTTGGCGCGGTGGCCCTTGTTCACGTCGCCGTAGTTCTTGCCGTAGTTCAGGCACGAGGTGTACATGCCCTCGCGGCAGCGCTCGCAGCGCCCGCAGCCGGCGTGGATCTCCACCGTCACGCGGTCGCCGACCTTGAACTCGTCCACGCCCGGGCCGAGCTTGACCACCGTACCCATGTACTCGTGGCCGGGTGTGAAGTTCTTGTTGAAGGGCAAGCCGCCCTGGATCATTGCCGGCGGCCCCTTGTGGATGATCTCGAGGTCGGTCGCGCACACCGCGATCGCGTCGATGCGCACCAGGCACTCGGCCGGGCCGGGCTGCGGCACGGGCTTGTCCACGAAGCTGAGCTGGTCCGGGTCACCCAGGACCCAGGCCTTCATCGTGCTCGGGATGTGGAAGCTCTTCTGGGCGAGGAAGGCAGCGTCGGCAACGGTGTTCATCGGGGCTCCTGGAGAAGTCGTTTGGAGTGAACGGGGTGCGGGCACCTCTGGGCACCCTTCGGCTGGAGCCATTACAGGCGCGGCGGGCGCGGCCCGCAAGGGCAGACTTCCCGTATCCTTGGACGCTTTCAAGAGCTTCTGCGTTTTGTCCAAGTCGTGTCAGCCGGGCGTGACGATCGAGGAGAGCCGATGTCCGCGAAAACCCTGATGCCGGGCGAGGCGGCGCTGGCCGTCGACCCGCCCGCGGCGTGGCGCCGCTCGTCGCGCTCGCCCACCACCACGGGACGCAGCGGCCCGAGCGGCCCCGCGCGCGAAGGCGCGGACATCCGCACCTACCTGATGGCCGAGCGCTCCGCGCGCATCGACTTCGAGATCCGCAGCGAGTCCGCGCGCGCCCCGGTGCTCACGCCGCACCGGCACGAGTTCTTCCAGATCTTCGCCAACCTCGCCGGCCACGCGCCGCACCTGATCGCCGGCCGGCGGCTGGAGTGCGCGCCGCGCTCGCTCGTCTTCGTGCTGCCCTACCGCGTGCACCTCGCGCCGATCGCGCCGGGGCAGCGCTACCAGATCATCAACTTCGCGAGCAACTTCCTGCGCGCCGACTTTCGGCTGAGCTCGCTCGAGATGGAGGAGGCCTCGCTCGCCCAGTACCCCGAACTCGCCCCGTTCCTCTACGAGGGCGACATCGACTTTCGCTTCGAGGAGGCGGAGTTCGCCTACGTGTGCACGCTGCTCGAGCGGCTGCAGGCGCTGCAGCAGCGGCGCACGCTCGGCACCACCGAGCGCATCCGCGGCACGCTGCTCGAGCTCATCGGGCTGGCCACCGAAAAGTACGCCACGCAGCTCGAATCGCTCGCCGAGCGACGCGTACTGCTGCAGCGCCACACCGATGCGCTCAAGCGGGTGCTCAAGTTCATCGACGAACACCTCTCGCGCGACATCGGCCTGAACGACGTGGCCGAGGCGGCGTTCCTGTCGCCGAGCTACCTGTCGCAGCTGCTGAAGAAGGAGACGGGCCTGGCCTTCGTGCAGTGGCTCACGGCGCGGCGCATGGACCGCGCGCGCGAGCTGCTCGTGCACTCCGGCGAGCGCATCTCGAGCATCGCCCACGCCGTGGGCTTTCCCGACGAGGCCTACTTCACGCGGCGCTTTCGCCAGCGCTTTGACACCTCGCCATCGGCCTACCGGCTGGCGGCGCAGGCCGGCGACGCGGCAACACCTCGCACAGGGCCCTCACGCGCCCCGGCTGCGACGCCGCCGTGATCGGCGTCGCGGGCGGCGTTGCAGCCAGCCGGCCGTCCGCTCAGCTCGTGTGGTGCACCGGCGCCGGCTCGTACACCGGAGTCGGCAGCCCTTCGTAGCGCGCCTTCAGCTGCAGGCCCATGAACTGCGAGTAGTGCCGGTTCTGGTGCAGGTTGCCGCCCTGGATCCACAGGTGCGGCACCTGCGTGGGCTTCCACATGTTGCGCAGCTCCCCCTCCCAGGGGCCGGGGTCCTTGGGCGTGTCCGAGCCCAGGCCCCAGACCTTGCCCAGGCGGTCGGCCACCTCCGGCGAGATCAGGTCGCCCAGCCACCGGTTCATCGAGCCGTAGCCGGTGGCGTAGACGATGAGGTCTGCCTCGAGCTCGCTGCCGTCGGTGAGCACCACCGACTTCGGCTTGATCTGCGCGATGTTCACGCCGCTGCGCAGCTTGACGCTGCCGTTGGCCACGAGCTCGGAGGCCCCCACGTCGATGTAGTAGCCCGAGCCGCGGCGCAGGTACTTCATGAACAGGCCCGAGCCGTCCACGCCGAAGTCCAGCAGGAAGCCCGCCTTCTCCAGCCGTGCGTACAGGTCGGCGTCACGCTTCTTCATCTCCTCGTACACGGGGATGTGGAAGGTGTGCATGATCTTGTAGGGCACGCTGGCGAAGATGAGGTCGGCCTTGTGGTGGTCGATGCCGTTCTTCACCGCCTGCTCGGAGTACAGGCCCCCGAGCGCCAGCTCCATCAGCGACTCCGAGGGCGCGATGTGCGTGGAGGAGCGCTGGATCATCGTCACGTCCACGCCTTCCTCCCACAGCGCCGCGCAGATGTCGTGCGCGGAGTTGTTGGAGCCCAGCACCACCGCCTTCTTGCCGCGGTAGTTCTCAGCGCCAGGGAACTTGCTGGAGTGGAACTGGTCGCCCTCGAAGGTGTCGGCCCCGGCGATCTTCGGCACGTTCGGGTAGCCCGACACGCCCAGAGCAATCACGAGCTCCTTGGGCCGCAGGGTCACCTCGCGCCCCTCGCGCTCGACCGTGATCTCCCACTCCTGGCGCGCCTCGTTGAACTGGGCCTTCTTGCAGGTGGTGGAGTTCCAGTAGTTGAGCTCCATCACCTTCGTGTACATCTCGAGCCAGTCGCCGATCTTGTCCTTCGGCGCGAACACGGGCCAGTCCTCCGGGAAGGGCATGTACGGCAGGTGGTCGTACCACACCGGGTCGTGCAGGCACAGGCTCTTGTAGCGGTTGCGCCAGGAGTCGCCGGCGCGCGCGTTCTTCTCGATGATGATCGCCGGCACCCCGAGCTTACGCAGCCGCGCGCCGAGGATGATGCCGGCCTGCCCGCCGCCGATGATGACCACGTGCGGCTGCTTCGTGTAGCCGAGCGTGCGCGCTTCTTCCTCGCGCGCTTCCTTCCAGGTCTGGCGGCCCTTGTGCGGGCCATGCTCCACGCCCTTCGGGCGCGTCGCGCCGCGCGCCTCCTCGAAGCCCTTGAGCTCCACCATGGTCGTGAGCAGCGTCCAGGCCTTGCCGTCCTTCAGGCGCAGCAGGCCCTTGCCGCGCGAGGCGGCCGTCTCGAAGGTGAACCAGGCCTCGGTGATGCCATCGGCCTCGGTGGCATCGCCTTCCAGCGCCCAGTTCGAGGGCTGGGTGGAGGCGAGCGTGGCCTCCAGCATCCGGCGCACCTGAGCCGTGCCTTCGGAAGTCTTGATGTTCCAGGTGAAGCTCAGCAGGTCGCGCCAGTAGCAGTCCTCCAGGAACATGGCCGTGGCCGCGTCGATGTCGGCACGGCGCAAGGCTGCGTCGAAATCCGCCAGCCACTGGCTGGCGCGTTCGTTGGCATGCATGGTTCAGGGTCTCCGTGTGGTGATGTGTCCCGTCTCGGGTGAGGGCCGCCCGCAGGCGGCGACTCTTCTCCGCAAGGGACATGCCCGCCGGGCCGACCCGCCCCGGCTTGAGGGAAAACACCGAGCCACTCGCCTCGGCAGGCCGCGGCAAGGGTCGCCGAACGTACGCCGGCCGCTGCGCTGCACGGTCAAGACAGGCCGTTCGTCCCGGAACGCCCGGCCGCACCCGCCGCCACCGGGTGACACCTGTCACACGGGCTGTGACAGGTGGCCGCACAGCTGTGCGGGGCCGCGTTACACCGTCGGCCCCTCTCCTGCCGCCTGGTTGGGCGAGCGCACGCCCGCGCGCTTCATCCACCGGTACAGCGTCATGCGCGAGACGCCGAGCTGCCGCGCGGCCTCGCTGACGTTCCAGCGGCTGCGCCGCAGCACCGCGAGCCACGCCTGCGCGCCGGTGTCCGCCACGGCGGCGGCGTGCCCGGACTCCTGCGGCAGCGCGTGCGGCTGCCACAGGCCGACCAGGTGCCCAGGCGGCGGGCGCGTCAGCGATTCGGGCAGGTCGTCCAGCCGCACCATGCCGTCGGTGCTCAGCGAGCGCGCGCACTCCAGCACGTTGCACAGCTCGCGCAGGTTGCCCGGCCACGTGTGGGCGAGCAGGCGCTCACGCGCGGCCTCGGTGAGCCGCACCGACGGGCTGCCCGCCGCGCACAGCCGCTCGATCAGGGTCTCGAGGTCCTGCCGCTCGCGCAGCGGCGGCAGGTGGAAGTGTGCGCCGTTGAGCCGGTAATACAGGTCATCGCGGAAGCGGCCAGCCTTCACCGCGGCCACCAGGTCACAGTGCGTGGCCGCCACCACGCGCAGGTTGACGGCGATGGGCCGCGTGGCGCCCACCGGCAGCACCTCGCGCTCGGCCAGCACCCGCAGCAGGCGGCCCTGCAGCGGCAGCGGCATGTCGC
>JBDKFA010000276.1:0-4273 GCA_039798945.1 Pseudomonadota bacterium
GGCGTGCCAGGAACGGGTGATTCCTTCGGCCTCAGTCTAGAATCCGGGGTTGGCCGGCGGTCTTTGGTGCGCTGTAGAGGGTGAGCGCGCGCCTTCCTCGGGGTTCTCACGGGGGCCGCCAGCCAGCGCGCGACGCGCCGGCGCAACTTGTTGAAAAACTGTTGACAACTTTCCTTGTTGGCAGCCAGCAACGGCCGGAAATCCAGCATTGGCGCGGGTTTCCGGCTGGTCGATTGGTCTACAATGGCCTTCCAACAAAGCAGTTGCCAAGTCTTGTTGTTGGAAGGCGCGTCACCGATTCGACGCGCCTTTTTTTTGCCCTGCGGGCCCGCTCATGGACCACATCCGCAACTTCTCGATCATCGCCCACATCGACCACGGCAAGAGCACGCTGGCCGACCGCATCATCCAGCGCTGCGGGGGCCTGAGCGATCGCGAGATGGAAGCGCAGGTGCTCGACTCGATGGATATCGAGCGCGAGCGCGGCATCACGATCAAGGCGCAGACGGCTGCGCTGCAGTACACCGCGCGCGATGGCCGCACCTACAACCTCAACCTCATCGACACGCCCGGGCACGTCGACTTCTCGTACGAGGTGAGTCGCTCGCTGTCGGCCTGCGAGGGCGCGCTGCTCGTGGTGGACGCGAGCCAGGGCGTGGAAGCCCAGACGGTGGCCAACTGCTACACGGCGCTGGACCTCGGCGTGGAAGTGGTGCCGGTGCTCAACAAGATGGACCTGCCGCAGGCGGACCCCGATCGCGCCAAGCAGGAGATCGAGGACGTGATCGGCATCGATGCGTCCGACGCCATTCCCTGCTCGGCCAAGACGGGCGAGGGCATCGACGAGATCCTCGAGGCGGTGATCACGCGCATGCCCGCGCCGCGCGGGCGCGCCGACGGCCCGCCGCGGGCGATGATCATCGACAGCTGGTTCGACAACTACGTGGGCGTGGTGATGCTCGTGCGCGTGGTCGACGGCGTGCTGCGCCGCGGCGATCGCATCCGGCTCATGGCCACCAACTCGGTGTACGGGCTCGAGCAGCTCGGGGTGTTCACACCCAAGTCGCTGGCGCGTGACGCGCTGCAAGCTGGCGAGGTGGGCTTCCTGATCGCGGGCATCAAGGAGCTGCACGCGGCGAAGGTCGGTGACACGATCACGCTCGAGAAGAAGCTGCCCAACAACGCCGGGCCGGCGACCGAGCCTCTGCCGGGCTTCAAGGAGATCCAGCCGCAGGTGTTCGCGGGGCTGTACCCCACCGAGGCGAGCGAGTACGACCAGCTGCGCGACGCGCTCGAAAAGCTCAAGCTCAACGACAGCTCACTGCGCTTCGAGCCCGAGGTGAGCCAGGCGCTCGGCTTCGGCTTTCGCTGCGGCTTCCTGGGCCTGCTGCACATGGAGATCGTGCAGGAGCGCCTGGAGCGCGAGTTCGACCAGGACCTCATCACCACCGCGCCGAGCGTGATCTACCAGGTCGAGCTCGGCGACGGCACGGTGCTGGAGGTGGAGAACCCGAGCAAGATGCCCGACGCCGGTCGCATCCAGGAGATCCGCGAGCCCATCGTGACCGTGCACCTGTACATGCCGCAGGACTACGTGGGCCCGGTGATGACGCTGGCCAACCAGAAGCGCGGCGTGCAGATCAACATGGCCTACCACGGCCGCCAGGTGATGCTCACCTACGAGCTGCCGCTGGCGGAGATCGTGCTCGACTTCTTCGACAAGCTGAAGTCCGTCTCGCGTGGCTACGCGTCGATGGACTACGAGTTCAAGGAGTACCGCGCCGCCGACGTGGTGAAGGTGGACATGCTGATCAACGGCGAGCGCATCGACGCGCTGTCGGTCATCGTCCACAGGAGCCAGGCCGCACCACGCGGACGCCAGATCGCCGCCAAGATGCGCGAGATCATCCCGCGCCAGATGTACGATGTGGCGCTCCAGGCAGCCATCGGCGCGAACATCATCGCGCGCGAGAACATCAAGGCGCTGCGCAAGAACGTGCTCGCCAAGTGCTACGGCGGCGACATCACGCGCAAGCGCAAGCTGCTGGAAAAGCAGAAGGCAGGCAAGAAGCGCATGAAGCAGATCGGTTCGGTCGAGGTGCCGCAGGAGGCCTTCCTGGCCATCCTGCAGGTGGAGGAATGAGCCGCCCATGGCTGCCGCAATGAACACCCTCACCGCCGTGCTGATCGGCGCGCTGCTTGCCTACGGGGCGGGCTGGTTCCTCGGTTTCTGGATCGGCAACTTCTCGCTGCTGCTGCTGATCCTCACCGTCGTCACCTTCGGGTACTGGCTGGCCGAGCGGCTGCACTTCCGCCCGGCGCGGCTGGCCGCTGCCGCCGAGCTCGAGCGGCAGGACGCGGCCCGGCGCGAGCAGCTGGCCCGCCAGGGCATTGCGCGCGTGGACAGCGACGTCTCCCAGGCCCGCGAGCGGCTGCTGATGGAGCCCTGGTGGGTGGAATGGACGGCCGGGCTCTTCCCGGTGATCGCCGCCGTCTTCGTGCTGCGCTCGTTCCTGTTCGAACCCTTCAAGATCCCCTCGGGCTCGATGGTGCCCACGCTGCTGGTGGGCGACCTGATCCTCGTGAACAAGTACACCTACGGCGTCCGGCTGCCGGTGCTCAACACCAAGATCGTGCCCAACAACGACCCCCAGCGCGGCGACGTCGTCGTCTTCCGCTACCCGCCCGACCCGCGTCTGGACTACATCAAGCGCATCGTGGGCGTGCCCGGCGACGAGGTGGTGTGGCAGAACCAGCGCCTGAGCGTGAACGGGCAGCCGGTGGCGCTGCAGGCGCTGGGCGAGTACTACGACGAGGACAGCCTGCGCTACGCGCCGCAGTTCTCGGAGAAGCTCGGCAACGTCGACCACCGCATCCTCGTCGACCCCAAGCGCCCCTCGTTCCTGCCGGCGCTCGACCGCAACTTCCCGTTCGCCGAAAATTGCCGCTACACCGCCGAGGGCGTGAGCTGCAAGGTGCCGTCCGGCCACTACTTCGTGATGGGCGACAACCGGGACAACTCGCAGGACTCGCGCTACTGGGGCTTCGTGCCCGACGCCAACCTGGTGGGCAAGGCCTTCTTCGTGTGGATGAACTTCGGCAACTTCTCGCGCATCGGCGCGTTCCACTGAGCCGGGTCGTGGACCGGCCGATCCGTGAACCCTCTCCTGCTGCACACACCATGAGCCTCGTACGCCCCGCACCGCGCACGCTGCGCCGCCAATCGGGCCTGACGCTGATCGGGCTGCTGTTCTATGCGCTGCTCGTGGTCGCAGGCGTCTACATCGTGATGCAGGTCGTGCCCTCGTACACCGAGTACCAGGCGGTCAAGCGCACGATCCGGACGGTGGCATCCAGCAACCCGTCCACGGTGGAGGACGCGCGCCGCATGTTCGACCGCCAGCGCGACGCCGACCTCACCATCCGCTCGATCAGCGGCAACGACCTGCAGGTGAGCAAGCAGAACGGACGCGTCCTGATCGAGGTGAAGTACGAGAAGGTGCTGCCGATCGCGGGCCCCGTGGCGTTGCTGATCCGCTACGAAGCGCGCAGCGAGTGAGCCGTTGAGGCGAGGGCGGTGATGGACCCCCACCTCGACGCGCTGCAGCAGCGCCTCGGGCACCGCTTCTCCGATGCCGCGTTGCTGCGCCATGCGCTCACGCACCGCTCGTTCGGGGTGCCCAACAACGAGCGTCTGGAGTTCCTGGGTGACGCGGCGCTGAACCTCGCGGTGTCGGTGCTGCTGGTGGCGCGTTTCAAGCAGGCCGACGAGGGCGAGCTCACGCGCATCCGGGCCCATCTCGTGCGCGAGGACAGCCTGCACCGCGTGGCACGCGGGCTCGGGCTGGCCGGGCTGCTGCGGATGTCCGAGGGCGAGCAGCGCGGCGGGGGCGCCGAGCGCCCCTCGATGCTCGCCGATGCCCTGGAGGCCGTGATCGGGGCGGTGACGCTGGACGCGGGCTTCGCCGCGGCGCAAGGCGTGGTGGAGCGGCTTTTCGGCGAGGTCATCACGGCCTCGGAGGTCGGGCAGTACCGCAAGGACGCCAAGACCGAGTTGCAGGAATGGCTGCAGGCCCGGCGCCTGCCCGTGCCGGCCTACCGCATCGTGGGCACCACGGGCCAGGCGCACGAGCAGACCTTCGACGTCGCCTGTGAGGTGCCGTCGCTCGGGTTCACCGGCTCGGGGCGGGGGCGCTCGCGGCGCGCCGCCGAGCAGGAGGCGGCGCGCGCAGTGCTGGCGCGGCTGAAGGAGGCTCCGACATGAGCGCGCCGG
>JBDKFA010000277.1:0-9878 GCA_039798945.1 Pseudomonadota bacterium
CGAACAAGAACGTCGCCCCGTCGAAGATCGTGTCCCTCGGCGAAGAAGTCGAAGTCATGGTCCTTGAGATCGACGAAGACAAGCGCCGCATCAGCCTTGGCATGAAGCAGTGCAAGGCCAACCCGTGGGAGGAGTTCGCGGGCACGGTCAAGCGCGGCGACCGCGTCAAGGGTCCCGTCAAGTCGATCACCGACTTCGGCGTGTTCGTCGGCCTGGCCGCGGGCATCGACGGTCTGGTGCACCTGTCCGACCTGTCGTGGAACGAGCCGGGGGAGTCCGCGGTTCGCAACTACAAGAAGGGCCAGGAAGTCGAGGCCATCGTGCTGGCCATCGACGTCGAGCGCGAGCGCATCAGCCTGGGCATCAAGCAGCTGGACGGCGACCCGTTTGCCAACTACACCTCGGTCAATGACCGTGGCCAGATGGTCAACGGCAAGGTCAAGACGGTCGACCCGCGCGGCGCCGAGATCCAGCTCAACGACGATGTCACCGGCTACCTGCGCGCCAGCGAGATCAGCCGCGACCGCGTCGAGGACGCCCGCAACGTGCTGAAGGAAGGCGACGAGCTGCAGGTCATGATCATCAACATCGACCGCAAGACGCGCTCCATCCAGGTCTCGCTGAAGGCCAAGGACGCGGCCGAGCAGCAGGAAGCCATGCAGCGCCTGTCGGCCAGCAACGAGCGCGAGAGCGCCGGCACGACGAGCCTGGGTGCGCTGCTGCGTGCGAAGCTGGACAGCAACCCGGGCGGCAACGGCTGAGCGCATGACGCGTTCGGACCTCGTCACGCGGCTGGCCGAGCGTTTCCCGCAGCTCACGCAGCGGGACGCCGAGTTCGCCGTGAAGACGATGCTCGATGCGATGTCCGACGCGCTCGCGCGCGGACACCGCATCGAGATCCGGGGCTTCGGCAGCTTCTCGATCAGCCGCCGGCCGCCGCGCATGGGCCGCAACCCGCGCAGCGGTGCGCAGGTGGTGATTCCGGAGCGGCTCGTGCCGCACTTCAAGCCCGGCAAGGCGCTGCGCGAGGCGGTCGACGCCGCCCCGCGCACGCCGCCCCACTCTCCGCCCGCGTGATACGCTGGCCGCCATGCGCATCCTCGTCTGGCTGGCGCGGGCCTTCGTCTTCTTCACCCTGTTCGCGTTCGCACTGAACAACCAGGAGCCGGTGACGGTGCATTGGTTCTTCGGGGTCGACTGGACCGCACCCATGGTGATCGTCGTGCTGGCGGCCTTCGCGCTCGGCAGCGTCACGGGGGTGCTGGCCATGCTGCCGAGCTGGTGGCGGCATCGACGCGAGGCTTCGCGCTGGACCGATCCGCCCGCCCTGACGCCCGCCGCGCGCACCCCGCCCGCCGCGCCTGCAGCGCCCGAGCACCCGCCGCGCGATGGACTTTGACTTCCCGTGGCTGCAGATCGGCCTGTTCGCGCTGCCGCTGGCGTTCGCGCTCGGCTGGATCGCCGCGCGGCTGGACTTGCGCCAGGTCCGGCGTGAGCACCGAGAGACTCCACGCGCCTACTTCCGCGGGCTGAGCCTGCTGCTCAACGAGCAGCAGGACAAGGCGGTGGATGCCTTCATCGAAGCCGTCCAGAACGACCCCGACACGGTCGAGCTGCACTTCGCACTCGGCAACCTGTTCCGCCGCCGCGGCGAGTTCGAGCGTGCGGTGCGGGTGCATGAGCACCTGCTGGCGCGGGCCGACCTGCCGGCCGGCGAGCGCAACCGGGCCCGCCATGCCCTGGCGCAGGACTACCTGCGCGCCGGGCTGTTCGACCGTGCGGAGGCGGCGTTCATGCAGTTGCGGGGAACCGCCTTCGAGGCCGACGCCGACCTGGCCCTGCTCTCGCTGCACGAACGCGCGCGCGACTGGCCCGCTGCGGTGCAGGTGGCCGAGCGGCTGCAACATGCGCAGCGCGGCGACTTCGGCAGCCGCATCGCCCATTTCGAGTGCGAACGCGCGCTGCTGGCCGAGGCGCAGGGCGATGACGTGCAGGAGCAGCAGGCGCTCGCACGGGCAAGGGCCGCCGACCCGTCTGCTGCGCGGCCGCTGGTGCTGCTCGCCAAGCGAGCGGAGCGCACCGGGGCGCTGGACGAAGCCTGGCTGGCGTATGACGAGCTGCGGCGCGTGGCGCCCGCCTTCTTCGGGCTCGTGGCGGTCGATCACGCACGGCTTGCCCGCGCCTGCGGCCAGTTGAGCGCAGCACGGGCGGTTCTCGACGAGCTCTATGCCCGGCACCCTTCGATGGCCCTGCTGCGCGCACAGTTCCAGCTCGAGGAGGCCGCCCCCGCCGAGCAGGCGCGCCGCCTGGCCCGGCACCTGCAGCAGACCCCGGGTCTCGCCGCCGCACAGGCCTGGCTGGCGCTGGACGGTGTAGCCGCGGACGAGCACGGTCTGCAAGGCCTGCGCCAAGCAGTGGCGCGCGCGGCCGAGCCGCTGCAACGCTACCGGTGCGCGGCTTGCGGCTTCGAGGCGCGGCACTGGTTCTGGCAATGCCCGGGCTGCCTGGGGTGGAGCACCTTTCCACCGCAGCCGGTGGAGGAACTGTGAGCCTGCCGGGCGCGTCGGACAACGTGGGCCCCCGCGTGGTGCTGTGCATGAAGTGGGGCACCAAGTACGGGCCGGAGTACGTGAACCGGCTCTACGGCATGGTGCGCCGGCACCTGCGGGGTGAATTCCGCTTCGTGTGCCTGACCGACGACGCACGCGGCGTGCGCGACGAGGTGCAGTGCCTGCCGATCCCGAGCCTTGCGCTGCCCACGGGCATCCCCGAGCGCGGCTGGACGAAGCTCACGACCTTCGAGGCCGACCTGCACGGGCTGCGCGGCACCGCCCTCTTCCTCGACCTGGACGTGGTGATCGTCGACGACATCACGCCGTTCTTCGAGGAGCCGGGGGAGTTCCTGATCATCCACGACTGGAAACGGCCCTGGCGCATCACTGGAAACTCCTCGGTGTACCGCTTCACGCTCGGTGCCCATGCGGATGTGCTGGCCGAGTTCAGGGCCACGCAGGAAGCCGTGCGCGCGCGTCTGCGCAACGAGCAGGCCTTCCTGTCGGAGGTGCTGCACCGCCAGGGCCGCCTGCGCTACTGGCCGGCGGCCTGGTGCGCAAGCTACAAGTACCACTGCATTCCGCCGTGGCCGACGAATTTCTGGCGCGAGCCGACGCGGCCCCCCGGCGCGCGCATCATCGTCTTCCACGGCGAGGTCAACCCGCCGGACGCCGTCGCGGGGCGGCGCAACCGGGCATTGCGCAAGGTGCGGCCTGCGCCGTGGGTCGCGGCGCATTGGCGCGAGTAGCTCGACGCGCGCGGGACGACGCGAGCACCGCGGCGTGAGCGGCGCGACGCGATCCGTGCACCGCACGCCTCAGCAGCGCTCGCCGCACAGGTGCTGGAACAGGTCCTCGTAGCGCGCGGTCATCCGCGTCAGGCCGAACTCGGCATGTGCGCGCATGCGGGCCACGCGGCCCAGTTGCTCGCCCACGGCCGGCTCGCGCAGCCACCCCTCCAGGATCGCCGCCAGCGCCTCGTCATCGCCCTCGGCAAATAGCCGCCCGTCCACGCCATCGCGCAGCAGCTCACGCACCCCCGGAACGGCCGATCCTGCGACGGCACAGCCGGCCGCCATGGCCTCCACGAGCGCCAGCGGCATGCCCTCGTAGTGGGTGCTGAGCACGTGCAGCGTGCTGCCGGTGAGCAGGCCCGGCATGTCCGCGTGCTGGCCGAGGAAGCGCACCTGCTCGCCCAGGCCGAGCTCGGCCGCGAGCCGTTCGGCCTCGCGCCGCAGCGAGGCCTTGCCGCCACCGGCGAACAGCACCGGCAGCACGAGCCCGCGCGCGCGCAGGCGCGCGGCTGCGCGGATCAACGTCGCCGGGTCCTTCTGGCGTGCAAAGCGCGCCGCCATCACCACCTGCACCGTGCGCTCGGCGTGCGCTCGGTCGCCCGCCTGGGCAAACGGCTCGAGCCTGATGCCGTTGTCGATGGCGAACGTGCGCGCGGGTGGCATGCCGAGTTCGAGCAGGCTTGCGCGCACCCCCTCCGAACAGCCGACGATCGCCCCGGTGCGTGCGGCCAGCCAGCGCGCCTGCGCCGCACGCCAGCGCGTGTAGCGCTCGCGCGAATTGTGCTCGACATGCACCAGGTGCGGCACCCCAGCCAGCAACGCCGCATAGCGACCCCACAGGTGCTCGCTGAAGCCGTGGGCAACGAAGACATCGGGCTGGAAACGGCGACACACGCGCACGAGTGCCGCGATGGTGGCGAGGTGCGGCCAGCCGGGCACGAGCTCCAGGGCCAGGCCCTCAGCGCGCAGCGCCTGCACGCGCGCCTCGGGCGTGTGGCGCTTGCGGCGAAGAACCAGCAACGGCTCGAACCGGCCGCTCGCGCGCGAGCCGCGCACGAGGTCGACGGCTACGGCCGTGGCGCCGGAGAAGCCGCCGGTGACGAAGTGCAGCACGCGAGGGCGTCTGAGACAATCCGCCGCGGCGTCCTTCCATGGCCCCGAATCCTCGTCCCTCGATTCGTCCGGCACACACCCCTCCCGCAAGACCCCGATGACCGACACACACGCCGCGCCTGCTGCCGAGGTCGACTTCCTGATCGTCGGTGCCGGCTTCGCAGGCTCCACCTGCGCGCGCATTCTCGCCGACGGGGGACGGCGCGTGGCCATCGTCGACCGCCGCCCGCACATCGGCGGCAACGCCTGGGACGAACACGACGCGCAGGGCGTGCTCGTGCACCCGTACGGCCCGCACATCTTCCACACCAACAGCGAAGCCGTGATGCGCTTCCTCTCGCGCTTCACCACCTGGCGCTTCTACGAGCACCGGGTGCTGGCGGAGGTGGAGGGCGAGCTGCTGCCGATCCCGATCAACCGCACGACGATCAACCGGCTCTACGGCCTGGCGCTCGACGAAGACGGGGTGGCCCGGTTCCTCGAGCGCGTGCGCACGCCGCGCGAGCCGCTGCGCACCAGCGAGGACGTGGTGCTCAACAGCGTCGGCCCGGACCTGTGCGAGAAGTTCTTCCGCGGCTACACGCGCAAGCAGTGGGGGCTGGACCTGAGCGAGCTCTCCGCGGGCGTGGCGGCGCGCATCCCCACACGCACGGGCGACGACGACCGCTACTTCACCGACCGCTTCCAATTCATGCCAGCCGAGGGCTACGGCGTGATGTTCCGGCGCATGCTCGACCATCCGCTGATCACGGTGCGCACGGGCTGGGACGACGCGCAGGCGCGCACGGCCTTTCGGTTCGGGCATCTCGTCTACACCGGGCCTGTCGATGCGTACTACGGACACCGCTTCGGCCGCCTGCCCTACCGCAGCCTGCGATTCGAGCATGAACACCTGGCGCAGGTGCCGGGCGGACGCCTGCAGCCGGTGGGCACCGTCAACTACCCCAACCGCCATGCCTACACCCGCATCACCGAGTTTCGCCACCTGACGGGGCAGGCCCACGCAGGCACCTCGATCGTGCGCGAGTACCCGCAGGCCGAGGGAGACCCGTACTACCCCGTGCCGAACCCGGCCAACGAGGCCTTGTACCGGCGCTACGCCGAACTCGCGGATGCCGAGCGCGACGTGACCTTCGTCGGGCGGCTCGCGCAGTACCGGTACTTCAACATGGACCAGATCGTCGCGGCGGCGCTGAAGGTCGGGCACGAACTGCTGGAGCGTCGGGGATGACGACCACACACTTGCGCAACCTCGTCGTGCTGCGGGCCGGAGACCGGTCGCTGCACGCTCAATGGATCGCCGGCGCGCCACGCGACTTCGACCTGTTCATCAGCTACTACGGGCCCGATGCCGATCGCTACCGCGCCGACACGCCGCTTTGGGAAGCACGCAAAGGGCCGAAGTGGCCCTGCATAGGCGAGTTGCTGGACGCGCACCCGGAACTGGTCGTGCGCTACGACGTGTTCTGGTTCCCCGATGACGACCTTGCCGTGGACACGGCCACGATCAACCGGATGTTCGCGCTGTTCCGTGGCTTCGGGCTCGCGTTGGCTCAACCTGCGCTGACGCCGCAGTCCTACCATGCCCACCCGATGCTGCTGCAGCGGCCAGGGCACGTGCTGCGCCACACGGGCTTCGTCGAGGTGATGGCACCGATCTTCGACCGCGATGCCCTGCGTGCCTGCCAGGCCAGCTTCGCGCGCAGCCGCAGCGGGTGGGGACTGGACTGGGTGTGGCCGCGCCTGGTGGGCCATGAACGTCGCCATCTGATCGCGCTGCTGGACGCGACGCCCGTGTGGCACACGCGGCCGCTGGGGGGGGAGCTCTACCGCAACCACCCGGAGATGGATCCGCACCGGGATGTCGAACGCCTCATCCTCGAGTACGACCTCACGCCCGAGGAACTGGCCTCGCAGTACACGTGGGACGCGTGCTGCACGAAGGTCCGGCCAGCGTGGCCGGAACGCATCGTGCAGGAGCTGCGCCGACTGAACCGCATACGGCGCATGACGCGACGAATTCGGCGCATCCGGCGCGCGGCGGCGCAGGGCACGGACACCCCCCCCTGAAAGCTTGCCCGGGCAGCCTCTCCCCCATTGGAGCGCCCACTTTCGATGGGCCCGCAAGCGGGTTTCGTGCAAGCCGCAGGCACCGAAGAATCTCCTGCAGGCCGGCGCCGTCGGCCATCACCCCACAGGAGTCTTCCCATGATCCCATCCCTGCGCGCGTGGCTGCTGGCCGGTTGCCTGGCCCTGGCGGGCACCCTTCCAGCCGCAGCCGTCCCGGCTGCAATCGATGTCAACAAGGCCTCGCAGGCCGAGCTCGAGACGGTCAAGGGCATCGGCCCGGCGATGTCCTCCAAGATCCTGGCTGCCCGCAAGAGCGGCGAGTTCAAGAGCTGGGACGACCTCATGCAGCGCGTCAGCGGCATGGGGCCGGGCAACGCCCGGCGGATGTCGCAGGCCGGGCTGCGGGTGGCGGGGTCTGCCTTCCAAAACCACGCGGCGGCTGCACCGAAGGCCAAGCAGGCGCGGGAGGATTTCGTGGCTCGCGGGGCCAGGCCTGACAAGGGCGAAGCCGAGGCCCGCCGCGGCAAGGCCAAGCCAAGCCCCGCACCGGCCGGTGCTCCTGCGGCCGCGGTCGCGGCCGGATCGGCGGGTTGAAACCGGCAGGGGGTGCGGCAGGGGGTGCGGCGGATGCAGGGCATTGCAGCCACGCCGCCTGGCCCCCCTTCCCAACCCTGTTGGCCGACAATGCGGGGCTTCCAGCCGCTTGCCGTTGCACCGTGCCACCCACCGCCCTCGTCGTCCGCCTGCGCAACTGGGTGGGCGATGTCGTGCTCTCGGTGCCCACGCTGCAGCGCCTGGCTGATGCCGGTCACGCGCTGCACCTGCTGGGAAAGGGCTGGGCACCGGCGCTGCTCGGCGGCTTCGGCTGGCCCGTGCACGTGCTCGCGGCCGACCTGCCCGGCCGCGTGGCACAGTGGCGCCGGCTGCGTCGCGAGCTGCGCCGGTCGGGCACGCTTCCGAGCCGGGGCCTCGACGCGATCGTCTTCCCCTACTCCTTCGGCAGCGCGCTCGAGGCCAGGCTGGGCGGCTGGCGGCCACTGGGCTTCGCCTACGAGGGGCGCTCGCCGCTGTTGCACCGTGCGCTGCCCAAGCCCCAGGGCGTGCATACGCTGGCCGAGTACTGGCAGCTGGGCGACGCGTTTCTCGGCCAGGCCGCACCGCTCCCGCCCGCCATCGGCTGGCGCATCGCGCCTGCGGCCCGCGAGCAGGCCCGCACCCTCATGCGCGCGCACGGCCTGACGCCGGGGTTCCTGCTCGCCTGCCCGTTCGCGGGAGGCACGTACGACCGCCACGACAAGCACTGGCCGGGTTTCGCCGCCTTTGTCGAGCGTGCAGCGGCGGAGTCGGGGCAGCGCGTCGTGCTGTGCCCCGGCCCCGGTGACGAGGAGCAGCACGCGCGGCGCGACTTTCCAGCGGCACTCACCCTGGCAGGCGTGGACTTCGGCGTCTACGCTGCGTTGATTGCCGAGGCGGCGCTGGTGGTCTCCAACGACACCGGTCCCGGGCACCTGGCCGCCGCGGTGGGCACGCCGCTGCTGTCGGTGCTCGGGCCCACCATTCCCGAGCACTGGGGCGCCTGGGGCCCGCAGGTGCACATCGAGCGCGGCTGGCCGCGCTGGCCCGAACCGCAGGCGGTGCTCGCACGTGCGCGACACCTGCTGGCCTGCCCACACCCACGATGAACTCCACCCCCACCCTGTCTCACGCGCCGCTGACAGGCGCACAGGTCACGACCCTGCACGATCGGCTTCTGGGCACGAGCGGCTGGCCAGCCTCTGAAAGCGCCCTCGCCCCGGTGCCGGGGCACGGAGCGCTCCCCGCTCGGCTGCAGGCCTTGTGGCAGGCGGTGGCCACCAACCACCGCTTCAACGCACGGCTGTGGGCCGAGGAAGACCTTGCCCGCCGCACACAGGTCGCCGACGCCGAGATCGCCGCCAACAAGCGCGCGATCGACCGCTACAACCAGGCCCGCAACGACGCCACCGAACGGGTGGACGAGATCCTGCTCGTGGAGCTCGGCCTGGTGGATGAAGCGTCGGCGCGCACAGACGCGCCGATCTCCCGCGCGCCGACGCAGGCGCGGCTGAACAGCGAGACGGCCGGGAGCATGGTCGACCGCCTGTCGATCCTGGCCCTGAAGCTGCGCGCGATGCGCGACCAGGCTGGCCGCACCGACGTGGACGAGGCACACCGCGCCCTCAGCCGAACCCGTCTCGCGCAACTCGAGCGGCAACGTGGCGACCTCGCCGGCTGCCTGGATGCACTGCTCCAGGATGCGCTGGCCGGCCGCGCCACCTTCAAGGTGTACCGCCAGTTCAAGATGTACAACGATGCCCGCTTCAACCCGGTGCTGCAGGCCGAGCAGCGCATCCGGACGCCTTCACCGGCAACGGGCACCGGGGCCATGCCCCCGGAAGCGCCGTTGGCCGGGAAGGGTCACTCGCCTTCGTAGACGATCGCGACCTGTCCGCCGGCAGCCACCTGGCGCCAACGCGCCAAGGCCTCGTCACAGGGCCAGAAGAGGCCCTCCTCACCCAGG
The DNA here is from genome assembly GCA_039798945.1 of Pseudomonadota bacterium. Classification (GTDB taxonomy): domain Bacteria; phylum Pseudomonadota; class Gammaproteobacteria; order Burkholderiales; family Burkholderiaceae_C; genus Rubrivivax. The sequence continues at coordinate 9,069 of JBDKFA010000277.1, forward strand.
TCGATCTCGGCGGTGGCCCCGCGCCCCTGCAAGCGCAGCCGCACCGCGAGCCCGCGCCGGAGCTCGCCCTGCTCGGTCTCGACGCGGCGCACGGGCCAGGTGCGGATCAGCTCGGCCAGCGGCGGCAGCGAGCCCTTCACGGCCACGTGCAGGTGGCGTGCATGGCGTGCGCGCGCCGCCGGGAGGTCCCAGAGCTGGCCGACATTCAGCCGCAGGGCATCGCCGGAGAAGCGATCCTTCTGCACACGGCCCTGCAGCACGAGCAGCGTGTCCTCCTGAAGCAGCTCGCGGTTCTCGTCGAGGAGTTCCTCGCCGACCACGGCCTCGATCCCGCCTGTGCCGTCCTCGAGACGGAAGATCGCAGCGCGCCCACGTTGCCCGTTGACCACCCGCAGGCCGGCCACCACCCCGGCCACCAGCTGCGGTTCGCGGGAATCGGTGAGGTCGGCCACGGCACGCCGCGCGAAGCGGCGAACCTCCTGCGCATGCTCGTCGAACAGGTGCCCGGACAGCATGAGCCCGAGCGCTCCCTTCTCCAGCATCAGGCGTTCACGCACCGACAAGGGCTCGGCATGGACCAGCGCGGGCTCGCGCGCCGATGAGCCATGCGCCTCCTCGCCTTCGGCACCGAAGTCGAAGAGCCCGGCCTGCAGCGCATTCGCCTCCTGGGTATCGGCCCATTCGAAGGCCAGCCCGACGCTCGCCAGCAGGCTTGCACGGTCCGGGTGAAGGGCGTCGAAGGCGCCCGCCTTGACGAGCGCCTCGACCACGCGCTTGTTGACACGCTGGCGGTCGACCCGCGCGCAGAAG
>JBDKFA010000278.1:0-21339 GCA_039798945.1 Pseudomonadota bacterium
TCACTGTGAACCGCCTTGACATCCCGGTTCACCCGGCGAGCTGCCTCGCGAATGGACATCGGCCCCGCCCGGCACATGCCCTTGAGCAGCTCCCATCGCTTCGCAGTCAGAACCTGCCAGAGCAGTTCAGGCGTTGCAAACGCGATACGTGCCTCGCGCTCGCCTCGAGCCGTCCTCATCGCACGGGCGGCATCGGCCAGAGTCTGCGCAAGAGAGCGAACTTCAAGCACGACCGTGTTCATGATTCCACCTCTTCACTTCCGCCTCGAAGTCGGACGTCAGTTGTTCCGGCGTGGTGAAGGAATAGACCGATTCCGCATTGCCGACGTGACGGTGGTCGCCCTTGCCCCGCTCGTTGTCATACCGAACCACACATTGCCCGTCAACCACATACGCCAGTCTGTACTTGAACGGAGGCGAAGCCGGCGGAACCCGCTCGCGCACCCGCCACACGACGACCTCCACAAACGCGTCCGCAGCCAGCACTACCCTGCGACGGATCAATGGTAAAGCCTTCATTGTTGGACATGATGACAACAGTCGAATGCGTTGTCAATGCCTCCAACATGGACCTCTCGCGCCAAGCACATATTGGCGATACCGGGGATCGCAAGCACCGCAGTACACCCGGCAGCGTTCGGTTGCTGGCGCGGGAAGCCGACCGCTCCGGAGGGCCGCTCCTGGCCGACTCCGGGTCTACGTCGGCTCTGCCTCAAGCTGTCCTTGGTCGGTGAGGCTGCCGAGCTGAAGGTCAGCTCCCTGGCGCAGCCGCGAACTCACGCACCCGGCCAGAAGCCGACATCCGGGGAGCGCACCCAAAGGCGACCTTCACTGCGCTCACGATTCAGCGGGTCCGTTGCGAGTTACGCAGTCGACTGCCAATGGCTTGAATGCGTTGATGCCCCGCCTGCAGTGATGCTCGCTGCGTGTGAACCGAACTGGGCCCCAGAACCAGTGGATAGTTGTGCTTGGCGGCAGTGCCGACCAGAACGCGTACCGCACCGCCATCCGCGGCGATATGGATGTCGCCTTCGGCGTCCAGCACGATCAGCTCACGGCTCACCGCTTGGCCCTGAACCTTGGCGTCGCCATAGAAGACGAAGGCCCAAGCGACATCGTGATCCTCAGGTGGACTGAACTGCCACGTGGCGTCGCCGTCAAGGCTCACCACGAAGTAATTCATGCGCTGGTGCGACTCGATTGGGCTGGCGGAGCGAAACCCCAGAGCCGACATCTCACCCAACAACACGAGAAGTTCACCCCCAGGAACGGCCATGCGAGGTACCTGCTCGGGCGGTACGTACTGCCCGAAGGCTTCGTTGTCTTCGATGACTGGTGGCATGGCCACCCAGAGCTGGAAGCCCGTTGCGCGGCCACGTCCAAGCAACTGCCCTCGGTGCCAGGCACCGCCGCCCGCACTCATCCACTCCAAGCCTCCAGCCCGCAGAACGCCATCCTGGCCGGTGGTGTCCTGGTAGGCCACATCGGAGCCAGGCTGCCATGTCAGCGTGGCGATGCCGGAGTGCGGATGCATGCCGAAGCCGAACCCCGGTTTTATTTCGGCATCGAAGAAGTCCAGGAATACGAAGGGCTTGAGCCTCTCGCCGAGTCCGTGCGGATCAACCAACCGAACGATGGGCCCCATCGCCTGGCCAGCCTCCCGCTGAACAATGCTCCTCAGAGTCGTCATGTCATCCTCATCGTGTCAGCCAAGCGTTGCCAGCGCGATGGACCGTCGGCGACTCCTTCATCAGCATCAAGCACATCAGCACAACCGTGGCGACATCCTCCGACCATGCCGACATGCCTTCGGTCCATGGACTCAGCGAAGATTGCCCTTGGCAAAAGCCTGGTAGACACCTTCGCCGCTGAATCCCTCGAAGAAGCCTGCCGAAGCCGGGTTCTTGTAGTTCCCCAACAAGCTGGTGATCATGGGCGTGACTGTCATGATGTCGATGCCAGAGCGCTGCAGGATGTCGCGGCAGTTCTGCGCAGCAATCTTCGTGCAAGCGGCGGAGATGTCGAGCAGGGCGACCACGTTGAAGCCTTCGGCCTTTGCTGACAGTGCAGGCGGTACCAGGCACACATCGGTGGTCAAGCCGCCCATCAGCAGGTTCTTCTTCCCGGTGGCGCGAACGGCCTTGACAAAGGCCGGGTCATCCCAGGCGTTGATGACGCCGGTGCGCTGGATACGCTGCTCGTACTCCCTTGGCATCAGCGTCTTGAACTCGGGCAGCAGCGGACCCTGCGCCTCTCCCTCCAAGCTGCTGGTCAGCACCACGGGCATGCCGGCCGACTTGGCGAAGCGCGCCATCACCCGGACCCACATCTTCAGTTGGTCGCGCTCGGCATCGGTTGCCAGTTCGCCCGCCCAGCCGATGGTGCCGACCTGGTGGTCCACGAGGACGAGGGCGGTGTTTTCGATCTTGAAGCCGCGATGGTCGGTGTGCTGTGTCATGGATGTTCCTCGGGTTGCTTTGCGAGAAGTGGAGGGTGTTGCTAAGGCGGACAGGTGAACACCGCCGATCAGCGCGGCGGCCGTCCCTGCTGTTGCGGCGACGAAGTGCCGTCTGTCGGTTGCAGTCATGAAACTGTTGCGTCTGATGGGTTGAACATGCGCGAAGCTTATTAATGCATCGAACAGAGATAAACTTCTGAAATGGCTTTCACTTATCCATCAATGGCATAAATGTCCATCGAACTGCTCCGTGACATGGCCCTCTTCGTTGAAGTCGTGCGCACGCGCAGCTTCACGGCAGCGGCCGCTAATCTGGATATGCCGGCGTCCACCCTCTCGCGTCGCATCGCGGGGCTCGAGCGCTCGCTGGGCCTGGCGCTGCTCACGCGCACTACGCGAAGAGTGGATGTGACCGACGCCGGGGCGGATCTGTTCGCGCGCAGCGCTCACCTTGTCGAAGAGGCGCGGGTTGCGCACGAGCAGATCCGGGAAGGCGCTTCCGTTGCAACAGGCACGTTGCGCCTGAGTTGCACACCGGACTTCGCCACCTTGTACTTGCCACCGGTCCTGGAGGCATTCACGCGCCAGCATCCCGCCGTTAATGTGGAACTCGACCTGAGTCCTCGTGTGGTGGACCTCTACAGCGAACCGCTAGACGCCGCAGTACGCATCGGCTCATTGCCCGACTCTGGCTTGGTCGCTCGACGCATGGGGGCGGTAAGTCGTGGGCTGTTTGCGTCACCTGCCTATCTGAGGAGCGCCGGGGTACCCAGTTCACCCCATGACCTTTCAGGCCACATGTGTGTGCGCCTTCAATCGGGCGATACAGGCAGGGCCTGGCGGCTCAACTCGGGGCCGCGACACGATGGTGAGGCACTGCGCATCGAGGTGAGCGGTCGCTTCGTGGCCGGAAGCGTCGCAATGGTGCGGCAACTGGTTCTTCTGGGCGCGGGCATCGGCGCCCTCGACCAGCTGATCGTCAGGGAAGACGTTGCCCAGGGGCGGCTGATTCCCGTACTGCCCAATTGGGTGATGGCGCCCTCGCCAGTCCATCTGCTGACGGTGTCTCGCTTCGCGCCGGCGCGCGTCAGACTCTTTGGCGATCTGCTGGCTCAGCGTATGGGCCGCGCAGTGAATGGCTCGGCGCCTTTGGAAGGAACCTGACCCGATCCATCAGCTCATTCTCAAACAGCCAAAGGTTGGCGAAGAAGCGGCGTCAGAGTGGCTGCTTTGCGAGAAAGCGAACGTCGCAGAAAGGTCGAGCTCAGCCTGTCGCGGTGCGCAGCAGCAGTCGTTCGACCGCGATCAGGTCCGAGGAGTAGACCAAGCAGCCGGTCAAGTGCACAAAGCGGCCATCGACTGTGCCGACCCGCGGATGGCGGCTTCGAGCAGGAGCAGTCGCTCGACCGTCGGGCCTGACCGGCCGCACTCAATCTTGAGCTGCCCCTCGCCCGGCGATCACGTCAAAGTTATCTCGCGACCGGAGATCCGAGGGCCGTCTCGCCCGGCGACCCCACTGGTTGAGCGGACGGCGCGGGGTTCGATCAATGGAGGAGAAGCCTGGGCGGGCCCAGTTCGTTGGTCTGGGGCGGCCAATCTTGCCGCTCGGCACCCGATCCAGAAGCCCCTTCAGGCCCCCCTCAGGATTGTCAACAATCTACAACCCCGCCCCAGTAGCAATAACTCTGTCGCGTTTGTCGCATTACTTTGTCGCGAGTCGCAATTAATTTGGCGCCGCGCGCCTACGCGCCGCGCCGAATTTATTACTCTGCCACTTATTACGAGACAAGGACTTAGCGGGGCCCGCGCCACAGCGCTACCGTGGCGGCGACACAGTTAGTGCGACTCGCCGGAGCTGGTGCCACAGTTACTGTGCAGCAGGTCGGACGGATTGTAGACAATCCGGGCCCTGCCGCGCACCTTTGACATGGTCTCTACATTACCCCCCAGGCATCCGCAACTCCTGGGGGCGTGTAACTGCTTGGTCGACCCATAGCGGTCCGTCGCAGCCTGCGAAGCGGGACGGTCGGCAGACGCCGCAGCTAACGAACTCAGCGTGCCAGGACGCTGGGGGTCACAGCGCTTACTCTCTGTGCAGGTTGCTTTGGGTACCGTTTCGAAGGCAGGCGAGGGGGCCTACCGGAAGCCGAGCTCTACTGCTTCTCAAGTGCGGCCTCCTGCGCTTCGGCTGGGGGACGAAGGACGGAGAGGCCAAGCACTAGCGGACCATACGGTTGCCGACCCGTGAGCCACGCGACCGTTTCCCGAATCGCACCGTACAAAACACTGTGAGCGGTGATCAAGATGCCGCGGCTCGCGTCTTCTTCGGTCAAAGTGTCATCTGCGTGCAGGATCGCAGTGCACACCATTTCTACGCTGTAAGGAGCGGTCTTCTCCATAGAGGGATTAATAACCGTGCGCATGGTGGCCTCGTACCAACCATGCCCTCGTTCAGCATCCTTTCGAACCTGAATGTTGTTCTCAGGTCCCGGCATTGGCGACCTGTCGCCCTCAGGTCGCGTGTAGCCTGGAACTGCGGTCACCATACACTTAGTGAACAACACAGTCTCGAGGCTGATGGGGTGCTGGTCGCTCATGCTGCAAGCGCGAACCGCTCGTCGTTAGCAGATGCCAGGGTCGTCTCGCTGGTCTTGGTTGTATGTTGTGCCTTCTTCGCGCTCGCGATGACCTTTGCAGCAGCGAACGCGCTTGCGTCCCAGCCGCTAACCTCTGCTTCCGAATCCACGATACGAACTACAAGGTGCCCACCGGTGACCCGAGCGAGCTTGACCATGCTCTCGATGGTCATGTTGGTATCGCCCCGAAAAACCTTGCTGATATATGCGCCGCTAGCCCCGATCTTCTCGGCAAGCGCCTTGTAGGTCATGCCTGCGACCTTTCGACGCTGCTCAAGCGCTATTGCGAACTCTAGTTTGGTGACTTCCACCCAGTAGGAGTCGGTCTTCTTCGCGTCCGTCACGAACTGGCTGAGCGCCTTACTGATCTTCTTCATCGCTGACGATCTCCAATGTGTTCTCTTTAACAGCCTTGAAGTAGGCCTTGCGCATGCCTGCCGCGAACGCTACAGCTCCTGCGTCGGCCTTATTTCCCTTCTTCCTCGCACCGCCCGTGCACACGGCAATCTGCTTTCCACTGCCCTTGAAATAGAACAAGCGCAGCGGGCCCTTAATGAACTCGTAGACCTGCTCCTTCTTGTTCGCTTCGTGGCACCACTTCCCCGGAACGCCGTGGAACCCGCTTTGCGCTACCTCTTTGAGCATCTCGACCAGACCTGCACGTGTTGCATAGGTGTCTGACGGGCCTTCCGTCAAGAACGCCTCCGCAGGGCAAGCATCCCCGTCCATCACAGCGACGATCTCGTACTCCCCTTCGGCTAGGACCTTGAGCTTCAATCTTAACCTATGAGTTAATTCGAGTGGCGGGCCCGAGGGTAGTTCCTCGGATGAGAGTGAGCAACTTTTCTGATCTGCACCAAGATGGGGCGACTACACTGTAGTCTTCCACAGGGCTTGGGGCACCGGCGCGCCAAGAACTGTCTCTCGGAAAGGGGCCCGGGCCTCCGGAACACGGGCGACTTTATGGCCTGCGGCGTGTTGCGCTTCGATACAGAGGGGTCGCAAGGCGGTCTCCTCGCGGCTGAGGCGGTACGTGGAGCCCGCTACTCGATGACGGTCATCCCACTTGACCTTGACTAGTGCCAGCTGGGCGCGACGTCAACATCTGGTAGGCCCGACAGACCTGGCTGACCATCTTCTGCCTAGTCCGGTTCAAGGGCACCAACGCCAGCGAGCTGTCCCGCATGTACCTCGCGACGCCTGCAGAGATCGGTGCTCAACTCAAGTCGACGGCAACCGGCCGAGGCGCCACCATCCTGCACGAGCGCAAGGATTGGACCGACCGCGCGCACGCTGCTGGTACGGTCGAGGTCATACCCGAGCATCGGCCGTTCACACAGGACCGGCTGGATCAATTGGCAGCATCGATGTCAGATGGACCGGCGAGGGGCGATGCAAACCCGGTCGCCACTGAGGTGCCCCGGCGTGATCGTCGGCGAAACGCTTGATTAGCGTATCCGGAGGTCTGCTCGCTCACGTCTCAGCGCGACATGACCCGGGTCCGGTTCTAGGGGGCTGTAGAGGTCCATCCCTCATCTACCACTTGCGGCGGACTCTCTTCCGGCACTATCGCCGCCGAGGAATCTCGGCGCACCCAGTACTGCCTCCCCCCATCCACCCCCGGCCCACTGACAAGCTCCACCCCGTTCGCCCGCGCCCACTCAAGCCCCGCCCGGTGGTCCACCCCCGCGCGTTGCGCAGCCCGGGCCAGGGTCTCGAACTCCCCCTGAAAAACCTCCAGCGCGCCAAGCGGCACCACCTGCGCCTCACGCCGGCCTGAGTTGACGCGCTCCGTCCGGATCAACGCCTTGCGCACGAGGTGGTAGGCGACCTCCTGCTTGATGCCCAGGCGCTCGGCGCATTCGGGGATGGTCAGCCATGAGCGGGCTGCCTCCTGCGGGGTCGACACCCACGCCCGCACCGCCTTCTCGCTCACCCACACGTTGGCGGCGCGCATCGTGCGGGCCGTGCCGTGCAGAGCGATGCGGCCCGCTGCCATCGCGTCGAGCAGGCCGGCCGTGCGGTCCATGGGCACCCACAAGCGCAGGGCGTGGGCGAGGGTGGTGGCGTCGGCCGGGCGGGGTGCGCAGGAGAGCACTGCGGCCAGGCGCTGCCTGTGCGCCGCCACCGCGGCGCGGCTGAGTGTGTGGGGCGGGCCGCCCGGGCTGACCAGTTGGCCGGCTTTCACGAGCGCCTGGATGCGCCGCACCGTGAGCCCGAGGGTCCGCGCCGCCTCCTTCGGGGTGATCTGGTCGGCAAGCAGCCTTCGGGCCTGGGTGGCCGTGTCCTGCGTGACGAGCCTCCTCGCGCGGCCACCTGCCGTTTGCCGGCGCGCCGCTTCGCTGCCGGGGAGCCGGTCGAACGCGCCCGAGAGGCGCAGCGGGCGCACGCCGGCCACCCGGGCGTAACCCGCCACCGTCGTCGGCCTGGCGCCGGGGGCGTTGCGGCCGATGAGGGGCTCGCCTTCCCGGTGGCTTGCCTGCACGTACTCACCGAGCGCCTTGTCGATGAGCGCGCGCCAGGCGGGGTCGGCAATCTTGCGGATGTGCCTTGTGAGCCCGGGCAGCGCATCGTTGAGCAGGCGAAGCGCGGGCCCCTCGCCCGAGCGCGGCACGCGGCAGGCGTCCAGCGCGCGGTGCAGCCCCGCCGGCCAGTCCTGAACGGCCTCGGCACCGGCGTGGGCGAGAGCGATGACGTCCTGCATGCGCTGGCGTGTGGCCTTCTTCAGCGGCTTGCCGTCCAGGCCGTGCAGCACCAGCGCCCCGAGCCACAGCAGAACAGCCAGAGGGACGCGATCGTCGAAGAGCGCCCGCTGGGCATGTGCCGTCATCGGCGTGCTGGGCAGACTTCGGAGGTCGTGGCCACAGAAGCAGGCAAGCAGCCGCACCGCTCCCCACCGCATGGGCCGCTTGCAGCCGGTGCAGGTTTCCGCGAGCCACGCCCGGTGCGTGGCACACGCCGGCAATTCCCTCTGCCCCCACGGCTCCAGCCAGATCGGATCGGGCTTCGACAGGCACGCCGGGCACACGCGTGCGAGCGACATCGTCGAGCCACCGGCGGCTGGCAGCAGCCACCGCGGGCGCATGAGGCCGTTGTCGTGCGCCACTCGCAGCCAGTAGCCCCCGGCGTGTTCGCCCGCGCGCGGGGGGTTACGCACAAGCAGCCTCGCGAAGGTTGCGTCTTCAATCGTGGCGGGGGGACGCGGCGTGCGGCCCGATCCACGGCGCGCCGCCCGGCCTGGCTCCCGCACTTGCGGGAGATCGCCGGTCACACCGCCTCCTCCAGCAGCGACAGCTGCGCCGGACAACTCGTGCGAGCCCGCGTCCGCTGCGCGGTGATCCGCGCCATGCTAAGCGCGGCCAGCCCCTCGGCGCCGAAGCTGAAGGCGGCCAGCCCCGACTTCTGAAGATCGCGGTACAAGGTGAAACGGCCATCGAGCGCAGCCTGAACGAGACTGCAGTAGACGTCGCCCGATCTAGCCAGCTTGCGTGTCTGCGGCCCGAAGAGCAGATGCTCCATGGAAACGGTGGCGGGCCTGGGCGCGCACATCAGCTCGAGCCGGCAAAGCAGAGCAGTGAATTCCTCCTGGACGATGTGCCGCCGGTCGTGAAACACCACGGGCTTCAGGAATCCTCCTTCTCGCAGCGCCCAGTAAGTGGCTGAGTCCATGTGGTTCCGGGCGATGAACTCATCCATGTAGGTCAGGCCCTGTACCCGGCGCCAGAGTTCCTTCACGTCCCGGCGGTCGATGAAGTACATCCACTTCTGGCCCACCTTCCGGATCTCCGTCCGCCTCAACATACCTTCGCGAATCCATCTGTTGACTATCACTTCGCTCACGCCGAACTGCTCCATTACCTCGTTGCGCGTGAAGCATTGGCGCCGCTCCTCTCGGAACGCGATTTCCCAGGCTCTGGTTACCCCCACGGCGTTCGGCGCAGCCGAGCCACACAGGGCCTCCAGTTCGGCCAGGGGCAACTTCCCCAGCAGAGTCGGTTGCCGCTCCTCATCGCGCATCAGCCGCCTGAACTCGCGCTTGGCGGCCATGAAGTGAACGTTGTCTCGCAAACCGAGCAGGAATCGCTTGACACCGCCCTCATCCGGTGAGACCGACAGCCCCAGATCCGCGAATAGCCGTGCGATGCTCGCAGCCGGCCCTATGGCGGCAGAGCCGACGACATCCCCGACGTGGGCGACGGCCACACGCAGGACTACTCGCCACGTCACGAGCGTCCACGCCACCACCGTACCCACCTGCTCGTCCATGGCTGCGAGAGCAGACTCCTCGGCGGCCCGCTCCATCGGGCCCCAGATTGCCGACATCGCCTCAAACTCCGCGGGCAAGCAGCAGACCGCGTCCCTGTAGAGCTCCTCATCGGTAGCAGTGGCGCGATAGACGACTTTCTCGCTCGCCTTGGCGGGACGAATTGCCGGCTCGCGCATGTCTGCCTTCAGGAAGCAGCCGTGCTTCGAGCAGACGAGCAGGTCCGGAATCCGCCACCGTGCCCGCAGGTACCGGTCCTGCGAAAAGCAGTGCGGACAGTAGCGGCAAATGTGCCCGACAGTTAGGCTTGCCCAAAACGGCAGGGGGATGGGCCCGTACCGGGCGCGCCCCTGCAGCAGTTCCAGCCCACGCGAGTGCCTCGCCGCCTCGGTCTCGTCCAACCCGGATTGGTGCCAAGGCAAGCACCCGCGAATTCGGATCCGATCGAGTGGCTGCGGCCTCCTCAAGCCATGGTCCCGAACCACGGAGACGAGGTAGTCTTCGGACCACTCGTCAGGCTTGAGTGGCCGGTGAGTCAGGGGATGGACGAGGTCCCGGGTGGATGTTGCTTGCATGGGCGCTCACCTCTTGCGGAACGGCCCATAGGGCTCGCGGGGCTGCACCAAGGGCTGGCCGTCGAACTTTCTGCAAAACGGGTTGCGCTCCGGTCTGGCGTAGGGATAGATGACCTCCGAAAAGGCCCTCTCCAACGTCTGCAACGTCAGGGCAGGGGGCGACTGCTCGCCGGCGAGTTCGACCGCCCGCACCAGGAGTCTTCGCAGCGCGCGTAACCGCCCGGCCGAGGCGAAGGCCATGCTGCGGACGAGCGGTTCGGAGGTGATGTCCACCGAGTCCAAGCCGCTGAGCAGGGAGGCAAAGGATCCCAGCACGCTCACGAAGATCTCAATGTCCGTGTCAGTGGCCAGGGTAAGGGGGGCTAGGCGGATAACCTCACCGAAGCGCCCGCGCAACTGCTCGTTGGTGAAGGGCATGTCCTCCACTACCGGTGTACCCGCCAGCACCAGTGACACGCCCGTCTTGTCACCAAACTGCTTGATCGAGTCGGCCACCGCGTAGTGCGTGTTGTGACGCCCGCGATCCAGGAGGTGATTGACCTCGTCCAGGATGATCAGCCTGACGCGACACACTGGCAGCAGCTTTAGAACCTGGTCCGTCCGGTCTTGCTCGTTTCCTCTGTTCCAAAAGGGGGAGCCCATGGCCTTGAGCACTTCGGTAGACAGCTTCTTGATCGTGCAAGACGGCATGACCGGAACGTAAAGAACCGGGATCTCGCGGAATTCAGGGTGATCTACGCTTAGCTTGTGGCGGCAGTACTCCTGCAAGACCCTGGTCTTGCCCACTCCGGACTCGCCCGAGATCACCAGATGCTCGGGCTCCTCGGTGGTGCACCGGTGGGTGTAGAGCCGCTCCATGCGGGCCATCAGCCGTTCGACGTGGGGGGTGTGAATGAAGACCTTGCGCAGGCGACGGACTATCCTTTCGATGTCTGGCTGGTGGGGTGTCGGCTGTTCGTCTCTATCAAGGACTTGGATGCTCATCACAGCTCCTCTTCATCTGTCACGTTGAACTTGAACGGGGTGACCACACGACCCGTCGCGGGTCGGTTGTCATCTGATGCGGGGGTCGGCTGCGGAGCCGGCTGCGGAGCCGGCTCCGCAGTGGGTGCCGGAGTCGATGCCGGCGGCTGGGCATCATCGGCATCGCGCAGGGGCTTGCTCGTCTGGTTGTCCAGGCGGGCACCCTTCCTGCGGACCTTCAGCTTCGGGTCGGTAAGCGCCTCCTTCGCCATTCCGCGAATCGTTTCCTGCGCGGTGGCGTTCACGTCCCGGTGCGGGTTGCCAGGCTCCGCCAGCGCCTTAATGGCCGCCTTGGCCTGATCCACCGTCAGGCCCACCATCTCCTGGTCACGGTTGGGGACCTTCAGGTACTGGTTCGTATAGCTGTCCCATACCCAGATGTGTCCCGCGTCGTGCCAAGGCCAACGCACGCTCACCTTCGCCATCTCGGGAAGGACGCGGCGCAGGTTCAGCAACTCGGGGGAGACGTACTTGAAGGTGTTGAGGTCGATCCCGTCGTTGGAGATGCGCGACTCGGCCACGCGCGCAAACGAGATCTCCAGGTCGCCGGCGTTGCGCTTGAGCTGAGGCGGATGGGCCTCGGCGCCGAGCGCCCACACCGCGTCCGGCGTGCGCCCTTGCAACCCCGCATTCGGACGTTGGTGGTAGACGTCGCAGATCCAGACATGAAGGATGCGGTCGAGCTTCTCGAGGGTGAGGCACGCCTCGTCCTCCGACTTGAAGCCGATGCGATCCTTGACGTTGGCCAGCGTCGTGCCAGGCAGGCCGTGAACGCAGGAATAGTTGAGCGTCTTGAGAAAACGCTCCACGTGGGGCTTGTCGTTCGGGTCCTGGGATGCGGCGTACTCGGCGATGATCGACAGATCGATCAGCGCCTGCGCCACCGCCTCGGCGTGGAACTCCGCGCCGTTGTCCATCAACACCCGCTCGGGCCATCCGTAGCGCTCCCAGCGCAGGTTCAGGTCACCGTACTTGCGCTTCAGGTAGGTCTTGGGAAGCAGCGCGTGGCGCAGCGCCTCGAATACCGCCTCCGTTCCGTGACCCGCCAGGGAGAGGTGGTACCCCAACACGCTGCGCGAAAACCGGTCCAGCACCACGGTGATGTACGGCCGCCCGATGACAACGCCCTTCGCATCCACCACGAGGATGTCCACCGGTGAGTGGTCGATCTCCACCACCTCGAGGATCCTGGAAGCCGGGCGCGCACCGAGGTTGTTGGCGAACCGGCGCTCGGCCTCCTTGTAGCCAAACCTCGCAACCGCGAGGTCGAATGCGTAAAGCGACTTGAGCCGACGCTGCACGGTTCGCAGGCTCGGGGGCTCGAGCACCCGGGAGGCGACGCGCGTCGCGTTCAGGAGCTGCAACTGCACATGAACCGCGTTGTGCACAGCCTCGGCGCTGCAGGTCTTGCTCTTCAAGAAGACCTCGTCGATCGCCTCGTGAACGATCGCCTCGACCTCCTTGCAGAGACGTCCGACACCGCGGCCGCCCCGGCGATCGAATCGGACGATGATGGCGTCGGCGCTGCGCCGCTTTTCGTTGAACTCGCGGTGCCAGCGGTAGACCGTCGAGACGTGCGGTGGATGCGGCTCCTTGCGCGCGATGCTGATGTCGCGAATCGCAATGACCAGGCTCTTGCGAGCCAGCGTGAATGCGGATATCCGCTCCAGCCGCGTGATGTAGTCCATCCGTCGAGCAGTCTCGATGCGGCCTGCCGCGGATCGCTGGCGCTCGGGAGCGTGGGGCGGGGACTCCGCCTTGCCGAGTTCGTCGAGCTTCTCCTGGCTGACCTGCAGCGTGCTCTGCGCGTACTCGTCATACAGCTGAGCCAGCGGTACCTTCTCACGGGTGCCGCTGACCATCTGCTCGACGAGCACCTCGTCCCCGTCGAAGCGGATCACCTCCCAGTGCACCTTGTCTCGCCAGATGGACTGGCCCCTCGTGAAGGCACTCATGGGCGGCCTCCCCGCGCGGCGGCGGCCGCCAGCACCCATCCGGGGTCAGACGAGATCGCGCGGCGCACGATCTCGTCGCAGATCGTCTGCGCCTGCGCCCAGCGCTGGGCGGTCTCCTCGTCCGGCTCCGCTGCACCCTTGGGGTCCCACTGGGAGGTGTCGAGCCCCGGGTGTGGGCGGCCGGAGCACGGCCGCGCTTTCAGCACTTCCTTGAGCCTCGGCTGCAGATCTCCCTCGCGCAGGGTGGCCCCGCTCAGGATGGACCAACTGAGTCGGGCGGCCCGCATGCCTGCATGCACCCGTACGAGACGCTCGACCACACGCGGCCGCTCCAGGTATCCGGCGGGCTTGACCTCCACGAAGTGGAAGGAGCCATCGGCCAGGCGGATGAGGATGTCCGGCGTGTAGCCGAACTCCCCCTGCGCGTCGCACAGCGCCAGCACGTAGGGGTGGGTTCGAAGGCGCGTGACGCCCGGCGCGATCTCGGCGACGCGCAGCGCGTCTTCCTCGACCAGGCTCTCGAACTGCGCTCGCCCCCTCGACTTCAGGCTCGGAAAGTTCCCCCTCGGACGGCGCCCGGACACGCTGACGATGCAGCGCACCTTGCGAGGCGTCAACGCGAGCGCCTCCGAGGGGTCGTCGGCCTCCAGCGGGTCGACGCAGAAAGAACGCGCTGGCTGCTGGGTTTCACGGGACAGCGCCAGCAGCGCATCGAGCTTTTCGCGCCAACCCTCCGTGGACGGGGCCTTCTCGCCCTGCGGCGAGGCTGGCCCCCTGCCGTGGCTGGCGGGGTTGGGCTTGTTGCCCAGGGTGGGGGTCGTTACGGCGGCGGCCGCAGCGGCCGCAAGCAGGCGCTGGCGTCGCAAGGCGAGGCGCCCAGGGTAGGGCTTGAGCATGAGTGGTCTCCCGGCCATCCTGAAGTGGCCGTTGATCAGGCCTTCGCAGGGCGAAGGCGGGCCCGGGTAGCGCACGCGCTACCTTGACGCCGGGAAGCCTGGGCTTATGATGGGAACTGCTAGTGCTATGGGTATGCCCATGGCCTTCCGGCGGGATCTTCGAAAGGGGATCTCGCCGTTTTTATTTCTGCATGGCGGCCTCCTCATTGGCTGACCTGGCGCGACGCGCCAGGTGCTGGAGCTCCTGCTTGCTGGCTATGGCCGAGTCGACGGTCGCCAACAATCCCTGCAGCTCAGTGGTGCTCAGCACACGAGCCGCCCGAAGGCACTTCGAGAGAAGCGCTACGGCTGGCTCGGGCATCTTCTCTTTCAAGGCCTGAGCGACGATCCGGTCGTGGGCCGCTGCCCAGTGCATCTCCTCGGCGGCCGAAGCCGTCGCCCTGACGAGGACGGCAAAGCGCTGGAGCGCACCCTCGCGCGGCAGCGGGCGCCGCCCCTTCTCGATCCCGCACCAGTGCGACTGATCGATCTCGAGCTGGACAGCCACCGCCTTCTGACTCAGCTTCGCAGCAAGCCGCGCCCCGCGCAGAAGCGGGGGAAGAACAGCGAAGTTTTGGACCTCCATGCGTACAAGGTATGCGCTCGCCGAGTCCATGGCAAGACCTCGCTCGGTGTGTCCTAATGCCTTCTCACGCGATGATCAGAGGGCGGTCAACTTCCACCTGAGAACGAGGTATTGCTCTGCCGAGCCGGGGACTTTGATGACATTTGGACACGAGCAATGAATGCCAAAAAGAACTGGGTGACCCAGGTTTTCGATTCACTCCTTGGCCCCAGCGAGGCCGCTAGGCCAACGACACCCAGAACCTACACAAGGGCTGAGCTCCTTGACGCCACGGGAATCACGGCCCGACAGTTGAGCTACTACATCAAGCTGGGTGTAGTGGACCGCCCAACGGGACGGACCCGCGCCGCGAAGTACACCAACAACCACCGGCTCCAAGTCAGCCGCGTGGCCGACCTCCTGAAGCGCTCAGACATGACCGTTACCGAGATTGCGGACGCGTACTCTCGGATCAAACGACGCTCCAACCGCAAGACAAGCCCAGCGCACAGCAACGGGAAGAACCCGAGGGTTCAACATGTCTTTCAGGTAACCGAAGGGGTGTCCATCGTGTACTCGGAGGAGTTGCTGGCTAGTGAACGGGTCATACTGGCCCGCATGAAGAAGGCGGCGATTCAGTCCGACAAGGAACGCCTGCGGCTCCTTGCCGAGTCGTTAGAGCGCGAGAAGTAGGGCGAAAAGGGGTCTCCGAACCGGTACCGGGCACTGGTCAACCCGCCCAAAAACTCACGCGAGCAACGCCGCGAGGCCCTCCCCCAGGCGCCGTCTCACCTGTGCGGCGTCCGGTACCCCCTGGCCCACAGCGACTCTAATGCTGCAGCCGCAGCATCGACTGCCACCGTCCGCCCGACGTCTTCGGGGCTGACCGTCTTGATCCACTCCCGGTACATCGCGTCGACACGCGCACGCTCGGCAAGCATCGAGTCGATCTGATCAGGCGTGAGACGGCGCCGCGCGATGGACGCAGCAAACGCCTCCTTGAAAGCGACGAGCCGTTCTGCGGCCACCTCCAAGCGAGGCGCGTAACACCGTGCAGGAGATGGGGTCCAATAAACGCCCCCCTGTGACGTGAGGGCCGGCGCTGCAGCCGCTTGGTTGCTCCCGGGAGGGGACCCACCTCCGCTCGCGCGATCTACCCCGCCCGAGAAACAGGTGAGCATGGGAATCCACCCATTCCAATATTCACGATGAGTTCATGCGGGAGGACGACAGAGGCATAAGTGATTTGTGGAGACGGCGGACAACGCCACTGTTGGGTCGTAACGGCCTTGTGACGATCCCGCAGGAAACGCGCAGCGCTACCCGCCAGTTAGTCGCACCGACAATGTAGGTACACCTCGACCCTGTCGAGATCCCTTGAGAAAACTGTGGATTTGTCCAGATCGTCCAGTGAGCCACCCGGGCCTCACGATGACGCCAGTACGCCTGAGCTGCTGATCGCGCTGTCTTTCAAGCAGGGTTTCCGAGTCCTTGCCCCTCACCTTTTACCAAGTGGTCAAGAGGCTGCCTGCCCTTGCTTGGTTCAAGGGCTACCTACATGTTCCGCAGAATTGGCGAAACGTGCGGTGACTCCGCCTCGCCCATGCCTCACGCTCCACACTAGCCAGCAGGAATTAGGCCCCTGGAGAGGCTCGGAGTTCTATGCCGGATGTACGGACGCTATGCCGACCCTGGGAGAGTCGCTCTAGATGCCGGGAATCCCGCCAACAAACACAGCAGGCATGATCGAACAACTCCTCCTTTCCCTCTTCTGGTCGG
Source organism: Pseudomonadota bacterium (assembly GCA_039798945.1). GTDB lineage: Bacteria > Pseudomonadota > Gammaproteobacteria > Burkholderiales > Burkholderiaceae_C > Rubrivivax. Next base: position 16,191 of record JBDKFA010000278.1, read on the forward strand.
TGGCCGAACTCCAGTCGAAGCGACTGTACCTAGTGAGCGGGAATCACTTGGTCATGAATCTGCAACCCAGCAGCGTGGACGACGTGCAGATGGGGCTGGTGTTCAAGGAACTGATCAGTAAGTTCGCCATCCTTCCCAACGAAACTGCCAGTCAGCACATAACCCCGCGCGTGGTAATCCGCCTGATGGTGAAACTGCCCCTCAGCGAGTACAACGAGACGTTGACAAAGTCTTTCGTGGTGCAGAGTATGGACGACCCCTCGGCAGGCACTGGTCGATGGCTGGAGGACGATCTGCTGGAGTTGCGCCCGCCTACCGCCGATCTCACGGAGATCGCAGTGGAGGTTCTTGGGTACGGCGACCAAGTTGAGATCGGCGAGCCGATGAACCCGGCCGAGTGCGTTGCTGGTGCGCATACGCGTGCGGCGGCATCTCATCGTTCGGCAGCCCATGCCGTAGCCAGCTAAAACATCAGACCGCATAGGCGAGGCAAGTGAAACTCGAAGAACTCACCCCCGGATGCGCCGTACGTGGCGTGATGCCCAGCGGCGTCGTCACGGTCGTCAATGCGAAATGGTTCGGCTCCGAGGGGCTAGAGCTCACATACAAGACAGCCGAGGGACGACTCGGCAACGAGCTTTTCTACCGCCATGACGAGCCGCGCCTTGAGATCGTGGCGGCGGGACGGCCGTGGAGCTTTGATGGCAGCGGTCACCTGTTCCGACTGGTGTCCGAAGCGCACCGTATCCGTCTGGCGCACCTGTTCGACCCCCTACTAGCGGTTCATACATCGCTGGTCGATCCGCTGCCGCACCAGATCACCGCTGTGTATGAGGCCATGCTGCCTCGACAGCCTCTGCGCTTCCTGTTGGCAGACGATCCTGGCGCCGGAAAGACCATCATGGCCGGCTTACTGATCAAGGAGTTGATGACGCGGGGGGACTTGCAGCGCTGCCTGGTGGTCTGCCCCGGCAGTCTGGCTGAGCAGTGGCAGGACGAACTCTGGCGCCGCTTCCAACTTCCCTTCGAGATCCTGACCAACGACAAGCTGGAGGCCGCGCGCACTGGCAACTGGTTCACCGAGACGCCCCTGGTGATCGCTCGGCTAGACAAACTTTCCCGCAACGAAGGTGTGCAGCAGAAGCTGCAGGCGCCCGAGGCCGGCTGGGATCTGGTCGTCTTCGACGAAGCTCACAAGCTCTCGGCCACCTTCTTTGGTGGCGAGGTCAAGTACACGAAGCGATATCACCTGGCGCGCCTGTTGGGCGGCTTGACGCGGCACCTGCTGCTGATGACTGCGACTCCGCACAACGGCAAAGAGGAAGACTTTCAACTCTTTCTGGCGTTACTCGACAGCGACCGCTTCGAGGGGCGCTTCCGTGATGGCGTTCACCAGGTCGACGTCGCCGATCTCATGCGGCGCATGGTCAAGGAGAGCCTGGTCAAGTTCGACGGCACGCCACTGTTCCCTGAGCGCGTCGCGCACACCGTTACCTATGAGCTGACGCCGGCCGAACAGCAGCTCTACAGCGAAGTGACGACCTACGTGCGCGAGGAGTTCAATCGGGCAGAGGCCCTGCAGAACGACAAGCGCGCCGGGACAGTAGGTTTTGCGCTGACGATCCTGCAACGGCGTCTGGCTTCTTCTCCTGAGGCTATCTACCAGTCCCTCAAGCGGCGCAAGGAGCGGCTTGAGAAGCGCCTGCGCGAGTTTGAGGCCGAGCGCCAAGGCCTCGCAGCCCTCGTACCGCAGGGCCGGATGCTCGATGCCGATGATCTTGAGGACCTTGAAGACGCACCCGGCGATGAGCTGGAATCCGCAGAAGAGGAGGTGCTTGACGAGGCCACTGCAGCGCGCACGATGGGCGAATTGCGAACTGAGATCGGCATGCTCACGCACCTGGAGTCCTTGGCCGCCAAGGTCCGTTCCAGTGGCACCGACAAGAAGTGGTACGAGCTCGCCAGCCTCATCGATGAAGTCTTCGGCAGCCCCGGGTCTGTCGTGGACGCCCGGGAGCCAGAAGCCACCTACGGTGCGGTCCCCCCACCTCGACCCGTCCCGTCTACCTCCCAGAAGCTGGTGATCTTCACGGAGCATCGGGACACCCTGAGTTACCTGCGCAAGAAGATCGCGGATCGGCTGGGTCGCCCAGAGGCCGTGCAAGTCATCCACGGCGGTATGGGGCGCGAGGATCGCCTGAAGGCGCAGGAAGCCTTCAAGCACGATCCCCAGGTGAAGGTGCTGCTGGCCACCGATGCAGCGGGCGAAGGCATCAACCTCCAGCGCGCCCACCTGATGGTCAACTACGACCTGCCGTGGAACCCAAACCGCCTGGAACAACGCTTCGGTCGCATCCACCGGATCGGGCAGACGGAGGTCTGTCACCTGTGGAACCTGGTGGCGGATAAGACTCGCGAAGGCGAGGTTTACCTGCGCTTGCTAGAAAAGCTCGAACTGGCACGCCAGGCGCTTGGTGGCCAAGTGTTCGACGTGCTCGGCAAGCTCGTGTTCGACGGTCGCCCTTTGAGAGAGCTTCTGCTAGATGCCATCCGCTACGGCGAGAAACCCGAAGTCAAGGCGCGTCTGACGCGTGCGATCGATGGTGCTGTCGACCGTGATGGGCTGCGCTCGCTACTCGATGAGCACGCCTTGGCCCACACCGTCATGGACGCCGCCCGCGTCGCCCAGATCCGCGACGACATGCAGCGGGCCGAGGCGCGTCGCCTGCAGCCCCACTACATCGAATCCTTCTTCCTGGAGGCGTTCAAGCTCCTCGGCGGCACGGCACGCCAGCGGGAGCATCGCCGCTTCGAGGTCACCCATGTGCCTGCGCCCGTTCGCGGCCGTGACCGGCAAATCGGACTTGTCGAACCTGTCCTGCCCCGCTACGAACGCATCGCCTTCGAGAAGGAGCTCGTCGCGCCGACTGGGCAAGCATTAGCCGCTTTCGTTTGCCCGGGCCATCCATTGCTGGACGCCGTCATCGACCTGACGCTGGAGCGCCACCGCGAGCTGCTTCGCCGAGGAACGGTGCTGGTGGACGAGCGTGACTTCGGCACGGCTCCCCGCGTGCTGATGTACCTGGAACACAGCATCCAGGACGCCTCGCCGACGCCCGCCGGCGACAGGCGCACGGTCTCGCGACGCATGCTCTATGTGGAGATCGATTCGCAGGGGCAGGCGCGCCATCTGCACTACGCGCCATACCTGGACTACCGCCCACTCGCGGAGGGTGAGCCATCCGTCGAGGCGATCCTCGCGCGGCCAGAGTGCCAGTGGATCGGCGCAGATCTTGAGCAACGCGCCATGACGCACGCCGTTGCCCAGGTGGTTCCTGAGCACCTGAAGGAAGTGCGCGGACAGCGGCTCGCATGGATCGACAAGACCAGGGCCGCAGTGAAGGACCGGCTCACCAAGGAGATCGCGCACTGGGACCATCGTGCGCAACAACTCCAGCAGCTGGAGGCTGCCGGTCGCGCCAACGCCAAGCTCAACTCTCAGGAAGCTCGCCGACGAGCAGACGAGTTGCAGGCGCGGCTGCAGAAGCGCCTGCACCAGCTGGAACTCGAGGCGCACATCACCGCCGTTCCGCCTGTGGTGATGGGCGGAGTTGTGGTCGTGCCGGGCGGCCTTGTGGCTGTCATGGCAGGTCAGTCGAAGTCACCAGCAGAAACAGCCGACACCCAAGCCGCTGCAGCGAAGGCGCGCGCGGTCGTGATGGACATCGAGCGCGGACTGGGGTTCGAGCCTACCGACCGCGAGTTCGAGAAGCTGGGCTACGACATCGAAAGCCGAGATCCCCGCACAGGGCAGCTCCGCTTTCTGGAGGTCAAAGGCCGTGTGCAAGGGGCCGACACGGTGACGGTGACGCGCAACGAGATCCTGTACTCGCTGAACAAGCCCGAGCAGTTCATCCTGGCTCTCGTCGAGTTCCTGGAAAGCGGGTCGCACAACGCGCACTACCTCCGGGAGCCCTTCCGCCGTGAACCCGACTTCGGGGTCACCAGCGTCAATTACGACTTCGCGGAACTGTTGCGCCGCGCCGTGAAGCCGGCGTGACATGTCCGAAGACCCAAGCAAGACACGGAGATTGCAGTGACTGTGGATGCTGAGCCGATACACAAAGCCAAGCTCGCCCTGACGCGTCTCAAGGCCTGGATGGCCTCACGAGTCGAGCCGATCGCGAGGTCTGGCCACTATGAGGAGTGGAAGCGTTGGCAGGCCGAATCGTCCGCGATTCAATCGCTGCTCGAGCGGCCGCAGTCTGTGCAAGTGGCACTGGTGGGCACCACAGGCGCAGGCAAATCAACTTTGCTCAACGCTCTGCTGGGCGTTCAGCTGCTGCAGGTCGGCGTGGCGCAGTCGATCACCTCGTTCGTGACGCGCGTGCGCCACGCCGAAGGCCCGGGCTACCGCGTGGAGATCGACTTTTCCACCCCGGAGGAATGGGCAGCGGAAGTCGACCGACTGCTCAACGCTGCAGCCCCGGGTGATGCCGATGATGGCGAGGCAAAGAGCATCGTGAACAACTTGCGGCGGCGCGCCGAGGCGGTTTACGGCGTCTCGCTGGACGATCCTGAGTCCTTGGCTCGAGTACCACGTCTGCAACCGGCCGCTGATGTGAAGCGCGTGTTCGACGCCGGTGCGCGCACTGTGCACGACTTCCAGGACCCGCAGTCGATGGTCAAGCACCTTCGCACGGTCGTGCGCGCCGAAAGCGCTGTCTGGCCGCTCGTCAAGCAGGTCACGATTTCGGGCGCATTCCCGGCGCTCAGGGGTGGCATCGAGCTGGCCGACCTGCCCGGCACCAATGACCTCAACGACGCGCGCGTCGACGTGACCCGCGAGTTCATTCGCAATGCGCCCTTCGTCTGGCTGGTGTTCTCCATGAAGCGGGGCATCACGGCTGACGGACGTGATCTGCTGGAGCGCGAGAAGATCCTGCGCACCCTGGTCCTCAGCGGCTCGTACCACGCGCTGCAGCTTATCGGGACGCACGCCGACGATGTCGGTCCGCCAGATGCAGAGCAGTTCGGCCTCGATCCCGATGACCACACCAATGCCGAGTTGATCTCTGCCTATCGCAATCATTTCTGTGAAACCTCTCGGCAGACGTTGATGCAGTTGATCGATTCGCTGATCGGCGCT
>JBDKFA010000279.1:0-3828 GCA_039798945.1 Pseudomonadota bacterium
GGCCACGGCGGCGTCGGCCAGCACCAGGAAGGCCGCGCCGTCATTGATGCCGCTGGCATTGCCGGCCGTCACCGAGCCGCCTTCCTTCTTGAAGGCGGGCTTGAGCTTGGCCAGGCTTTCCATCGTGGTGTCGGCCTTCACGTGCTCGTCGGTGTCGAAGGTGACTTCGCCCTTGCGCGTCTTCTTCACGATGGGGACGATCTGGCTCTTGAAGCGGCCCTCGGCGATGGCCGCGGCGGCACGGCGCTGCGACTCGACGGCCAGCGCGTCCTGCTCCTCGCGCGTGATGTTCCACTTGGCCGCCAGGTTCTCGGCCGTGATGCCCATGTGGCCCACGCCGAAGGGGTCGGTGAGCGTGGCCACCATCGTGTCGATGAGCTTGGTGTCGCCCATGCGCGCGCCGGTGCGCATCGCGGTGGAGAGGTAGCCGCCGCGGCTCATGACCTCCACGCCGCCGCCCACGCCGTAGTCGCAGTCGCCCAGCAGGATGTTCTGCGCCGTCGTGACGATGCCCTGCAGGCCCGAGGAGCACAGCCGGTTCACGGCCATGGCCACGCTGTCCATCGGCAGCCCGGCCTGGATCGAGGCCACGCGCGCCACGTAGGGGAAGCGGCTCTCGGTGGGAATGGTGTTGCCCACCGTCACGTAGTTGATCGCCTTCGGGTCCACGCCCGAGCGCTCCACCGCCGCCTTCATCACGGTGCCGGCGAGTTCGGCCGGCTCCATGTCCGCGAGCGACCCGCCGAAGGATCCGATCGCCGAGCGCGCCGCGCCGAGCACCACCACGTCACGAACTGCCATGTCTGTCTCCTGTGGGTTGTAGTCTGAAGAAACTAAGCGTAAACCCTGATTGGAAGCCCTGGGGCTGGCATGGCGCTTACTGCGCGCCGTCGCCGGGCCAGCCTACACCGAGCGCGTGATGCCGCCGTCGATGCGGATGTTCTGGCCCGTGATGTAGGAGGAGCGCTGCGAGGCGAGGAAGGCGATCAGCTCGGCCACCTCCTCGGGGCTGCCGTAGCGGCCCATCGGGATGCGCGCGCGGCGCTCGGCCTTCTCCGGAAGGCTGCTGATGAAGCCGGGCAGGACGTTGTTCATGCGCAGGCCCTCGCCCGCGTACTGGTCGGCCCACAACTTGGTGAAGGCCGCAAGCCCGGCCCGAAAGACCCCCGAGGTCGGGAACGCCGCCTCCGGCTCGAAGAGCGCGTAGGTGGAGACGTTGACGATCGCACCCACGCCCTGGCGCTGCATCACGGGCGTCACCAGGCGCGCGATGCGCACGACGTTGAGCAGGTAGTACTCCATGCCGAGCTGCCAGTCGGCGTCGCTGATCTCCAGCAGCGGGCCCTTGGGCCCGTGGCCGGCACTGTTGACCACCGCGTCGATGCGGCCCCAGCGCGCGAACGCCGCCTCCACCAGGCGCTGCAGGTCGGCGGCTTCGCGGTTCGAGCCCGTCACCCCGAGGCCGCCGAGCTCGTCGGCCAGCGCCTGCCCGCGCCCGGAGGACGACAGGATCGCCACCTGCCAGCCTTCGGCGGCCAGGCGCCGGGCCGCGGCCGCGCCGATGCCGCTGCCCGCGGCGGTGAGCAGCGCCACGGGCGCGGGGGTGCGGGCCGAAGGGCCGGGGGAGGTGTTCACGGTGGAGCAAGGCCTGAGAGTGAGCCGTTGCCAGTATCGCCCGACACACCCCGTCCGCGGCGGCGGCCGCAAGCTAGGGCATCGGCGCCGCTAGGGCATCGGCGCACCGAGGCGTTCAGCCACCTCGGCGGCCGAGCGCACGGCGCTTTCGAGCAGCGGCACGCCCGGCTGCGCCCAGGCGCCGCAGAACCAGACGCGGCGTCCGGGCTGCGCGTGCAGCTGCGCGAGCGCCTGCAACGCCGCGACGCTGCGCGCATCCACCACCGGCCGCTCGAAGCGCGCGTGGCCCAGCACCTGGGCGGCGGCCGGCGCGCGGTGCGGCGAGACGGTCTGGAACACGTCCGGCGCGCCGCGCAAGGCCGGCTGCACCGCGTTGAGCCAGATCGTCGACTCGGGCCCCTCGTGCGCCGGGTCCACTCGCAGCGTCACGCTCGACCAGTGGCGCCGGCTCGCCGGCAGGAAGGACGCATCGCGGTGCGTCACCACCTCCACCGGCGTCGTGCGAAACCCCGCCAGCACGGGCACCTCCTGCGCGCTCGCGTCGGCGAGCATGCGGGCGGCCTGCGGGGCGGGCGTGGCGAAGACCACGTGCTCGTAGAGCTCGCTCCCGCCGCTGCCGGCGTGCACGCGCACCCCGTCGCCCTCGCGCCGCACGGCCTGCACGGGGCAGTCCGTGTGCAGCGTGCCGACGCCCGCGAGCAGCCGCGCCTGCACGTCGTCGGCGCCGTGCCGCGCGCGCCTCACCGCCTCGCGCGTCAACCCGCGCAGCAGGTAGTCGGCGGCCCATGCCGCGGGCAGCTCGCGCGCGAGCGCGGTCGGGCAGGTGCACACGGTGCAGATCGCGGGCAGCATCAAGCCCTCCACGAAGTCGGCCCCCAGCCCCTCTCGCGCCGCGAACTGCGCCACCGTCAGGCCGGCCAGCGTGCCGCGCGCCCGCGCGGCCCGGGCCCGGCGCGAGAAGCGCCAGGCGTCGGCCGCGATCGCCCAGGCTCGGCGTGCACCGAGGCTGGACCACGTCGGAAGGCTCCAGGAGTTGGTGCCCACTCTCACGTTTGTGTAGCGAAAATAGGGCCTCCCAGCCCCGTCGAGGAAGGTGCTGGCGTAGCTCACCGCGTCACTGGCCACGCCCAGTTCAGCGTAGAGCCGGGTGAGCGTCGGGTAGTAGCCGGGGTAGAACACGCGCAGCGGCACGTCCACCCGCATGCCCGGCGGGAACTCGCCCGGCGGCAGGCCGACCGCGCTCGCGGTGAACCCGGGCGCCGGGCGGCTCTCCAGCAGCGTCACCGCGACGCCGGGCCGCCTGCCCAGCAGCCACGCCGCCGTCAACCCTGCGAGCCCGGCTCCGATGACGGCGATCTTCATGGGCGCCAGCGTAGCAGCGACAATGTCTCCCCCGGACGCCGCCCGCAGGTCCGCGTCTTCACGGGCGGCCGCCCGCGCGGTGCCCGACGCGCTGCGCCTCACCTTCCCATGGCCAACCTCGATGCAAGAGCCCGCTGACCCGTCTCCCGCCCCCGCCGAGGCCCCTGCGGGCGCCTCGGACGCCGCACCCCAACCCGGCGCCCCCGACCTCGCGCCCCAGGCCGCCGAGCCGGTGCCGGAGGATTCGACGCCAGGCGCCGACGGGCCCGACCGCTCCTCGGATGCCGCCGCGGCAGAGGCGCCGCAGGAACCGGCCCGCCAGGAGATGTCGGCCGCAGCCTGTGGCGCGCGGCTTGCCGAGCGCTTTCCGGCGCTCTTCGGCGCCGATGGCCCCGTCAAGCCGATCAAGCTGCGCATCCACATCGACCTGCAGCAACGCGCGCCGGGGGAGTTCCCGCGGCGCGCGCTGTCGGCCTTCCTGAGCCGGCACACGACCAGCAACGCCTACCTCAAGGCGCTGCTGCAGGCGCCCCATCGTTACGACCTGGACGGGCAACCCGCGGGCGACATCGACGCCGTGCACCGCCAGGCGGCGCAGCAGGAACTCGAGCGGCGGCGCGCCGCCCGGCGGGGCCCCTCGCCGGGACGCGGGCCGGGCCGGGGCCAGGCGGGCCACGCGGGCCACGCGGGCCAAGGGGACCGTGACGGCGAAGCGGCAACGCCCCCTCCGGCTCCGGACCGATCGGCTGCCGTGCCCGCTGCCGGCGAGGCCGACCCCTCGCCAGGCGAGCATGCCCCTCGCGCCCGGCCGCGCCCGCCTCGCGGCGAGGC
>JBDKFA010000280.1:0-26722 GCA_039798945.1 Pseudomonadota bacterium
CGCGCTCGTCAAGGGCAGCCGCAACGCAGAGGCTGCGCGGCGCTACTACGATTGGCTGATGGGCCCCACCGGCCAGGCCATCGGCGCGAAGGCAAACAGCCTGCAGTCGCCGGCCAACCGCACCTTCACGCCCGACCCGCGCATCCCGAGCATGGACAACGTGCGGCTGATCCGCTACGACTTCGAGAAGTACGGTTCGTCCGCGGAGCGGCGCCGGCTGCTCGAGCGCTGGCAGCGAGAGGTGGAATCGCTGCCGCGCTGATCAGCGCCCGATCACGAGCCAGGCGAACGCGCCGAGCAGCACGGCCGCCAGCACCAGCCAGCGGCCCCACCGCACACCGGGCTCGGCGAAGGGGTCGGAAGTGGCCAGCAGCGCGGATGCGGGCCGCTGCGGCAGCTGCGTGAGCGAAGCCCCGAAAGGCAGGTTGATGCGCGCGCGGATGTTCACGGCCCAGCCGTTCGCGTCCAGCAGCGGGCCGAGGTTGCGCCGGCGCAGCTTCAGCCAGGCCAGCACCATCGAGGGGCCCGAGATGAGCAGCACGATGCCCGCGAGCACCAGAGGCATCTTCCAAGCCGGCAGAGCCAGGAAGCCGCTGACGAGGGCCGCCAAGGCCGTGCCGATGGCCCCGAGCGCGAGCCCGATGGCGGCGAAGATGCCCGCGAACTTGCCCACGTCGAAGGGTGCGGGGCCGGCGGCTGGGGCGCCCCCTGGCGCCGCCGCAGCGGGGCTGGCGGGCTTGGCCGCCGACACGGGGGCGACCGGCTTGACGGCTGGCGCAGCAGCCGCCTTCGCGGCGGACGCTCCGGAAGCGGCCGGTGGCGGTGCCGTGGCCGTCTTCACCCCCTGCGTGATGCCCGCACCCGCCTGCGTGTCCACCGCCTGGTCGCGCGCCGCAGCGAACTTCTGAACCTGGTCGCCGATCATCTTCGCCACCCGCTGATACGGGGCCCAGAAGGCCTGGCGCACGCTGATCGGGTTGGTGACGATGCGCACCACGCTCGCATGCCAGGCCTGGCCCTGCCGGTCGTAGAAGACACCGTTGCGTCCGGGCACCATCATGTCGTCGACGGCACCCGCTGTCATCGCGGCGACGATCGTGATCGGCGCCTCGCCGGGGCGCGTGCACTGGCAGTACACGAGGAAGGTCCCCGACAGCGGCGCCATCGCTGCGTGGCGGCCCATGTCGCCCACCCGCAGCACGAGCTCGCAGCTGCGCTGGTCCAGGTACAGCGTGCCCGCCTGGAAGATGGCGTGCCGAGCCGGGTCGTAGAAGTCGGCCAGGTTCACGAAGTTGCGCAGCAGCGTGGCGAAGTCGCGGCGCAGCCTGAGCAGGCGCTCCAGTTCCTCGAGCTCGTCGGCGGCGGTGTCGGCGTCTTCGTCGCGCGCGATCAGCTCGGCCAGGCGCGCCTCGGTGTCGCTGCCCAGCAGCGCGCGCAGCGTGCCCGCCTCCACACCAGCCACCGGGGTCATCGGGCGGTCGGCCTGCCACCCGCGCCAAGCCTCGAGCCGGGCTGCGAGACTCGCCCAGTCGGCCGGGTCGAGCGCCTCGCGCTCGCCCAGCATCGGGCGCACCACCTGCTCGCGCAACGCGTCCATGCGTGCCTGCCAGGCCGGGTTCAAGCCCTGGCGCAGCGGCAACGCCAGGCCCGTGGCCACACGCGCCAGCGGCAACGCCGCCACACCCTCATGCGCCGCCGACAGGGCTTCGCCCGACAAGCCAGCATAGACCGCTTCGGCCGGGTTCAGCGCCTGCTCGGCGCGGGGGTCGAAGGCGGCGAGGCGGCAACGCGTGAACCAGTCCTCCACCTTCTCGCGCACCGCGTCGAAGGCGGCGACGGCATCGGCCGTGGCCTCGCCCAGCGAGAGCACTGCGCCGCCGTCCTGGTGCGCCCGGTCGTGCCAGTCGCACACGGCACGGGCGTCGGCAAAGAACGTGTCCAGCAGCGCGCGGTCGATGCCGGGCTCGCCGCTGCGGTCGGCACGCGGGCCGAGCGTGGCGCCGATCAGCGTGATGGCCTCGGCCAGGGCCGGGTCTTGTGCCAGCGCCGCGGGCACGATGCCGTCGCCGTTCAGGTGCCCGGGCTCGAAGAGCCGGGCAGAGTCCGCGAGGTCGGCCAGGGCGATCGCCGAGGTGTCCGCCTTGCCCAGGTAGGACAGCGCCTGGCGCGCGGTGGCAGCCAGCTGCGCGCCCGTGGGCGTGTCGGTGTCGAAGGCCTCCAGCGGCACGGTGTCGCCTGGCTCGAAGATCAGCCCCGGATCGCGCAGCGCCGCGCACACGAACCGCGCCGCCTCGCGGATCTCGCTGGCGCCGACGTGCCCCTCGCGGTTGGCGTCCAGCAGCTCGAGCGTGCGCCCGTCGAACTCGAGTCCCGAACTCGGGCAGGCCAGCACCGCCCACAGCTTCTGGTCGAGCTCGTCGAGGTGGCGCAGGTCATCCGCACGGTCGATGCGGACCTGGTCGAAACCGCCAGAGCGGAAGAAACGCCAGGCGTGGCGACCAGCGGAAGAGGCGGAGATGGGAGTGTTCATGGGGCGTCGATCATAGGCACCAGCGACCACACGCTTCATGCTACAAACCCGGCCATGCCTCCGATGCCCCCCGTCACCCGGGCGCTGCTGCTGAGCTGCGTCGCGGCCTTCTGCCTGAACCTCATCCTGCACCTGGAGGCCTGGCTCGCGCTGTGGCCGCTGGGCAGCGGCCGCTTCATGCCCTGGCAGCTGCTGAGCTACGCCTTCCTCCACGGTGACACGCTGCACCTGTTCTTCAACATGCTCGGGCTGTGGATGTTCGGCAGCGAGATCGAGCGCTTGTGGGGCCCGCGGCGCTTCTGGCAGTACCTGCTCGCCTGCGTGCTTGCGGCTGCGGCCACGCAGCTCGTGATCACGGGGGTGACGCGTTCGCCCGTGCCGACGGTGGGCGCTTCCGGAGCGCTGTTCGGGCTGCTGCTGGCCTACGGCATGCTGTTTCCGAACCGCACGATCATGCCGCTCTTCCCGCCCATCCCGATGAAGGCGCGCACCTTCGTCTTCGTGTTCGGCGGCCTCGAGCTCGTCTTCGGGTTCATCGGCGGCACCGGCATCGCGCACTTCGCTCACCTGGGCGGCATGCTCGGGGGCTGGCTGATGATCCAGCACTGGCGCGGGCGCGGGCCATTCGGTCGGCGGCGTTGACCGGTCGCGCCACGGGCGTGGCCGACGCGCTGACCCGGTTCACGGGATGGACTTGCGGCTCCCGGCCGTGCCACGCTGCGCCAAGGTGGCACGCTCTGTGCATGGGAGTCTGGCGATGAGACAGTGGTCAAGGCCGGCAGCTGGGTGGCGTCGCATCGCGTGCGCGCACCTGTGGGCGGCGGCGCTGGTGCTGGTGTGGCCGGCAACCGTGCTGCACGCCCAACCGAGCGCCATCGAGGCGAACTCGCGAGCCCTGCAGCGCGCCAGCGATTCGGTGCTCGGCGTCGAGGTGCAAGCGCTCGAGGGGGCGCGTTCGGCAGCCACGCTCGGCTCGCAACGCTCGGGTTCGGGGGTGGTGATCGGCACGGATGGCCTGGTGTTGACCATCGGCTACCTGGTGCTCGAGGCCGATGACGTGCTGCTGCTGCCCGACGACGGGCGGCGCGTACCCGCACGGGTCGTGGCCTACGACGTGGCCACGGGCTTCGGCCTCGTCCAGGCCCTGACGCCGCTGAACATCGAGCCGGTGCCGCTGGGCCGCGCCCGGGCGCTCGTGCCGGAGGAGCCGCTGGCCTTCGTCAGCGGGGGGGCGCAGGGCCTCGTGAGCACGGTGCGCCTGCTCGAGCGCAAGCCGTTTTCCGGAAACTGGGAGTACCACCTCGAGGAGGCGCTGTACACGGCACCGGCGCGGCGCGACCAGAGCGGCGCCGGGCTGTTCAACGCGCGCGGCGAGCTGGTGGGCATCGGCTCGCTCTTCCTGGCCCAGGCGGCCGCGGCCGGGGCCGGGCGCCAACCCGGCAACGTCTTCGTGCCCGCCGAACTGCTCGAGCCCATCCTGGGCGAGCTGCGCAGCCGGGGCCACAGCGCCGCCAGCCTGCGGCCGTGGCTGGGTATCCAGTGCCAGGAAACGCCGGGCGGGCTGCGCATCGTGCGCGTGAACGACGACAGCCCCGCCGACGTGGCCGGGCTGCAGGCGGGCGACACCATCGAGCGCATCGATGGCGTGGAGGTGCGTGCGCTGGCCTCGCTGTGGCAAACGCTGTGGCGCACCGGGCCGCCGGAGCGCGAGGTGGTGCTGGAGGTACTTCGCGAGGGTACGCGGCAGACGCTGAAGGTCTACAGCGTGGACCGGATGAAGACCCTCAAGCGCGCGCAGGGCGTCTAGCCCCCCAGGGCCTCGCGCACCGTCGGGTAGGCGAGCCGCACGCGCAGTTCCCGTTTGAGCCGGGTGTTGTCGAGCTGGCGAGACTCCCCGAGAAAGCTCAGCATCGCGGGAGTCAGCCGCCCGGCAGCCTGTTCGCGCGTGACGCGCGCCGGACGCGGCAGCCCGGCGAGGTCGGCCACGAGGTCATAGTGGTCGCCCATCTTCAGGGTGCCGTCGTCGCAGGCGTGCACGACACGCTGTGGCCGGCCGCGCACCAGGGCGGCGATGCAGGCGCGGGCAAGATCGTCGGCGTGCACATGGTTGGTGTGCACGTCGTGTTCGGGCACCAGCACCGGCAGGCCACGCCGCAGGCGCTCGCGCGGGTCACCGCCCTCGCGGTCGAGCGCATAGATGCCTGGAATGCGCAGCACCGACACCCGGCAGCCGCTGGCGCGGCCGTAGTGGCGCAGCCGCGCCTCGGCGTCCACGCGGCGCTGCGCGCGCGGCGTGGCTGGGCCGACGGCGCGGGTCTCGTCGATGTACGCGCCGCCGCAGTCGCCGTAGACACCGGTGGTGCTGCCGTAGACGAGGCGCTGCACCCGCGCACCGCGCCACAGCGCGTGCACCAGCGCCGCCGTACGCGGATCGCCCTCACCTTGAGCGGGCGGCGGGGCAAGGTGCAACGCGGCGTCGGCCAGGGCACCGAGGCGGCCCAGCGTGCCTGGCAGATCCAGGTTGCCCACCAGCGGCACGGCACCCGCCGCCCGCAGCTCGGCGCCGCGCTCGGGCGAGGACGTCAGCACGAACACGCGCCAGCGAGGAACGAGCGCGCGCAGCACGCGCAAGCCGACGTCGCCGCAGCCGACGATCAGCAACGTGGGGCGCCGGAACCGGCCCGGCCGAGTCGTGAGGCTGCCCAAGGTCTTGCTCCGCCCGCAGGCACAATGTGCGCTGCAGTGTAGGGGCTGCTGCGAACACGGGGGCCAGGCCCCGGGTGTCCCCAGCCGCTCCATCCGGCACTTCGCCTGGCCGATGCCTGCGTCGGCGCCTTCATCGGCCCCTCGACAATCGTTGCCATCGGTCCCTTCTCCTTCACCAGTCGCCGCCCCGACCCGAACCGACCCGCACGTTCCGACCATGAGCCTGACCGTCACCCTGCAGCCCTCCGGGCGCACCTTCACCGTCGAGCGCGACGAGCGTATGCTGGCCGCTGCCATCCGCCAGGGCATCGGGCTGCCCTACGGTTGCAAGGACGGCGCCTGCGGTTCGTGCAAGAGCCGGCTGCTCGAAGGCCGCGTGATCCACGGCGCGCACCAGTCCAAGGCCCTGTCGGCCGACGAGGAATCCAGCGGCCTCATCCTCACCTGCTGCGCCACGCCGCAGACCGACTGCGTGGTCGAGGCACGCGCCGTGGTGGGCGCAGGCGAGTTCCCGGTCCTCAAGCTGCCGTGCCGCGTGCTCGGCCTGGAGCGTGCGGCCCCCGATGTCGCCATCGTGCGGCTGCAGCTGCCGGCCAACCAGAACCTGCAGTACCGCGCCGGCCAGTACGTGGAGTTCATCCTGCGCGACGGCGCGCGCCGCAGCTACAGCATAGCGAACGCGCCGCACCTCGTGGGCAGCCCGCCCGCCATCGAGCTGCACATTCGCCACATGCCGGGCGGCAAGTTCACCGACCACGTGTTCGGTGCGATGAAGGAAAAGGAGATCCTTCGCATGGAAGGGCCCTTTGGCAGCTTCTTCCTGCGCGAGGACAGCGACAAGCCGATCGTGCTGCTGGCCAGCGGCACGGGCTTCGCCCCCATCAAGGCACTCATCGAGCACATGCAGCACAAGGGCATCACCCGCCCGGCCGTGCTCTACTGGGGTTGCCGCAGCAAGGCCGACCTGTACCTGCACGACTGGGCGTTGCAGGCGGCGGCGCAGATTCCCACGCTGCGCTACGTGCCGGTGCTCAGCGAACCCCGGGCGGAAGACGCCTGGGCCGGGCGCACCGGCTTCGTGCACCAGGCCGTGATGCAGGACCTGCCCGACCTCTCGGGCCACCAGGTCTACGCCTGCGGTGCCCCGGTGATGGTGGACGCCGCGCAGCGCGACTTCACCGCGCGCTGCGGCCTTGCGCTCGAGGAGTTCTACGCCGACAGCTTCATCACCGAAGCCGACAAGGCTGCCGGCGGCTGAAGCCGGCGGCGCACCTTGCAGCCCGCCCACCGCGCCCACCGTACATTCCCCGACCCTTGCCGGAGACCCGCGCCATGCCGCTGAACCGTCGCCCGCTGCTGGCGCTTGCCGCCACCGCCTTGCTGACCGGAGCCCTCACATGGGCCAACCCTGCCGCGGCCCAGGCCACGGCACCGGCCGTGGCCTCGTCCCGTCCCATCCGCCTCGTCGTCCCCTACCCGCCGGGCGGGCCGCTCGACGTGGTGGCGCGCGCACTCGCCGAACGCGTGAAGGACAGCCTCGGCCCCGTGGTCGTGGAAAACCGCCCCGGCGCGGGCGGCAACCTCGGCGCCGACCTCGTGGCCAAGGCGGCGCCGGACGGCACGACGATCGTGATGGGGGCGGTGGCCACGCACGCCATCAACCCGTGGCTCTACTCGAAGATCCCGTACGACCCGATCCGTGACTTCACGCCCATCACGCTCGTGGCCCAGGTGCCCAACGTGCTCGTGATGAACGCCGAGACGGCCGCCCGCCTGAGCATCGCGTCGCTGGGCGACCTGGTGGCCTACGCGCGGCGCAACCCGGGCAGGCTGAACTACGGATCGGGCGGCAACGGCAGCGCCGGACACCTGGCCGGCGAGATGTTCAAGTCGCAGGCCGGGCTCTTCATCGTGCACATCCCCTACGCGGGCGGGCCGCCGGCCCAGCTGGCGCTCGTCAGCGGCCAGGTCGACTTCAACTTCGACAACCTCGCCGCGGCCTCGGCCAACATCCGCTCGGGCAAGCTGAGGGCGCTGGCCGTCACGACGGCCGCGCGGTCCACCGCGATGCCCGAGCTCCCGACCGTGGCCGCCGCAGGCGCCGCGCTCGGCTTGAAGGACTTCGACGTCGGCACCTGGTTCGGCCTCTTCGGCCCGGCTCGGCTGCCAGCGGAGACCACGCAGCGCCTGAACCGTGCCTTCGTCGACGCCCTGAATTCGGCCGAAGTGAAGGCGCGCATGGCCACGCTGATGGCCGAGCCCTCGCCCACCACGCCCGAACAGTTCGCCGGCTTCGTGCGGGCCGAGCTCGCCAAGTACGAGCGCGTGGTGAAGGCCAGCGGGGCCAAGGTCGACTGATGCCGGCCTGGCTGGGCTCGCGAACGCCTGCGCCAGGGGGCCGGCGCGGGCCCGTGGCCACCCCGTCGCGCAGCCTGGCCGACGCGCTAGAGGCCACCCCCACCGTGGCTGGCGTGCTGGCCGGACACCGCGAGGCGGCGGCGTGCTACGTGCTCATCGAGCCGCTGCTGCCCTCGGGACTCGCCTCGCAGCTCAGGCCCGGGCCGTTGCAGGAGGGCACCTGGACGCTCTTCGCGGCGGGCAACGCGAGCGCCGCCAAGGCACGCCAGCTGTTGCCGCGGCTGCTCGAGCGGCTGCAGGCCGTGCGGGCCGACGTGCAGGCGGTGAAGGTGAAGATCGTGCCGTTGCCGGAGGCGTCGGCTACGGCCGCAGCCGGGGCCCACGGCTCGGTGCAGGGCCGTGCGGCGCCCTACTCGCCGAGGTAGGCGGCGCGCACGCGCGGGTCGTTCAGCAGCTCGCGCGCGGGCCCGTGCATCGTGATCTCGCCCGAGTCCATCACGTAGCCCCTGTCGGCCAGCGCGAGCGCGCGGCTCGCGTTCTGCTCGACCAGCAGCACCGTCGTGCCGCGCGCGTGGATGTCGCGCACGACCTCGAAGATCTTGTCCACCATGATGGGCGACAGGCCCATCGAGGGTTCATCCAGCAGCAGCAGCCTGGGCCGCGCCATCAGCGCACGCCCCATCGCGAGCATCTGCTGCTCGCCCCCGCTCATCGTGCCCGCCAGCTGGCGCGCGCGCTCCTTCAGGCGCGGGAAGATCTCGAACACGCGCTCGATGTCGGACTGCACCTCGCGGTCGTTGCGCGTGAAGGCGCCCATCTGCAGGTTCTCGACGATGGTCATGCGCGTGAAGGTGCCGCGGCCCTCGGGCACCATCACCAGGCCCTGGCGGACGAGGTCCCAGGCGCCCTGGCCGACGATGTCGCGCCCGAGCACCGCGATGCGCCCACCCGCTACAGGCTGCGTGCCGGTGATCGCCTTGAGCGTCGTGGTCTTGCCCGCCCCGTTGGCGCCGATCAGGCTGACGAGTTCGCCTTCGCGCACCTCGAAGCTCACACCCTTGACGGCCTGGATGCCGCCATAGGCCACCTTCAGGCCCTGCACCTCCAGCAGCGTGTTCGTCGCCCCGGCTGGTGAACCCGTCACGCCCGCTGCCTGCATCACGCCGCTGCCCCCGCCGTTTCCACATGGCCCGTGCCGAGATAGGCCTCGATCACCTTGGCGTCGCGCTGGACCTCACCAGGAGTGCCTTCCGCGATCTGCTTGCCGTAGTCGAGCACCGTCACACGGTCGCACAGGCCCATCACGAGCTTCACGTCGTGCTCGATGAGCAGGATCGTGCGGTCGTCGCGGCGGATGCGGTCGATGAGTTCACGCAGCACCACCTTCTCGGTGGCGTTCATGCCCGCGGCCGGTTCGTCCAGCGCGATGAGCTGGGGATCCGTGGCCAGCGCACGCGCGATCTCGAGCCTGCGCTGGTCGCCGTAGCTGAGCGTGCGGGCCTTGTACTCGGCGTAGCGGCCGATGCCGACATAGTCGAGCAGCGCCTGCGCGCGCTCGGCGATCTCGCGCTCTTCGCGCCGGAAGGTCGAGGTGCGCAGCACCGCGCCGAGCAGCCCCGAGCGCGTGCGCACGTGGCGGCCCACCATCACGTTCTCCAGGGCCGTCATCTCGGCGAAGAGCCGGATGTTCTGGAAGGTACGCGCGATGCCCGCGGCCGCCACCTGGTGCACGGCCTCGGGCCGGTACGGCCGGCCACCGAGCTCGAAGATGCCGCTATCTGGGGTGTACAGGCCCGTGATGACGTTGAAGAAGGTCGTCTTGCCTGCACCGTTCGGGCCGATGAGCCCGTACACCTGGCCACGGCGGATCGTCAGGCCCACGTCGGACAGGGCCTGCAGCCCGCCGAAGCGCTTGGAGACGCCCGCCACGCGCAGCACCACCTCGGAGGGGCTCATGGTCTTCGCCTCGCCGGCCATCTCAGCGCCCCGCCACCGGCTGGGCCGCCGCCTTGCCGTGCTCACGCGAAGGCCACAGGCCGCGCGGGCGCAGCAGCATGATCGTGATCATGGCCAGCGCGATGAGCAGCTGGCGCAGGATGGACGCATCGATGCGCCCGCCGGTGAGGTTCTGGATGTCGCCGGCCACGTAGCGCAGCACCTCGGGCAGCGCGGCGAGCATCAGCGCGCCGAGGATCACGCCCGGGATGTGGCCGAGCCCGCCGAGCACCACCATCGCCACGATCATCACCGACTCCATGAGGCTGAAGGACTCGGGCGAGATGAAGCCCTGGAAGGCGGCGAACATCGAGCCGGCGACCCCGCCGAAGGTGGCCCCCATGCCGAAGGCCAGCAGCTTCATGTTGCGGGTGTTGATGCCCATCGCCTTGGCAGCGATCTCGTCCTCGCGGATCGCCATCCACGCGCGGCCGATGCGCGACGTCTCCAGGCGGTGGCAGACCACCACGCTGACCACGACCAGCACCAGGAACAGGTAGTAGTACAAGGTGACCGACGGGATCTTGAACTCCCCCACCATCAGCGCCTTGCCGAAGTCCAGCGGGCCGATGCTCATCGAGTCGATCCGGTCCAGCCCGCGCGGGCCGTTGGTGATGTTCACCGGGTGCTCGAGGTTGTTCATGAACACCCGGATGATCTCGCCGAAGCCCAGGGTGACGATGGCCAGGTAGTCCCCGCGCAGCTTCAGCGTGGGTGCCCCCAGGAGCACGCCGGCGATCGCGGCCAGCCCCGCGGCCAGGGGTATCACGAGCCAGATCGGGGTGTGCAGGCCGTCGGGGAAGCTGTCCTTGAAGAACTCGAAGTTCTCCCACAGGTGCGGCGAGGCCAGCAGCGCGTACATGTAGGCGCCCACCGCGTAGAAAGCGACGAACCCGAGGTCGAGCAACCCGGCGTAGCCGACGACGATGTTGAGCCCGAGCGCAAGCAGCACGTACAGCAGCGCCAGCGCCATGATGCGCACCCAGCCCTGTCCGATCTGCTGCACGAACAGCGGCAGCGCAACCAGTGCCAGGGCGGCCAGCAGGAAGACGATGATCTGGCGCTTGCGGTCCATTCCGGTGGCCTCGGGTGCAGTGCGTGCGGGTCGGGTCGGTGATCTCGGTGCGGCGCTCAGGCCCGATCGGCCACACGCTCGCCGAGCAGCCCGGATGGCCGCAGCGTGAGCACGAGGATCAGCGCCACGAAAGCGAAGATGTCGGCGTAGTGGCTGCCGAGCACGCCCCCCGTGAGGGTGCCGAGGTAGCCCGCCCCGATGGCCTCGATGAGCCCGAGCAGCACCCCGCCCACCATCGCGCCTGCCAGGTTGCCGATGCCCCCAAGCACGGCGGCCGTGAAGGCCTTCAGGCCCGGCAGGAAACCCATCGCGTGCTGCACGGTGCCATAGTTGGCCGCCCACATCACGCCGGCCACCGCCGCCAGCGCCGCGCCGATGACGAAGGTGGCCGAAATCACCATGTCCGGGCGCACGCCCATCAGTGCAGCCGCGCGCGGGTTCTCGGCCGTGGCGCGCATCGCGCGGCCCAGTCGCGTGCGGTGCACCAGCCACAGCAACGCGAGCAGGATCACCGCCGTGACGACCAGGATCAGCACCTGCGTGACCGTGATGACCGGCCCGCCCAGGTCGATCGGCTCGGTGGGCAGCAGCTGCGGGTAGGGCTTGGGGTTGGGCTTCCAGATGATCATCGCCAGCGTCTGCAGCAGCAGGCTCACGCCGATGGCGGTGATCAGCGGGGCCAGGCGCGGCGCGCTGCGCAGCGGCCGGTAGGCCACCTTCTCCACGAGGAAGTTCAGGCCGCAGCACACCACGATCGCGCAGCCCAGCGAGATCAGCATCAACACCCAGCCCGGCCAGCCGGTGCCCGACAGTGCGGTGACGACCGTCCAGCTCGTGAGGGCCCCCACCATCAGCACCTCGCCGTGGGCGAAATTGATGAGGTTGATGATCCCGTAGACCATCGTGTAGCCGAGGGCCACGAGCGCATACATGCTGCCCAGCACGAGGCCGTTGATGATCTGCTGGATGAAGATTTCCATGCGGGCTCGGGAGAGTGGGCCGGGGTGAGGGCAACAAGCAAGAGGCGGGCCAGCGACATCTCGAGCGGACGCGCCGCAAGCCGGACCAGCTGGCGAGGGCGCGATTGTAGGCAGCGCGCATCCGCGGACCGCGCAGGGCTTCCCCTTGGGTGCCCGGGGAATCACCCGCTCGGCGTGGCGCCGATGTGCGGGCCCTGGCAGCGATCAGCGGCGCGCCGCCGCGTTGGCGGCGCGCAGTTCGGCCAACCGTTCGCCGATGCGGATCTCGAGCCCGCGGGGCACCGGTTCGTACCAGTGCTGTCCGGGCAGGCCGTCGGGCAGGTACCGCTCGCCGGCAGCAAACGCCCCGGCCTCGTCGTGCGCATAGCGGTAGCCGCGGCCGAAGCCGAGGTCCTTCATCAGCCGGGTGGGCGCGTTGCGCAGCCGCTCGGGCACGGGCCGCGTCCCGTCGCGGCGCACGAACTCGCGCACCTGACTCCAGGCGGCATACACCGCATTGGACTTCGGTGCCACGGCCAAGTAGACGACCGCCTCGGCCAGTGCCAGCTCGCCCTCCGGCGAGCCGAGCCGCTCGTACACCTCGGCCGCATCGAGGGCCAGGCGCAGCGCCCTCGGGTCGGCCAGGCCGATGTCCTCGCTGGCCATGCGCAGCATGCGCCGCGCTAGATAGCGCGGGTCGGCCCCGCCGTCGATCATGCGCGCGAACCAGTAGAGGGCCGCATCGGGGTCCGAGCCGCGCACGGCCTTGTGCAGCGCGGAGATGGTGTCGTAGAACTGATCGCCGCTCTTGTCGTAGCGGCGCAGCAGCGCGCCGAGCGCGCGTTCGAGCACGGCCTCGTCGATCTCGGTGGCAGCGCCCTCCGCGGCCACCTCCACGGCAAGCTCGTAGGCATTGAGCAGCCGCCGCGCGTCGCCGTCGGCGTGCGCCACGAGGCGCGCCTGCGCGGCCGGCGCGAGCGGCGGTGCGAGGAGGTGGGCCCGGGCCCGCGCGAGCAGCTCGACGAGCTCGGTCTCGGCCAGCGGCTGCAGCACGTGCACGGTCGCACGCGACAGCAGCGCAGCGTTGACCTCGAAGGAGGGGTTCTCGGTGGTGGCACCGATGAAGGTGAACAGCCCCGACTCCACGTGCGGCAGGAAGGCGTCCTGCTGGGCCTTGTTGAAGCGGTGCACCTCGTCGACGAAGACGACCGTCGCGCGGCCGTGAGCGCGCGCCAGGCGCGCCTGCTCGACCGCCTCGCGGATGTCCTTCACCCCGGCGAGCACCGCCGACAGCACGACGAAATCGGCCTGCACGGCCCCGGCCAGCAGCCGCGCGAGCGTGGTCTTGCCCACACCCGGCGGACCCCACAGGATCATCGAGTGCAGGCGGCCCGACTCGAAGGCCGTGTGCAGAGGCCGGCCCGGGGCGAGCAGATGCGCCTGCCCGATGACTTCCTGCAGCGTGCGCGGGCGCAGCTGCTCGGCCAGCGGCACCGGCGGCGCCAGCGGCTCGGTCGTGGAAAGCTCGAGGCGGGAGGTGGCGCTGCTCACTGCTCGATCACGTCCGCCCCCGCTGGAGGGGTGAAGCGGAATGCACCGGGGGTCGCCGGCACGTTGAGCTGCAGCTCGCGCAGCTCAAGGCGCGAGCGCTGGCCGAAACTGTCGCGCAGCTCGAGCACGGCCAGCTCGCGCCCGCGGAAGCCCACGCGCAACGCCTGCACGAGCGCGTCGCGCCCTTCGGCCGGTGCATCCGGCCGGGCGGCACGGCTGCGGGGCGTGGCCAGCACCCACTGCAGGCCGCCTTGCTCACCCTCGGCGCTGAGCGTGAAGTCGCGCTCCAGGCTGCCGCCGGCGAGGATCGCCGCCGGCGTGGCACCCAGCGCCTGCTGGAGCGGACGCGAGGTGGCCTGGTTCAGGTCGGGGTCGTAGAGCCACACCTTCGTGCCGTCGGCCACGATCAGCTGCTCGAAAGGCTTGGCGTACTGGAAGCGAAAGCGCCCCGGCCGCTGGAATTCGAGCGTGCCGCTGGACACGCGCCGGCGTGCGCCGTCGGGCGAGGTCACCGTCTGCGTGAAGGCCGCGCGGCCCGAGCCCGCCTCGCGCACGAAGGCGCGCAGCGCCTCCACGGCATCGGCGCGGGCCGGCAGCGGCACGAGCAGCACGCCGGCAGCGGCAGGCGCGAGTGCCGCGCAGGCCACGCCGGCGCGGGCGCGGCGCAGCCACGACATCAGCCAGTCTCGCCGCCTCATTCCGCCCTCGGCGGCACCAGGATGTCCCGGTTGCCGTTGGTGGCCATGCCCGAGACGAGCCCGGACTGCTCCATCTGCTCGAGCAGCCGGGCCGCCCGGTTGTAGCCGATGCGCAGGTGGCGCTGCACGAGCGAGATCGACGCGCGCCGGTGCTGCAGCACGACGGCCACCGCCTGGTCGTACATCGGGTCGTTCTCGCCGCTGCCGGCACCGGCTCCGTCAGCCCCGGCCTCGCCCTCGCCGTCCACCGTGCCGCCCTCGAGGATGCCCTCGATGTAGTTGGGCTCGCCCTGGCTCTTGAGGTATTCCACGACGCGGTGCACCTCCTCGTCGGACACGAAGGCGCCGTGCACGCGCACCGGCAGCCCGGTGCCGGGCGCGAGGTAGAGCATGTCGCCCTGGCCGAGCAGCGCCTCGGCACCCATCTGGTCGAGGATGGTGCGACTGTCGATCTTGCTGGAGACCTGGAAGCTCAGCCGCGTGGGGATGTTGGCCTTGATGAGACCGGTGATCACGTCCACGCTCGGGCGCTGCGTGGCCAGCACGAGGTGGATGCCCGCCGCGCGCGCCTTCTGCGCCAGGCGTGCGATGAGCTCCTCGATCTTCTTGCCCACCACCATCATCAGGTCGGCCAGCTCATCGATGACGACCACGATGTAGGGCAGCCGCTCCAGCGGCTCGGGCGCCTCGGGCGTGAGGCTGAAGGGGTTGGCGATCTTCTCCTCGCGCTCGGCGGCTTCCTCGATCTTGCGGTTGTAGCCCGAGAGCTGGCGCACGCCGAGCTTGCTCATCAGCTTGTAGCGCCGCTCCATCTCGCCCACGCACCAGTTCAGCGCGTGCGAAGCCTGCTTCATGTCGGTGACCACCGGGCACAGCAGGTGCGGGATGCCCTCGTAGACGCTCATCTCGAGCATCTTCGGGTCGATCAGGATCAGCCGCACGTCGCGCGCCTCGGCCTTGTAGAGCAGGCTCAGGATCATCGCGTTGATGCCCACGCTCTTGCCCGAGCCGGTGGTGCCGGCCACCAGGCAGTGCGGCATCTTGGCGAGGTCGGCCACCACCGGCGCGCCCACGATGTCCTTGCCCAGGCCCATGGTCAGCAGCGAGGCCGCCTGGTGGTACGCCTGCGAGCCGAGGATCTCGGCCAGGCGGATCGTCTGCCGGCGCGCGTTGGGCAGTTCCAGCGCCATCGTCGTCTTGCCCGGGATGGTCTCGACCACGCGGATGCTCACGAGGCTCAGCGAACGCGCCAGATCCTTGGCCAGGCCGACGATCTGCGAGCCCTTCACGCCCGTGTCCGGCTCGATCTCGTAGCGCGTGATCACCGGCCCGGGGGAGGCGGCCACCACCCGCACCGTGACGCCGAAGTCGCCGAGCTTCTTCTCGATCAGGCGCGAGGTCATCTCGAGCGACTCGGCCGACACCGTCTCCTGGCGCCCGCCCACGGCGTCGAGCAGGTCCACCTGAGGCAGCCGGGTGTCGGCAAGCTCGGCGAACAAGGGCTTCTGCCGCTCCTTGGCCACCCGTTCGGACTTCGGCACCTCCAGCACCACCGGCTCGATGTGCAGCGGCGGGGCCTCGCGCACGGCCTCGCGCTGTTCCTTCACGTCCTGCTCGCGCTCGCGCTGCGCCTGCTCGCCCACGCGCACGTCCTCGGCCTGCTCGCGCCTGACGGCGCGACGCTCGCGCAGGCCGTCCACCCACGCACCCAGGCCCTCGGCCACTTCGAGCCACGAGAAACGGAAGGTCAGCGCGAGCCCGGCCACGAGCGCCGCCACCCACGCCACGCCCGAGCCCGAGAACCCGAGCACGCGCATCGACATGGGCCCGAGCGCGTGCCCGAGCACGCCGCCGGCGGGCCCGGGCAGGTGGGCCTCCAGGCGGTACAGCCGAGTCCACTCGAGCGCCGCACTCGCGCACACGAGCAGCACGAGCCCGAGCACGAACCACGCCTCCTCCAGGCGCCGCTGGCGCCGGTCTTGGGCTTCGGCCGCCGCGGCCTTCGCGGCGGCAGAGGGGCGCACCGGGACGGCACCGGACCCGCCGCGCAGCAGCGCACCCAGGGCCGCCGACCACCGGTAGGCCGCGGCCAGCACGAGCCACCAGACCGAGAAGCCGAACAGGAAGAAGGCGAGGTCGGCCGCCCAGGCTCCGAGGGCACCGGCCCGGTTGAGAACGGGCGTGCCGTGGCCGGAAGTGCTGTAGCCGGGGTCCGCCGGGCTGTGGGACAGCAGAGCCAACACGGCCAGCAGCCACAACACCGCGGCAGCGAGCATCAACAGGCCGCGGCGGCCGCGCGGCGGCCGCGCAGACCACCCGCCAGGGGACAACCGGCCGGACGAACCGGACGCGCCCGCGGTACCGGACGTACCGGACGTGCCGGCCGCCCCCGACGCATCCGCCGCGCCGAGCGAACCGAGGGGAAAAGTCATGCCGCCATTGTGGCCCAAGCCCGGCACGCAGACCCCAGGGCACACCGAGGACGTCCGACGGGCCGGGCGGGCCGTTTCCGCGCCGGAACCGGGACCAGGGCCACCCTGCCCGGCTGGCGACTCAGGCCTGGAGCAAGGACTCCCGCAGCACCACGCTGCCGTCGGGGCGGGTCTCGATGGCGCCGCGGCCCTCGAGGTCCTTCATCACGCGGCTGACCATCTCGCGCGAGGCGCCCACGACCTTGGCCATGTCCTGGCGGCTCACCTTGTGGCGAATGATGCGCCCCTCCTCGTCGAGGTCGGACATCTCCACCAGCGTGCGCGCGACACGCCCATAGACGTCCAGCAGCGCCAGCGACTCGATCTGCCGGTCGGCCGCGCGCAGCCGGCGCACCAGCCCGCGCATGATCGCGAAGGACAGGCTCGTGGTCTCGGGCAGGCAGCGGGAGAAATCGGCACGCGAGAGCATCAGGGTATCCGTGGGCACTTCCGCGCGCACGGTGGCCGAGGCTGGTTCGTTGTCGATCAGGCTCATCTCGCCCACGTGGTCGCCCGGGTCGAGCACGGCCAGGATGACTTCGCGGCCGCGCGGGTCCGACGCCAGCACCCGGGCGCGGCCGTTGAGCAGGATGTACAGCGCCGGGCTGAGATGGCCCTGTTCGACCATGATCTCGCCGCGCCGAAACCGCCGCTTCACCACCGCGTTGGCGATGAGCTGCGCCTGCTCCTGCGTGACCGAGGAAAACACCGGCACACGCCGGATCAGGTCCAGATTCGAGATCATCGACACGTCACACCTCCAATGGCGCGCCATGCCCGAGTCCCCGGACGGCACCGCCTTGGGGCACATATCGGCAATATTCCACGGAAACTAAAATCTCCGGCTCGTCCTGGCTCCACCATGGCAGTCCGCGCCCGCGGGCTGCCCGGGGCCGCACCCACCCGTCCACGAAGGCTCCCGCACCATGTCCTCCGCCCCCCGGCACGCCCGTTTGCTCATCCTTGGCTCCGGCCCGGCGGGCTACACCGCCGCGGTGTACGCCGCACGCGCCAACCTGAAGCCCGTGCTCGTCACCGGGCTGGCCCAGGGTGGCCAGCTGATGACCACCACCGAGGTCGACAACTGGCCCGCCGACGTCCACGGCGTGATGGGCCCTGACCTCATGCAGCGCTTCCAGCAGCACGCCGAGCGCTTCCACACCGAGCTCGTCTTCGACCACATCCACACCGTGAAGCTCGACTCGCGGCCCTTCGTGCTCACGGGCGACTCGGGCACCTACACCTGCGACGCCCTCATCATCGCCACTGGCGCGAGCGCCAAGTACCTGGGGCTGCCGAGCGAGCAGGCCTTCATGGGGCGCGGCGTGAGCGGCTGCGCGACCTGCGACGGCTTCTTCTACCGGGAGCAGCCCGTGTGCGTGGTGGGCGGAGGCAACACCGCGGTGGAGGAGGCGCTGTACCTGTCCAACATCGCCTCCAAGGTGCACCTGATCCACCGTCGCGACAAGTTCCGCGCCGAAGCCATCATGGTGGACAAGGTGATGGCCAAGGTCGAGGCGGGCAAGATGGAACTGCACCTGTGGCACACGCTGGACGAGGTGCTTGGCGACGCCAAGGGCGTGAACGGCGTGCGCATCCGCTCCACCCAGTCGGGCGCGACGACGGACCTCGCCGTGCAGGGCTGCTTCATCGCCATCGGCCACCAGCCCAACACCGAGATCTTCCAGGGCCAGCTCGCGATGAAGGACGGCTACATCGTCACCCAGAGCGGCCTGCAGGGCATGGCCACCCAGACGAGCGTGCCGGGGGTGTTCGCCGCCGGCGACGTCCAGGATCACGTCTACCGGCAAGCGGTGACGAGCGCGGGCACCGGCTGCATGGCGGCCCTGGACGCGCAGCGTTATCTCGAACAGCTCGAAGGCTGAGCGCGCTCGAATAGGGTTATACTCGCAGGCTTTGCCAAGTCGGGAGCCCGAGCGGTTCCTGTTTCGGCATCCTCACACCTCGAACGAGATACGGAGCAGCGTCATGGCACGCGTCTGTCAAGTCACGGGCAAGCGCCCGATGGTGGGCAACAACGTTTCCCACGCCAACAACAAGACGAAGCGTCGGTTCCTGCCGAACCTGCAGTACCGTCGCTTCTGGCTCGAGAGCGAAGGGCGCTGGGTGCGCCTGCGCGTGTCCAACGCGGCGCTGCGCCAGATCGACAAGGTCGGCATCGACCAGATCGTGGCCGAGCTGCGCGCCAAGGGCGAGCTCTGAGCCCTCCCCTCCCCCGTTCCCGAACCCCCGACTGACCCAGGAGAACCGGCATGGCCAGCAAAGGCGGACGCGAGAAGATCAAGCTGGAGTCCACGGCGGGCACCGGCCACTTCTACACCACGAGCAAGAACAAGAAGACGACGCCCGAGAAGCTCGAATTCCTGAAGTTCGACCCGAAGGCACGCAAGCACGTGCTGTACAAGGAAATCAAGCTGAAGTGACGCGCTTCGGCCCATGAGAAAGGCCCGCCATCGGCGGGCCTTTTCGTTGCTGCGGCTCGCCCGGGCCGGCCTCTGGGCAGGCCCCGAGCGCCGGGGCGCCGCCTCAGGCCTGCGCCGCGCGCAGCCGCAGCGAGAACTCGCGCAGGCTCGCGATGCCGCTGGCCTCGGCCTTCACACACCAGGCCTGGAGGTCAACCACCAGCTGCTCGGCGGAGACGTTGGTGCGCGTCCACAGCTGGCGCAGCTCCTCGCGCATCGCGACGAACTTCTCGAGCACCGGGCTGTCGTGCACCACCTGCTGCAGCTGTGCACGCACGGGCGCCGGGATCTTCTCGGCGTCACGCGGCAGCCAGCGGCGAGCGAGGCGCAGCCCCGCGATCTTGGCGGCCACCGGCGTGCCCTGGCCCTTCAGGCGATCGAGCTCGCCGCCCACGGCCTCTCGCACCGCTTGCGCATAGCGCGCCATCACCTCGTAGCGGTTGGCGATCAGGGCTTCGAGGGTCTTGCCGTCGGCCACCGGCTTGACTTCGCCCAGGCGCAGCTGCGGCGGGGTCTTGCGCACGGTGGCCAGGCCAAGCGATTCGAGGACACGGATATAGGCCCAGCCAAGATCGAACTCGTAGGGCTTGACCGACAGCTTGGCCGAGGTCGGGTAGGTGTGGTGGTTGTTGTGCAGCTCCTCGCCGCCGATCACGATGCCCCAGGGGCTGATGTTCGTGGAGGCGTCGGTGGCCTCGAAGTTGCGGTAGCCCCAGTAGTGACCGATGCCGTTGATGATGCCGGCAGCCGTGATCGGGATCCACAGCATCTGCACCGCCCACACCGTGGCACCGATGGCGCCGAAGAGCAACAGGTTGATGATGAGCATCAGCCCCACGCCCTGCCACGAGAAGCGCGTGTACAGGTTGCGCTCGATCCAGTCGTCGGGCGTGTTGTGGCCATACTTGGAAAGCGTCTCGGCGACCTTGGCCTCGGCCCGGTAGAGCTCCGAGCCGCGCAGCAGCACGGTGCGGATACCGTGCGTGACGGGGCTGTGCGGGTCGTCCACCGTCTCGCACTTGGCGTGGTGCTTGCGGTGGATGGCCACCCACTCCTTGGTGACCATGCCGGTGGTCAGCCACAGCCAGAAGCGGAAGAAGTGCGACGGCAGCCCGTGCAGCTCGAGCGCGCGGTGCGCCTGCGCGCGGTGCAGGAAGATCGTGACCGAGGCGATCGTCACGTGCGTGACGGCCAGCGTGAAGAGCAGCACCTGCCACCAGGTGGCATCCAGCAACCCCTGCGACAGCCAGGCCAGCGCGGCATCGTGTAGCGTCCAGAGCACATCCATCGTTCGAGCACCTCACCGGCGAAGAAGAATGTGGGCCGGCCACCGGATTGTAGGCGGGCGACCCCGCCGGTCCAGGCATTTCGCCACCGGGCTTACGTGAATCCGCCCCCCACCCCTCGGCGAAGTTGACGCGGATCAAGCTCCGCCGGGGCCTTCCCCTCGTTCCTCTCCCTCAGGCCCGCCTGGCCCACGCCATGGCGTAGAACCCGTCGGTGTGGTGGCGGTGCGGCCACAGCCGCAGCGCGCCGTCCGCACCCTGCAGGCCCTGACCGTCGGCCACGCCGGCGGCTGCGAGCAACTCGCTGGCGGCCAGCGGCTCGAACTCGCGCCCATGCGCGGCCGTGAAGGCGGCCGCCACGTCTTCGCTTTCGGCGCGCAGCAGGCTGCAGGTCGCATACACCAGGCGCCCACCCGGGCGCACCAGCTTCGCCGCCGCCTCCAGAATGGCCTGCTGTTGTGCCTGCAGCGCCTGCACGGTCTCGGGGGACTGGCGCCATTTCAGGTCAGGGTTGCGCCGCAGCGTGCCCAGGCCCGAACACGGGGCATCCACCAGCACCCGGTCGGCCTTGCCCGCCAGGCGCCGCACACGGTCATCGCGCTCGTGGGCGATCTGCACCGGGTGCACGTTCGACAAGCCGCTGCGTGCCAGGCGCGGCTTGAGCGCGGCCAGGCGGTGGCCCGAGGTGTCGAGCGCGTACAGCCGCCCGGTGCTGCGCATCATCGCGCCGATTGCGAGCGTCTTGCCGCCGGCTCCGGCGCAGAAGTCCACCACCATCTCCCCGCGGCGCGCCCCCGTGAGCAAGGCCAGCAGCTGGCTGCCCTCGTCCTGCACCTCGACCTCGCCAGCCTCGAAGGGGGCCAGCCGCGTCAGCGACGGCTTGCCGACCAGCCGCAGCCCCCAGGGCGAATACGGCGTGGGCGCACTGGTCACCCCGAGCGCCTGCAACGCGGCCTGGGCGTCCTCGCGCCGGGTCTTGAGCACGTTCACGCGCAGGTCCAGCGGCGCCGAGGTGTCCAGGGCCTGCACGAGGGCCCAGAAGCCCTCCTCACCCAGTTCGGCGCGCAGCGGATCGGCCGCCCACTGCGGCAGGTTGTGCCGCAGGCGCTCCGGCAGTTGCGAGCGGTCCAGCGCCGCCACCTGGTCACGCCAGGCCTGCTCGGCAGGCGTGAGTGCGGCGCGCAGGAACGCCGCGTCACCCTGCCAGGCGAGGATGGCGAGCCGCCGCGGCAGCGCGCCCTGGCCACTTTGGGCCAGGTGCTGCAGCGCCAGGCGCTGGCGCAGCACCGCGTAGGCGGTTTCGGCGAGGGTGTGGCGCTCGCGCGGCCCCAGCAACCGGTGTTCGCGGAAGAAGGCCGAGACCACGCGGTCGGCGGGTTGGTCGAGCTTGAGCACGGATTGCAGCAGCGCAGCACACAGCTCGAGAAGGGGAGCAGGACGCATCGGGGTCTCGGTAACTGGAACGAGGGCAGAAACGAAGCAAGGACAGCGCTGTCTCGGCGGGGACCGGCGTCAGCCGACGGCCCCGCCTGCAGAGGCCTGCGCAGGGGCATTCGCGCAGGCAGGCGGCTCCCAGCCGGCGCCCGCTGGGGCGAACAGCCACTGCGGCTGGCCTCCCAGGTGGCGCACTAGGCCGCCTTCCAGCACCAGCTGCCCGTCGACGAACCAGCGCACGGCGCGCGGGTAGATCAGGTGCTCGGTGGCGAGCACGCGCGCGGCAAGCGTCGCCTCGTCGTCACCGGCGTGCACCGGCACGGCGGACTGGATCACGATCGGCCCGTGGTCGAGCTCGGGGGTGACCAGGTGCACGGTGGCCCCGGCCACCTGGCAGCCCGCCTCGAGCGCACGCCGGTGGGTGTGCAACCCCGGAAAGGCTGGCAGCAGTGAGGGGTGGATGTTCAACAGCCGCCCGGCGTAGTGCCCGACAAAGGCCGGGCCGAGGATGCGCATGAAGCCGGCGAGCACGACGAGGTCAGGCGCATGCCGGTCCACCGCGGCGGCGAGTTCGGCGTCGAAAGCGTCGCGCGTCGCGTGGGCGCGGTGGTCGACCACGGCGGTGGCGATGCCGTGCTGGGCCGCAAAGGCAAGCCCCACCGCATCGGCCCGGTTGGCGAGCACCGCCACCACCTGGGCCGGCCAGTGCTCCGCCGCGCAGGCACGCACGATGGCCTCCATGTTGGAACCGCGGCCGGAGATGAGGATGACGATGCGCTTCATGGGCGGCAGCAGTGTAGGTCCCCCTTCGGGCTGAGCGAGAATCGCGGCTGAAACCCGATCGCCCCCCTGCCCCCGTCCACCATGAGCACCCGCGTCCTCTCCGGCATGCGCCCCACCGGCGCACTGCACCTCGGCCATTACCACGGGGCGCTCAAGAACTGGGTGCGGCTGCAAGCCGAGCACGACTGTTTCTACTTCGTGGCCGACTGGCATGCGCTGACCACCCACTACGAGGAGCGCGAGGTCATCGGGCGCAGCGTGCACGAGATGGTGATCGACTGGATCGCCGCCGGCCTGGACCCGGAGCGCTCGACGATCTTCGCCCAGAGCCGCGTCATCGAGCACGCCGAGCTCTTCACGCTGCTGGCGATGGGCACGCCGCTGGGCTGGCTCGAGCGCGTGCCCACCTACAAGGACCAGATCGACAAGCTCAAGGACCGTGACCTCGCCACCTACGGCTTCCTGGGCTACCCGCTGCTGCAGGCGGCCGACATCCTGATCTACCGTGCCGCCTACGTGCCGGTGGGGGAAGACCAGTCCTCCCACGTGGAACTCACGCGCGAGGTGGCGCGCCGCTTCAACCACCTCTACGGCCACAGCAAGGCCTTCGCCGAGCAGGTGCAGGCCGCGCTCGGGCAGCTTTCCCGCGACGACGCACGCTACTTCGACAAGCAGCGCAAGGCCTTTGGCGAGACCGGTGCGCCCGAGGCGCTGGCCAAGGGCGAAGGGCTGCTGCGCAAGGCGGCCACGAGCGTGGCGGGGTGGACGGCTGCCGACACCGAGTGCCTCACCGGGCACCTGCGGGGGGCGGGGCGCACCATCCTCGTGGAGCCGCAGGCGCTGCACACCGAGGTCGCCAAGCTGCCGGGCCTGGACGGCGCGAAGATGAGCAAGAGCTACGGCAACGCGATTGCGATGCGCGAGGAGCCGGCCCAGGTGGCAGCCAAGGTGCGCCGCATGCCCACCGACCCGCAGCGCGTGCGACGCACCGACCCCGGCGACCCCTCGCGCTGCCCGGTGTGGCAGTTCCATCAGGTCTACACCGACGCCGCCACGCGCGAGTGGGTGCAGCAGGGCTGCACCCGCGCGGGCATCGGCTGCCTGGAGTGCAAGCAGCCCGTGATCGATGCGATCGTGGCCGAGCAGGCGCCGTGGCGCGAACGCGCCGAGCCCTACATGAAGGACCCGGGCAAGGTCATCCAGATCCTGGACGCGGGCAACGAGCGCGCGCGCAAGGTGGCGCGCGAGACGATGCGCGACGTGCGCGAGGCGATGGGGCTCGGATACTGAATGGGCGCGAACGGGCGCTGGCGCGCCCCCTCACCGCTTGCGCCTTCCCTCCCCTTCAGCCAGGCCGCGCCATCCATGAGGAGACCGGTGATGCATGACAGCCAAGCCAGTTCGACCCGCGCCGCTCGGCGGGCTGCGTTGCATGCGGCCGGCCGCGTGGCGCTCGGCGTGACATCGGCGGCCGCTGCGCTGTTGGCCGGGTGTGCATCGGTACCGGGAATCGAGCCGCCGCGCGTGTCGGTCGTGGGCGTGGAGCGCCTGCCTGGCGAGGGCATGGAGCTGCGGCTGGCGCTGCGCCTGCGGGTACAGAACCTCAGTTCCGTGTCCTTGCGCTTCGACGGCCTGGCGCTGGAGCTGGACGTCAACGGGCAACGCCTGGCCACCGGTGTGCTTGCCGAAGAGGGCACGGTGCCTCGCTATGGCGAGGTGCTGCTGACGGTTCCCGTTTCCATCTCGGCCACGGCTGCGGCGCGCCAGCTGCTGGTGCTGATGCAGGGGCCGGCCGACGGCCCGTCGGCGCGCGAGCTGCCCTACGCCTTGCGCGGCCGCCTGTCCGGCGGCCCCCTGCCCGGCATGAGCTGGGTCGGCTCGGGGATGTCCTTCACCGCGCAAGGGTCGCTGAAGCTGCCGCGGTGACTGTCCAGGCCCCACCCTCCGCGGCGCCGTGGCTCGGCGCGCGCGCGCTGGCCGCCCGGCGCGGCGAGCGGCTGCTGTTCAAGGGCCTGAGCCTCGCACTGCACCCCGGCGAGGTGGTGTGGCTGCGCGGCACGAACGGACGCGGCAAGACGACCCTGCTGCGGCTGCTGGCGGGGCTGTCCACACCCGCCGAGGGCGAGGTGCTCTTCCAGGACCGCCCGCTGCACGCAGCCGGTGCCGCCTGGCGCGAGAGCCTAGCCTACGTCGCGCATGCCAATGCTCTGAAGGACGACCTGCTCGCGCACGAGTCGCTGCGCTTCCTGGCGTGCCTGCGCGGAAGGCCGGCGTCGGCCGCTCAGGTGCGCGAGGCGCTTGCGCACTTCGGCGTCGCGCGCCAGGCCGATCTCCCGGTGCGCGTGCTCAGCCAGGGGCAGCGCCGACGCGTCGCGCTCGCGCGCCTGGCGCTGCCCGAGGCGCCCCCGGTGTGGCTGCTGGACGAGCCCTTCGATGCGCTGGACGACATCGGCATCGGCACGCTGGCCGCGCTGCTGCGTGCCCACGCGGCCGCGGGCGGCACCGCGCTGCTCACGAGCCACCAGGCGTTGCCCGAGGGGCTCGCCACGCGCACGCTGGACCTGGATCCGCTCGCACGACGATGAGCCGCATCTTCCTGGACGTGTTGCTGCGTGACCTGCGCCTGGCTGCGCGACGGCGCATCGAGTCGCTTCTGCCGCTCGTGTTCTTCGTCGTCGCGGTGAGCCTGTTTCCGCTGGGCATCGGCCCGGAGCCGCAGACGCTGCGCCTGATCGCCCCGGGCGTGGTGTGGGTGTGCGCGCTGCTGGCCTCGATGCTCTCGGTGGCCACGCTCTACGCGGGCGACCACGCCGATGGCTCGCTCGAGCAGATGCTGCTGGCCCCGCAGCCGGCGGTGGCCGTGGCCGCCGCCAAGGCGGCCGCGCACTGGGTGCTCAGCGGGCTGCCGCTGATCGTCGCCGCGCCCGTGATCGGGCTGCTCTTCGACCTCGCCCCGCCCACGCTGGCCGCGCTCGTGATCGGGCTGCTGCTGGGCACCCCCATCCTGAGCCTGCTCGGCGGGCTCGGGGCGGCGCTCGTGATCGGGCTGCGCAGCGGGGGGATGCTGCTCATCCTCGTCGTGCTGCCCCTGGCTACCCCGGCCCTGATCTTCGGGGCGGGCGCGGCTGCCACGGTGGAGCAAGGGTTGTCCGCTTCCGGGCACTATTCGCTGCTGGGTGCGTTGCTGATCGCCACCGCCTGCGGGGTGCCGTTCGCCACGGCCGCCGCACTGCGCATCTCTACCGAATGACACGATGCCGCTGACCCTCTACACCTTCTCCTCGCCACCGCGCTTTCACGCCCTGGCCGGGGTGCTCGTGCCGGTGTGCTGGCTGCTGGCCGCGGGCTTCACGGCGGCGGGCCTGTACATGGGCTTCTTCGTCGCCCCCACCGACGCCACGCAAGGCGAGGTCTATCGGATCATCTTCATCCACGTGCCGGCGGCCTGGATGTCGATGCTGCTGTACCTGGTGATGGCGTTCTGGGCCGCGGTGGGCTGGGCCTTCAATGCCCGGCTCGCCTCGATGGTGGCCCGTGCGATCGCGCCCACCGGCGCGATCTTCACCTTCCTGGCCCTGTGGACGGGCGCGCTCTGGGGGCGCCCCACGTGGGGCACCTACTGGGTGTGGGACGCGCGCCTGACCTCCGAGCTCATCCTGCTCTTCCTGTACCTCGGCTACATCGCCCTCACCGAGGCGATCGACGACACGCGGCGCGCCGACGCGGCCGGCGCGCTGCTGGCCGTGGTGGGGGCGGTGAACGTGCCGATCATCTATTTCTCCGTGAAGTGGTGGAACACCCTGCACCAGGGCGCATCGGTGAGCCTGACGGCTGCACCGAAGATGGCCTCCACGATGCTCACGGCGATGCTGCTCATGACAGTAGCCTGCTGGCTGTACGCCTTTGCGGTCGTCTTCATGCGCACCCGTGCGATCATCGTGGAGCGAGAGCGCGACGCGGGCTGGGTGAGGGAACTCGCGGCGGCGACGGCCTCCAAGGGTTGAGGGGCTGCGCGGGCAGTGGGGCCGGCACGGCGGTGCAGAGGAAAGCCAAGCGATGAACTGGGGCAGCGCGTCGGAATTCTTCGCCATGGGCGGCCATGGTGAATTCGTGTGGGGAAGCTACGCGGTATTCGCGCTGTGCGTGGCCCTCGAGCCCTGGCTCGCCTGGCGACGCCGGCGCGCGGCGCTGCGGGCGGCCGCCACTGCGGCGCACGAGGAGGACGCATGAAGCCGCGTCACCAGCGCCTGGCGCTCGCGCTCGGCGGGCTGGCGGCAGCCGGCGCCATCGTCGCGCTCGTGCTCAACGCCTTCGAGAGCAACCTCGTGTTCTTCTACTCTCCCTCGCAGGTGGCGGCTCAGGAAGCCCCCAAGGCCCGCACCTTCCGCGTCGG
>JBDKFA010000281.1:0-32184 GCA_039798945.1 Pseudomonadota bacterium
CGTCTTCCTGTTCCTGAACTCGTGGCGCTCCACCGTCATCACCGGGCTCACGCTGCCGATCGCGCTCGTGGGTACGTTCATGGTGATGTACGCGCTCGGCTTCTCGCTGAACATGGTGACGCTGATGGCCATGAGCCTGTGCGTGGGGC
Source organism: Pseudomonadota bacterium (assembly GCA_039798945.1). Taxonomy (GTDB): domain Bacteria; phylum Pseudomonadota; class Gammaproteobacteria; order Burkholderiales; family Burkholderiaceae_C; genus Rubrivivax. Next base: position 150 of record JBDKFA010000281.1, read on the forward strand.
TGCTGATCGACGACGCGATCGTGGTGCGCGAGAACATCGTGCGCCACGTGCAGATGGGCAAGACGCCGCACCAGGCCTCGCTCGACGGCACGCAGGAGATCGGGCTGGCGGTGCTGGCGACGACGCTGTCCATCGTCGCGGTGTTCCTGCCCATCGGCTTCATGGGCGGGATCATCGGCAAGTTCTTCCACGAGTTCGGGCTGACCATCGTCGCCGCGGTGCTGATCTCGATGTTCGTGAGCTTCACGCTCGACCCGATGCTGAGCTCGGTGTGGCACGACCCGGCCATCGACCGCGAGGGGCAGCCCTTCCACCCTAAGGGCCTCTACGACCACACGCTGGGCCGCCTCACGCACGGCTTCAACCGCTGGCAGCACGGCCTGGGAGAGGGCTACGTGGCGGTGCTGAGATGGTCCCTCGCGCGGCCCTGGACGACCCTCGCGGTGGCCCTGTCCACGCTCGTGGCGAGCCTGGCGCTGCTGCGCTTCGTGGGCACGGAGTTCGTGCCCAAGGCCGATTTCTCGGAAACGACGGTGAATTTCTACACGCCCGTGGGCTCGCCCCTCGAGCTGACCGAGGCGCGGGCGCGGCAGGTGGATGCGATCCTGCGCGAACTGCCCGAGGTGCGCTACACGCTCACTACCGTCAACACCGGCCAGGCGCAGGGCCGCAACTACGCCGCGGTGTACGTGCGCCTGGTGGACCGCAAGGACCGCAGCCGCAACGTCGACCAGCTCTCGGCGGTGCTGCGCGAGCGGCTGGCCACGGTGCCCGGCATCGTCGTCACCCACGTCGGCCTGCTGGACGGCGTGAGCGGAGCCAAGCCGATCTCGCTGTCGATCCAGGGATCGGACCTGCAGGAGCTGCAGCGGCTCACCGACACCCTCACCGCGCGAATGCGCGCGGTACCCGGGCTCATCGACCTGGACACCAGCATGAAGCCGAGCAAGCCGGTGGTGAGCGTCGTGGTGAAGCGCGACGCCGCGGCCGACGCAGGGCTGTCGGTGGGCGCGGTGACGAGCACGCTGCGCACGCTCGTGGCCGGCGACACGGTGGGGCAGTGGCAGGCCGGGGCCGACCAGACGGCCGACATCCGCGTGCGGCTGCACCCGGCGAGCCGCGAGAACCTGGAGGACCTGAACCGGCTCGGCCTGGTGGCGGGGACGAACGCGGACGGCAGCCCGCGCATCGTGCGGCTGACCCAGGTGGCCGCGCTCACCCCCGGATTCGGCCCGAACCAGATCAACCGGCGCGACCTGAACCGGGAAGTCGAGATCACGGCCAACACCGCGGGCCGTGCGCTCGGCGAGGTCTCGGCCGACATCCGGCGCATCCTGGACGAGACGGCGCTGCCGCCGGGCTACACCACCCGCTTCGGCGGCTCGACCAAGGACATGCAGGAGAGCTTCTCCTACGCCTTGTCCGCGCTCGCGCTGGCGGTGATCTTCATCTACATGATCCTCGCCTCGCAGTTCAGGAGCTTCCTGCAACCGGTGGCGCTCATGGCCTCGCTGCCGCTGACCTTGATCGGCGTCGTCGGTGCGCTGCTGGTGTGGCGCAGCACCCTCAACATGTTCTCCATCATCGGCGTGATCATGCTGATGGGCCTGGTGACGAAGAACGCCATCTTGCTGGTGGACTTCGCCAACCGCGCCCGCGAGGCGGGCATGGACCGGGCGCAGGCGCTGCTGGAGGCGGCCCGGGTGCGGCTACGGCCGATCCTGATGACGACGCTGGCGATGGTCTTCGGCATGGTGCCGCTCGCCTTCGCGCTCACCGAAGGCAGCGAGCAGCGCGCCCCCATGGGGCAGGCGGTGATCGGCGGGGTCATCACCTCCTCGGTGCTGACCCTCGTGGTGGTGCCCGTGATCTACGAGCTCCTCGACGATCTCGGCGCGTGGGCGCGCAGGCGCTGGGGCCCGTCAGACGCCGGACAGGGGTCGGCCTAGAATCGGGTTTTCCCGTCTTCTGCACACCCTCTGCCCCTACGCGCCATGAACGTCGAACAGGCCCGCTTCAACATGATCGAGCAGCAGATCCGCCCGTGGGACGTGCTCGATGCCGGCGTGCTCGCGCTGCTGGCCCGCGTGCGGCGCGAGGCCTTCGTGCCCGCCGCGCACCGGGCGCTGGCCTTCGTGGACACGCAGGTGCCGCTGCTCGAGGGTGCTCCCCAAGGGGCCTGCATGCTCGAGCCGCGCCTGGAGGCTCGGCTGCTGCAGGAGCTGCGCCTGCAGCCGCACGATCGCGTGCTGGAGGTGGGCGCGGGTTCCGGTTTCATGGCCTGCCTGCTCGGGCACCAGGCGGCCGAGGTGGTGACGCTGGAGATCCGTGAGGACCTGGCCGAGTTCGCAGCCTCGAACCTGGCCGCCGCCGGGCCCGGCAACGTGCAGGTGCGCTGCGCCGACGGCGCGGCGGGCCTGACGGCCGAGGGCCCTTGGGATGCCATCGTGCTGTCGGGCTCGGTGGCCGAGGTGCCGCGCGCGCTGCTCGAGCAGCTCAAGCCGGGCGGACGGCTCCTGGCCATCGTCGGCGACGAGCCGATCATGCGTGCAAGGCTCTACACCCGTGCGGCCACCGCAGGGTGGGCCGAGACCGACCTCTTCGACACGGCGGCACCCCGCCTGCTCGGGTTTCCCGAGCCAAGCCACTTCCACTTCTGAGCGCCCGCCCGCCGCCACCTCCCCTGGCCGTGCAACGCCTCCAAGGACACCTCGCATGATCCACCTACGACCGGCCCTGATGAGCCTCGCCTGCGCCGCCGCCTTCGCGGCGCCGGCGGCCCGTGCGCAAAGCCTGCTGGAGCTCTACGAGGCAGCACGTGCCTACGACGCGACCTACCTCGCGGCGCGTGCGTCCGCCCAGTCGGCCGAGTTCCGCGTGGCGCAGGCCGAGGCCCTGGCCCGGCCATCCGCCACGCTGGGCGCCTCGGCGTCGGCGGGCCTGACCGCCCTGCCGCGCGTGGGCAACGGGGACACGAACAGCCTGGGCACCACGCTCACCGGGCGCTACCCGCTGCTCAACAAGGCCAACCAGGCTGCCATCGCCCAGTCGCGCCGCTCGCTCGAGGCCGCCCAGGCCGACGTCGAGGCCGCCGAGCAGGACCTCATCGTGCGCCTGAGCCAGGCCTATTTCGACGTGCTCGCAGCCCAGGACGCGCTCACCGCGTCGCGTGCCAACAAGGCCGCCATCACCGAGCAGCTGGCCTCGGCGCGGCGCAACTTCGAGGTCGGCACGGCCACGATCACCGACGCGCGAGAGGCGCAGGCGCGCTTCGACCTCGCCACCGCCCAGGAGATCGCGGCCGAGAACGACCTGCGCACCAAGCGCATCGCGCTGGACCAGCTCGTAGGCCGGCCGAGCGTGACCCCGCACGGCCTGAGCGTGCCCGTGGCGCTGCCTTCCCCGCTGCCTGCCGACGCCGAGGCCTGGGCTTCGCAGGCCGATGCCCAGCACCCGGCCGTGCGCAAGGCGCGCGTCGCGCTCGACGTCGCCCGGCTGGAGAGCGAGCGCGCGCGCGCGGGCAAGCTGCCCACCGTGGATGCCGTGGGCACCGTGGGGGTGAGCCGCGCCGCAGGCAGCGCGGTCTCGCTGCCCGGCAGCTCGCGCAGCGCCAGCGTGGGGGTGCAGTTGAACTGGCCGCTCTACACGGGCGAGTCGGTGGAGAACCGCATCCGCGAGACGGTGGCCCTGGAAGAGAAGTCGCGCCAGGACCTGGAGGCCGCGCGCCGCGCGGTCGCGCAGGCGACGCGGCAGGCCTATTTCGGCGTGCAGTCGGGCCAGGCGCAGGTCAAGGCCCTGGAGGCGGCCGAGTCCTCGACGAAGCTGGCGCTGGAAGCCACGCAGCTCGGCTACCGGGTGGGCGTGCGCGTGAACCTCGACGTGCTCAACGCACAGACCCAGCTCTTCCAGACCCAGCGCGACCTGGCGAAGGCGCGCTACGACGTGATCGTGGGCGGCCTGCGGCTGCGCCAGGCGTCCGGACAGCTTCGCGCCGAGGATGTGCGAGGGGTGAACGCGCTGCTCAAGCGGGTGCAGTCCGACGCCGGCTCCGCCACCCCACCGGTCGCATCGGGTTCGGCCCCGGTGGTGGTGCGCGGTGTCAGTTCCCGCGTCCAGGACGAGAGCGAGGTCGTGCGCGTCGGCCTGAGCGGCCCGCTGGCAGGGCCGGCGGAATCCTTTTCCATGCCCTCGCCGCCGCGCATCGCGGTGGATCTGCCCGGCGCGGGAAGTGCCGTGAGCCGCGCCACGCAGGAGCTTGGCGAGGGCAATGTGCGCTCGGCCCGGATCGTCGAGGCGGAGGACCGCACGCGGGTCGTGCTCAACCTGCGCGAGGTGGCGCCTTACCAGTTGCGGCAATCAGCCGAGGCGGTGCTGGTGATCGTTCAGACGGGCTCGGGCACGGCTGCGGCGGCCGCGACGGCGGGAGCCGTCGAGCCTGCGCCGGCACAGGCTGCGGCCGCAGCGGTACCCGCACCCCTGCCGCGCTGAGGCCGCGAGGCCGGCGTGGCCGGCAACCGGGATGCGCGCACGACTTCTTTGCATTCCGGACACACGGCCGGCACCGTCGCGCTGGTAGGCTTTCGCACGTCGCCTCTCCTGGAGAATTCCGACATGGTGCGAACGGCCACGGACACGACGCTCGCAGCCGCGCTGGCCGCACACCGGTTCGGCCTGGGCGAGCCGAACCTGGAAGGCCCGCGCGGCGATGCGGCGGGCTGGCTGCTGGCCCAGATCGGCCCGGCCGACCCCCAGCGTGGCGAGAATCTGGCCACCCTCGGCGAGGGCGTGCGCAGCTACGCGCGCTTCCTGCAGGCGCAGCGGCGCGTCGCCTCGCCTGCAGCCATGCCGGCCGAAGCCGGCGGCGAGCCGGCGATGGCGGGCACGATGGCCACCGACATGCGCAGCGGCGAGCAACAGTTCGCCGACCACTTCCGCAGTCTGGTGCAGGCCGACGTGCGGGCGCACCTCGGCACGGCGGCTGCCTCGGCTCGGCCCTTTGCCGAGCGGCTCGCGATGTTCTGGGCGAACCACTTCACGGTGTCGATCGCCAAGGCATCCACGCGCGGGCTGGCCGGCGCCTTCGAGCGCGAGGCCATCCGGCCGAACATCGCCGGCTCGTTCGAGAACCTGCTGCTGCGGGCCGTCACGCACGGCTCGATGCTGCGCTACCTGGACAACGAGCTCAGCGCCGGCCCGCACTCGCGCCTGGTGCAGCGCCGCGCACGGCGCGGCGGCCCGGCGGACATGGGAGGCGGGCTGAACGTGCCGCGCATCAGCGGGCTCAACGAGAACCTGGCGCGCGAGGTGCTGGAACTGCACACCCTGGGCGCGGCCAGCCACGCCTACACACAAGCCGACGTGACGGCCTTCGCCAGCGTGCTCACGGGCTGGCGCGTCGGGGCGGGGCCCCTCGTGCGCGCCGGGCTCGGGCGCGAGGCCGCCGCGCACTTCGACCCCGACTGGCATGAGCCCGGGCCCAAGACCGTGCTCGGCCGGACCTACCCGGAGGGGCCCGAGGGCCTGGCCGCGGTGCTGCGCGACCTCGCGCGGCACCCCGCCACGCCACGCTTCGTGTCGACCAAGCTCGCCCGGCACTTCGTGGCCGACGAGCCGCCCGCGGCGCTCGTCGAGCAGCTCGTGGCCGCCTGGCAGCGCAGCGACGGCGACCTGCCCACCGTGTACCGCGCGCTGGTGACGGCCCCGCAGGCCTGGGCAGCGCAAGCGGCCAAGCTGAAGACGCCGGTGGAATTCGCCGTCTCCACGGCGCGCGTGCTCGGGCTCGGCGCCCAGGCCTTCACCCGCCTGCCCGACGGCGGCATCGGCACGATGGGCCAGCGCCCGCTGGCCGCCCCCTCCCCGGCCGGCTGGCCCGACCGGGCCGAGGAGTGGCTCGGACCCGATGCGGTGTGGAAGCGGGTGGAATGGGCCACGCGCCTGGCCGACCGGGTCGGGCGCGGCACCGACGCCCGGACCGTGGCGCGCGAGGCCCTGGGCCCGCTGCTGCAGCCCCACACCGCGCGCGAAATCGAACGGGCCGCCGACGGGCCGCAGGCGCTGGCGCTGCTGCTGCTCGCGCCGGAATTCCAGCGGCGCTGAGCGCGGCCGTCCATCGATCTGCACCCTGCGCCCCCTGCGCCCGCCTTGCCCCTTCCTCCGCCTTCGACCCACCCTTGGACCGCGACCCGACCCCGCACACGGAGAGCCCGACGATGCTGCACCGACGCCACCTCCTGGGTTCACTGGCTGCCCTGGCGAGCACACCGCTGGCCACGCTCGCGGTGCCTGCCTGGGCCGCACCCGAGCGCGGCGCACACGCGGCCCGCCGCTTCGTGCTCGTCGTGCTGCGTGGCGGCCTGGACGGCCTGGCAGCCGTGCCCGCTGCGGGCGACCCGCAGTTCGAGGCGGCGCGGGGCGTGCTGGCACGTGACGTGGCGGCGGCTGCACTGCCGCTTTCCGGGCCCTCCTCCGGGATGTTCGCGCTGCACCCGGCCCTCGGGCAGTTGCAGGCGATGTACGCGCAGGGCGAGGCCCTCGTGGTCCACGCCACCGGCCTGCCCTATCGCGAGCGCTCGCACTTCGACGCGCAGCAGGTGCTCGAGTCCGGGGGCACGCGGCCCTTCGAGCTCGACACGGGCTGGCTCGCGCGGGCCCTGTCCGCCGGCGGCGCGCGCCGCGGGCTGGCCCTGAACACCGCCGTGCCGCTGGTGCTGCGCGGCCCGGGCGAGATCGACACCTGGGCACCCTCCGTGAGCGCGGAGCCTACGCCCGACCTGCTGGCGCGGCTGGCACGCCTGTACGACGAGGACCGCGTGCTCGGGCCTGCGCTGGCGCGGGCGCGAGGCCTGCGCATGGAGGCCGGCATGCCGGTAGGGGCGATGAGCCCGGGCCTGCCCGGCGCCGCGGCCATCGCCAACCGCCCTGCGGTGGCACTCGCCCGCCGGGCCGCGGAGTTCATCGCCCGTCCCGGTGGCCCCCAGGCGGCCGTGCTCGAGCTCGGCGGCTGGGACACCCACGCGAACCAGGCTGCCCCGAACGGCGCGCTCGTGAACGGCTTGCGCACGCTGGATGCGGCGCTGGCCGCGCTGCGCGAGGTGCTGACGGCCCCTGCGGCCGAGGGCGCATGGGACCGCACGGTGGTGGCGGTGGTCACGGAGTTCGGCCGCCAGGTGGCCGCCAACGGCACGCTCGGCACCGACCACGGCACGGGCGGCGCCGCCTTCGTGCTCGGCGGCGCGGTGCGCGGTGGCCGCGTGCTCGCCGACTGGCCCGGCCTCGGGCCGCGCGAGCGCTTCGAAGGCCGCGATCTGCGCATCACCACCGATGTGCGCGCCGTGTTCCGCAGCGTGCTGCACGACCATCTGGGCGTGCCCGCCGCGGCGCTGGACCGCGAGGTGTTCCCGGGGACAACCGCCGCGATGCGCCTGGACCTGCTGCGGGGCTGAGTCAGCCCGGCAGCAGCGCGGCTATCGCGTCGGCCATGCGCGCGGCCGCACCCCGGTGCGCCGCGGCAAACGCCCGCGCACGTGCAGCGTCGCGCGCGCGGCCGGGTTCGGCCAGCCACGCGAGCGCGGCCTGCACGCCCTCCTCGAGCGTGGGCACGCGCCGCGCGGCACCCGCGGCCAGCGCCAGCTCGGCCGCCTCGGCGAAATTGAAGGTGTGCGGGCCCATCACCACCGGGCAGCCGCAGGCCGCAGCCTCGATCAGGTTCTGGCCACCCAGCGGCTCGAAACTTCCCCCCAGCAGCGCGACGTCGGCCAGGCCGTAGTAGAGAGCCATCTCGCCGAGCGTGTCGCCCAGCCACACGTCGGCCGCTCCGGCCGCGGATGGTGCGGGCGAACCCGGCGAGCCCGCAGACCCCGCCGCGGCATCGAGACCGCCGAGCGCGCTGCGCCGCACCAGGGCGAAGCCCGCGGCCGTCACCAGCGCCGCCACTTCGTCGAAGCGCTGCGGATGGCGCGGCACGATCAGCAGCAGCGGTGCGCCGGACACGGCAGGCACAGCCCCGTGCACGCGCCGCCAGGCCGCCAGCAGCGCAGCCTCCTCGCCCTCGCGCGTGACGGCGGCGAGCACCACGTGCCGGCCAACCTCGGCGCGCCACGCGCAGCCGATGGCCAGGCGGCGGGCGTCGGGGGTGAGGTCGAACTTCAGGTTGCCGCAGACCTGCGGCTCGGGAGTGCCGAAGCTGCGCAGGCGCTGCGCGTCGTCGGCGGTCTGCGCGAGCACGAGGCGCAACGAGGCGGCCGCCGGCCGCAGCAGCGCCGCCAGGCGCTCGCCGCGGCGCAGGCTGCGTTCGCTCAGCCGCGCATTGGCCAGCACCATCGGCACGCCCGCACGCGCCGCCTCGTGCTGCAGCACGGGCCAGACCTCGGTCTCGATCAGCACGCCGACGGCCGGCCGGTGGCGCCGCAGGAAGCGGCGCACGGCACCGGGGGTATCGATCGGCAGCCACGCCTGGGTGTCGCCCGCGCGCAGCAGCGCGCGGCCCGCCTCGCGGCCGGTGGCAGTGCCGTGCGTGAGCAGCAGCGCACGCCCCGGGTGGCGCTCACGGAGCGCGGCGATCAGCGCCGAGGCGGCACGGGTTTCACCGAGCGAAACGGCGTGTACCCACAGCGGGCCAAGGCCCGCTGTCGCACCCGGACTCGGGCCAAGGCCCGCTGTTGCGCCCGGACTCGGGCCAAGGCCCGCTGTCGCACCCCCGCCCGTGCCGGGACTGAACCCCAGCCGCTCGGCAAGGTGCATGCGGTAGCCCGGCTCGCGTGCACCGCGCCACCACAGCCGTGCGAGCCACAGCGGCGTGAGCAGGCGCAGCGCGAGCGCGTAGAGGTGCCGGGCTGCCGCGTCTCGCACGCGTCAATGCGCGGAGGCCTCGATGCGCGCGTCGGGCTTCACGGCCTTCAGTGCGGCCATGAAGTCGGCCTCGATGCGGTGCAGCGCCTTGCGGGTGTGGCCTTCGAAGCGCAACACCAGCACCGGCGTGGTGTTGGAGGCGCGGCACAACCCGAAGCCGTCCTTCCAGTCGGCGCGCACGCCGTCGATGGTGTTGACCTCGGCCCCCGGAAACTTCGCCGACTTCTGCATCGCCTCGACCACGCGACGCGGCTCGCCTTCGGCACACGGCACGTTGAGCTCGGGGGTGGAGTAGCTCGTGGGCAGCGCGTTGAGCACCGCGCTCGGGTCGGCGCTGCGCGACAGGATCTCGAGCACGCGCGCAGCCGTGTAGGTGGCGTCGTCGAAGCCGTACCAGCGCTCGCCGAAGAAGATGTGGCCACTCATCTCGCCCGCGATCGGCGCGCCGATCTCCTTCATCTTCGCCTTGATGAGCGAATGGCCGGTCTTGTACATCATCGGCACGCCGCCGGCCTGGCGGATGGCCGGGGCCAGGCGCTGCGAGCACTTCACGTCGAAGATCACGGTGGCGCCGCGGTTGCGCGAGAGCACGTCGCGCGCCAGCAGCATGAGCTGGCGGTCCGGGTAGATGATCTGCCCGTCCTTCGTGACGATGCCCAGGCGGTCGCCGTCGCCGTCGAAGGCCAGGCCGAGCTCGGCGTCGGTGGCCTTCACGCGCGCGATGAGCTCGGCCAGGTTCTCGGGCTTGCTCGGGTCGGGGTGGTGGTTGGGGAAGTCGCCGTCGACTTCGGAATACATCTCGTCGACCGTGCAGCCCAGAGCGCGCAGCACCGCGGGCGAGGAGGCGCCGGGGATGCCGTTGCCCGAATCGACGACGATCTTCATGGGCCGGGCCAGCTTGGCGTCGGTGGCGATGCGGTGCGTGTACTCGGCCACGATGTCCATCTTCGCCGAGCGGCCGCGCTTCTTCACGTAGTTCTCAGCCTCGATGCGCGCGCGCAGCTTCTGGATGTCCTCGCCGTAGATGGCCCGGCCGCCCAGCACCATCTTGAAGCCGTTGTAGTCCTTCGGGTTGTGGCTCCCCGTGACCTGGATGCCCGAGCGGCAGCCGTGCGCGCCGCGCGTGGCGGCCACGTAGTAGAGCATCGGAGTGGTGACGGGGCCGAGGTCGACCACGTCCAGGCCCGTGGAGGCCAGGCCGCGGATCAGCGCGGCGGCCAGGCCGGGCCCGGACACGCGGCCGTCGCGGCCCACGGCCACGGCGCGCTCGCCGGCGGCCACGGCCTCGCTGCCGAAGGCGCGGCCGAGGTGCTCGGCAAAGCGCTCGTCGAGGGTCTGGCCGACGATGCCGCGGATGTCGTAGGCCTTGAAGATCGAGGCGTGCACGCGCATGGGAAGGGTCCGGAGTGAAAGCTGTGGAAGGTGCGGAAGGTGCGCAAGGTGGCGGACCGGGACGAGCCCGGCCCGGGGCGCGCCCGGGCGGCAGGCTGGATGCCCGGCTCCGCTCGGATTGTTCCACGGCGGCGGGCGCCGCGGGTTGAGCCGATAAGATGGGCCAGCCCTCTCCCCCCGGGCCTCCCCCCGGGCCGCCTGCGCCTTGAAACTCCCCGACGTCCTGGAACTGCTCACCCTGGCGGCGCTGTGGGGCGCGTCGTTCCTGTTCATGCGCCTGGGCGCAGCCGACTTCGGGCCCGTGGCGATGACGTGGGTGCGCATGGCGCTGGCCGCGCTCGTGCTGGCCCCCCTGGCCGGGGCGGCGGCGCTGGCCGGCGCGATGCGCGGGCACGCCGGCGCGATCGGGGCGGTGGGCGTCGTCAACTCGGTGCTGCCCTTCATCGCTTACGGCTACGCGGCGCTGGCGGTCACCACGGGGCTGTCGGCGGTGTTCAACGCCACGTCCCCACTGTGGGCAGCGGCCATCGCCTGGTGGTGGCTGGGCGAGCGCCCCACGCGGCTGCGCGCGGTGGGCCTGCTCATCGGCCTGGCAGGAGTCGTGGCGCTGGCGGGCGGCGAGGCCCGCTTCCGCCCCGACGCGCAGGGCGCGACCACCGGTTGGGCCGTGCTGGCCTGCCTGGGCGCGACGCTGGGCTACGGGGTGGGCGCGAACCTGGTCAAGCGCTCGCTGTCGGGCGTGCCGCCGGTGGCGGTAGCCGCCGGCAGCCAGCTGCTCGGGGCGTTCGTGCTCGCGCCCCTGGCCTGGTGGGCGTGGCCGGCGCGCGCGCCTTCGGCGCTCGCCTGGGCAGGGGTCGTGGCGCTGGGCGTGCTGTGCACGGGCGCGGCGTACTTCCTGTACTTTCGCCTCATCGCCCGGCTCGGGCCGGCGCGCGCGATCTCGGTGACCTTCCTCATCCCCTTCTTCGGCACGCTGTGGGGAGCGGTCTTCCTGGAGGAGCGCGTGACGCTCACGATGGTGGCTGCAGGCGGGGTGATCCTGCTGGGCACCGCGCTGGCCACCGGCGTGCTCAGCGTCGGTGGCCGACGCTGAAGTCGTTGCGCCCGCTGCGGTCCACGCCGCGCAGCAGCCAGATCGGGCGCTGCGCGAAGTTCACCGGCACGCCGGACTGCCCGTCCACCGGGCGCAGGTCGCGCTCGAACACCGAGGTGGAAGGCATGTAGCGCAGGGCCACGCCGGTGCGGCGCTGGCCGGAGGTGTTGGCGGCCGCGCCGTGGATCATGTAGACGTCGTGCAGCGACATCTGGCCGGGCTCGAGCTCGAGGTCCACCGCGCTGGCCTCGTCGAAGGTGCCGTCGGCCATGCGCTGGTTGAGCGTGAGGTCGGTGCGCTCCTCGTGCAGGTGCGCGTGCAGGTGCTGGCCCGCGTGCGAGCGCGGGATGACGCGCAGGCAGCCGTTCTCGCGCGTGGAGGGCTCCAGCGCCACCCATACCGTGCAGGTGGCCAGCGGGCGGATGGGCCAGTAGTGGCCGTCCTGGTGCCAGGGCGTCTCGTAGCCCTGCCCCGCAGGCTTGCAGAAGACGTGGCAGCCCCAGAGGATCACGTCCTCGCCGATCACGCCGCTCACGAGCTCGACGATCTCGGGGTCGCGCGCGAGTTCGAGGAACTGCGCCACGCCGCGCACGCCCTCGCCGTTGTCGCCTTCCACGTGTGCGGAGACGAGCTTCTCCGGTCGCACGCCGGGGTTCAGGCGCAAGAGTTCGTCGAGCGCGGCAGCCATCCGCGCCACGCGCGGCGCGGGCAGGCGCCAGCGCGGGATGACCCAGCCCTCGCGCTGGTAGTGGGCGGCTTCTTCGGGGTGCAGCGTGGCCATGGCGGAATCGTGCCAGAAGGACGGGCCTGCCGGCCAGCCCCCCGCTGCACCATGGGGCACGGCTGCCGCGGTGAACGGTGCGACGGGCGTACCCGGTGGCCTGCCGGCCACCCCGCCCTCAGGGCCCGAACACCACGTCCACCCAGTAGTTCGTCGCGCGCCAGGTGGCGTTCGGGAAGGCGAGGCTCGCGCCGTAGCGGTACAGGCCGTTGGCGGCGCCGGTGGTGCTGGCCGGCGCGCTCAGCGGGCCGGTGGTGGTGCCGGTGGCGGCAAAGTAGTCGATGCTGGCCGCGTAGCGCCCGCGCGGGGCGAGGTAGCCGGCCACGACGGTGGTGCCCGCCTTCACCGGCACCGGCGTCGCGAAGTTCACCTGCTGCCAGCCGCTCGTGGTCTCGTTCCTGAAGGTGGCCTGGGCCAGCAACTGGCCCGTGGCGCTCCACAGGCCGCCTACGTGGGTGCCGGTGTTGGTCGAACCCTTCCAGAAGCGCACGCCGGAGATCACGCCGTCGCGCAGCACCGTCACGCGCACGCCCAGCGTCACGCTCGCGGTGTCGGCATCGGCGAGGGTGGTGGGCGTGACGGGGCCGGGCCACAGCGAGCACGGACAGGTGGTCGGGGGCGTCGTGAGCGTCACGCCGATGCCGGCGCCGGGCGTCTCCAGGCGGCCGCTGTCGTCCACGGCGCGGCTGCGCAGGAGGGCCGGTCCGGCAGCGGAAGGCGTCCACGTGAAGGACCAGGACTCGCGGCCCTGGGCGCGGCGCCAGCTGGTGCCGCCATCGATGGAGACCTCCACCCCTGCGACGAGCCCGCCGCCGGCGTCGGCCGCCGTACCGCTGACGGTCACCGCCGTACCCACGGCCAGACTCGCACCGGCCGCCGGGGCGGTGATGGTCGATCCGGGCGGCGTCGCATCGGCGGAGGCGGTGGCCGCCACGAGGCCGCCCTGCAGCGTGCGCGGCTGCACCCCCATGTCGGCCAGCAGGTTGACGGTGGCCTGCTGCATGCGCACGTCGGCCGGCGTGCCGGCACGGTCGTGCGTGGCGTCCAGCCCCCAGGCCCACTGCACGGTGCCGGCGCCGAAGACGAGCGCGCCGCCCGCGTGCCGGTATAGCGTGAGGGCGTGCGTGGCGGGGCCGCTCGCGTAGGTCGAGCCGTTGTCCTGCAGCACCGGCGCGTTGGCCACCGTGGTGCGCGAGAGCTGCATCAGCCCGGGCGGGCGCGCGCCGTTGTCCACGTCCACGTCCCACTCGTAGCCGAGCGTGCCCACCGGCAGCGTCGTGCTGGTGCCGACGGCCTGGGTGGCCAGCGAGGTGCCGCGCCACAGCCGCAGCCGGCCCTCGGCGGCGGGCACGGTGATGCCCGCGGTGGCGCCGTCGTTGACCAGGAAGAGCTGGCCCGTGAGCGCGTTCTCCGGCCGGCCGCCGTCCGAGGGCGGGGAGAAGCGCGCGTCGCGCCAGGTGCCTGTCCAGGCCGGGTCGGGGTCGATCTTGGCGTTGGCGTGCGTCTCCTTGTACGAGACGAGCGTGCGGTAGGGCGTGCGCGAGGCGTCCCGGCTCGGCTCCCAGCGCGTCTTCCAGAACAACTCGTTGCCGCTGAAGAAGGCCAGGTGGAGACCGGCGTCGCGCGCGGCCTCGACGTTCGCGCGCTGCGCGCCCGACCAGTACTCGTCGTGGCCGACGGACAGGAACACGCGCGCGTTGCGCAGCCGCGCGCCGTCGCGGTCGACGTCCGCACCGCTCGTGTAGGCCACGTCGTAGCCGTTGGCCTCGAGCCAGCGCAGCATCGGGTACTCGGCGTTGAAGAGCCAGTCCTGCCCGTTGGCCACGGCACGGGTGTTGAAGGGCCGGTTGTAGCTCACCTTGTAGGCACGGCCGACCGGCCCGCCCTTGTACAGGCTCGCGCCGCCGTAGTCGTTGTAGGCCTGCCAGGTGGTGTCGGAGGTCTGGAACAGCACCTCGGCCCGGCTCGCGTCGTCGCGCACCACGAACACGACGTGGCTGGCGCCGCCGGTGTCGGTGCGCACGAGCCGCGCGAGGTAGATGCCGCTCGCGGCGTTCGCAGGCACCGCCCAGCTCGCCGAGACGGCCCAGTTGCCGCAGTCGATGAGCCCAGTGGCGGTTTCGCTCAGGCACGCGGGCTGGGCCTGCGGCAGCGTGGCCGAAGGCTGCAAGGTGGCCACCTGCCGTGCACCCAGCCCGCCGTACCAGCCGAGGCGGTAGATGTCGGCACGCCAGGCGCGGGCGTCGGTCTTCACCTTGAAGGCCACCGTCTCGCCGCGGTTCACCGACATCTGCGTGGCAAAGCCCTGGATCGTCGTGTCGCCCGCACCCGTGACGTCCCACTGGCTGCGCGGCGCGCCGGCCAGGCAGTTCTCGGCCACGGTCGCGTTGGCGGGGGTGGCACAGGCGTCCACCGGGGGGGGCGGGGGGGGCGGGGATGCAGCGGGCGTGAACACGACATCGACCCAGTAGTTGCTGGCGCGCCAGGTGGAGCTCGGAAAGGTGGGCGCGCCGGCGTACGCGTACACCCCGTTGCCCCCTGCGGTGCCGTCTGCCAGCAGCTGCAGCGAGCCGCTGGTCACGCTGCGACCGCTGAAGTAGCCGGCATCGATCGCGTAGCCGCCGCGCGGTGCGAAGTAGGAGGCCACGTAGACCGTGTTCGCGCGCACCGCCACCGGCGTGGCGAAGTTCAGCTGCTGCCAGCCGCTCGCAGTCTCGGCCGAGAACGTGCCGCGCGCCAGCAGCTGGCCGCTGGCCGACCACAGCGAGCCCACGTGGGTGCCGGTGTTGGCGCCGCCCTTGTAGAAGCGGATGCCGCTCACGAGGCCGTCGACGTCGGTGCGAAAGCGCACGCCGACCTCGACGCTGGCGGTGTCGGCCGCCGAAGCCACGGCGGGCACGGCGGTGGCGGGGAAGGCGCTGCAGGGGCAGCCCGGCGTGGTCCCGCCGTCCCCTCCCCCACCGCCACCTCCACCCCCGCTGTCGGTGCCGCCATAGGTGGCGCTCCAGCTGCCCCCCACCGCCTCGAACATCGCGAGCTCGCTGCCCTTGAAGTTCACGGTCGTCCAGGGCACCGCGACGCCGCCGCGCGCGAGTGCGCTCAGCACCCGCCCCCCGTGGCGCAGCGGCAGCGTGGCGCGCAGGCCGCGCGCCTCGGGCGAGGCCTCGAGCGTGAAGCTGAGCACCTGGTTCGCATAGGCGAGGGCGCCGAAGCTCGAGGCGTTGCGCGCGTCGAGCCACCCGAGCAGCTGCCGCGCCGAGATCACGGGCACGCCGCGCGCCTTTGCCGCAGCGACCACCGCGTCGGCCACCGCCGACTCGGCCGTGTCGGTGTGGGCATTGACGGTGAAGGCCCCCAGGTAGTCCAGCGGCCCGAGTGCCGCGTCCAGCAGCGTCTCCACCGCCTGCGGGTAGGCCTGCAGCGATTCGTCGGTGAGGTGGGTGGCGGCCTGGTAAACATCGATCAGCGTGCCGTCCAGTGCCGCAAAGCGCATCGGCAGCGCCGAGCCCGTCATGTAGGCCGGTGCGGTGCTGCCGAGCCAGCTGCCGGGCCAGTGGTAGTAGGTGGTGTCCAGCCGCATGCCGTTGGCCAGTTGCACGAGCGCGCCGCTCACCCAGTCGCTCCAGGCGATGCAGTGGTGGCGCTGCGTGCGTGCGGGCGCGAGGCTCGGGAAGCGGCTGCGCCACTGCGCGAGCTGCGTCGTGTAGAAGCCTTCGAGCGTGCTGCGCGTGTAGTCGGCGCAGCCGGTGTCGATGTGCGGGCTGAGCTCGAAGCCCTCGGCCTCGTAGGCGGCAGCCTGGGCATCGGTGAGCGGCGTGCGCGGGTACAGGTAGGAGGTGCCGCGCAGGCAGCTCCAGTCGGCCACCGAGCAGCCGGCCGGGCTCGCGGCGCGCAGCTGGTCGAAGCGGGGCGCGGTGCCGCCGTTGCCGTGGTCGTCGCCGGTCATCACCACCACCGCCCGCAGCCCGCGCGGGAACGGCCACAGCCGCGGCAGAGGGCGCCTGGCCTGGCTGGCCTGCACGAGCACGTACGAGAACAGGCGCTGCAGCTCGTCGGCCTGCGGCACCGACAGGCGCGCGGGGGAGACCCAGTCGGGCTTCACGTCGTTGCTGGCTGCGCCGTAGAACTTGTCGTTCGAACGGATCGGGGCGAGGCCGTCGCGCTCCTGCGCGGCCCAGTCCGGGTTGCCCTGGCGCGTCAACGCGATCGAGGTCGCCACGTCCCACGCGAAGGCGGTGGCGCGGCCTGCGCCCACCGTGCGCCAGCTCAACGCGGGGTGTGCAGTGGCGGTGGCGGCGTCGCTGTAGAGCGTGGCCCAGGCGGTGGCGCCGGCAAGCGTGTAGCGCTGCGCGGTGCCGTGGAACTGCAACGTGCCTTCGGTGATGCCGGCACCTGGCGTGGCGCTGCCCTCGACTCGGAACCACCCCTCGGCAAGCGGCGTGCCCAGCGGGTTCAGCCCGAGCAGGGGTGCGAGCGCGGACTCGGGTGCCATCGCCACCAGGCTGCCGCCGGCGTTCACCCAGTCGCTCAGTGCGGTACGTTGCGCAGTTGTCAGCGCCATGGGCGGCAACACGACGATGTCGTGCGCTGCCAGGGAACTCGGCGTCAGCGCCGAGGCATCGGCAACGCGAAAGGCATTGAAGCCCTCGGTGCGCAGGATCTCCGCGTAGTAGGTGCTGAAGGGTACCGTGGACGAGCCGATGACGAGGATCGGCCCGCCAGGGCCGTCGGCGGGGCTTGCCTGGGCGGCGCGCAGCACCATCACCATGGCCAGCAGCGCCATGCCCAGCCCGCGGCCCCAGGCACGCAGGCCCAGCAGCCGCAGCAGCCAGGTCAGCCACAGGGCGTGCCGTGGCGGCTGCACGGGGCGTGCACCGGGCACGATGGTCTGCGACGTCATCGTGTACCTCCGGACAGGCTGGTGCCGGCAAGGGGCCAGGACATGACGCGGCCGTCCGCGAGTCCGGCGCTGAGCTGCTGGCTGCTGCCTTCGGCGAACGTGAGTGCCGTCACCGGTGCGCTGGCGGCGAGGCTGCGCTCGAGCCGCCCGGCGGGCAGCGACCACAGGTGCACGCGTGCGTCGTCACCGCTGGCCGCGAGCCAGCCCGAGCCAGCGCCGAAGGCCAGCGCGCGCACGCCACCGCCCGGCGCGTCGACCTGCACGACGAGCCGGTTCGTGGCCAGTTCCCACACCCGGATACGGCCGTCGGCACCACCGGTGGCCAGCCAGCTGCCGTCGGTGCTCAACGCGAGTGCGTCGACGATGCCGGACCCCGCTGCCGCGGTGCGCAGCAGGCGTGTGGCAGGCACGTCCCACAGCAGCACGCGTGAGTCGTCGCCGGCGCTGGCCGCGCGCCGGCCATCCGCCGATACCGCTACGGCCCGCACGGGTTGCGCATGGCCGCTCCAGACCTGACGCGGGCCTGCGGCTTCCAAGGCATGGATGAAGACGGTGCTGTCTCGCCGCGCGCCCAGCATGAGCCCGGCCTCGGCCGAGATAGCCAGGGAGATCAGGCTCGCATCCGCCGGCAGCGCAGCCGGCCACGCCCATTCCCGCACCGGCGCGCCGCCCTCGCGGGGCAGCAGCCGGATGCGTGCCTCGCGCCGGTCCACGGCCAGCAGCCGCGCCCCGTCGCGCGTGGCCGCCAGCGCCGCCACGCCCACCGACGGGCGTGCCGGCAGATGGGCCAGACGTGCCGCAGCCGCCGGGGGCGAGTCGACTGCCGGGCCGGCGGCGCCGGGCGCGGTGGCCGCCGCCCGGCTGGCCACATCGGACGAGGCCGGAGCGGAGGGCTCGCCCTCGCCCCCTCCACAGGCCGCGAGCAGCACGAGCAGCGAACCCGCGCAGGCGACCGATGCGGCGTGGGACTGCCATCGAGGCCATCCTGCAGATGGGGCTGACCAGACAAGACGGGCAGTCAGGTTCGGTCGCGTCAAGCGAGTCTTGCGGGCAGGGACGGTCATGCCCCGGAAACTAGGACGCCTGGGCCCGGCTGTCCCTCCCACGCCAGCCTCCCCAACCGTACCCCCCAAGCCGACCCCCTCGGCCCGCTCCCGCATCCGCCGGGTGCAGCCCCTACGGATCGGGATGGGCCGAGGGCGACGCCGCTGGTGAACTGCGGGGCATGCACCAGGGCCCGACCACGCACCCCACCGCCTCCTTCGGGCAACCGCCCGGGGCCGACTTCGCCACCGCCACCGCGGCGACCGCTTCCCGGCAGCTGGCCGAGCCTTCGGTGAGTGGGGCGGGTGGCCGGGCGGCCCCCCGTGAAGGCCCGCCCTCCCCCGTCGCACGCTGGCTGCGTGAGCTCGAGGAAAGGCGCTACGCCTGTGTGCTCGGGCACGACGAGTTCCTGGAGCGGCTGCGTCTGGAGAAGCGGCGGGCCGACCGCTCGGGTTCGCCGTTGTCGCTGGTGCTGCTGCGGCATTGGCCGGAAGGGGGCCCGGCGCGGGGTTCCGGCGCGCCCGCACCTCCAGCCCCATCCCACGAACGGGCCTCGGCGCTGATGGCGCGCCTGCGCGAACGGGTGCGAGAAACCGACCTGCTGGGCCAGATGGACAGCGGCGACTGCGCCGTGCTGCTCACCGACACCGGCGTCGAGGGCCGGCGAGGCTTCATCGCCCGCATCGGGCGGGCGTTGCAGGGCCCGGCACCCGGTTCCTCCGAGGCCACCCGGGACGCCCTGCATGGCTTGGACATCGGTGACCTCGCGATGACGGCAGCGACCTACCCGGACCAGCTGTTCGAGAACCTGGACGCTGGTCGTGAGGTCGTGCCGTTGGGTTCCTTGATGCTCGACGAGACGAGCCCGGCCACCGCCAGCGGGTACGCGGGCAAGCGGATGCTGGACATCGTCGGTGCCCTGGCCGGCCTGGTGTTGCTCGCACCGGTGATGGCCGCCGTCGCGGTGGGGGTGGCGGCGACTTCGCCCGGGCCGGTGCTGTTCCGCCAGCTGCGCCTCGGGCGCGGCGGCGCGCCCTTCGTGTTCTACAAGTTCCGGACGATGCGCCACGGCGCGGACGACGCGGTGCACCGCGACTTCGTGGCCAAGCTGATCGCCGAGCCAGGCGCGAAGCCCGAGGCGGGAGCGGCCTTCAAGCTGCTGGGCGACCCGCGCGTGACGCCGCTCGGGCGTTTCCTGCGGCGCACCAGCCTAGACGAGCTGCCGCAGTTCTTCAACGTCCTGCGCGGCGACATGAGCCTGGTGGGCCCGCGCCCGCCAATTCCCTACGAGGCGCGCCACTACCGGGCCTGGCACCTGCGCCGGCTGCTGCAGGTCAAGCCCGGCATCACCGGGCCCTGGCAGGTGGCGGGCCGCAGCCAGGTGCCCTTCGACGAGATGGTGCGCATGGACCTGCGCTACATCGCCCGCTGCTCGCTCGGCCTCGACCTGCAGCTGCTGCTGCGCACCGTGGGCGTGGTGTTCAGCGGCCGCGGTGCGCGTTGAGGCCGGCCGACGCGCACGCCACCCCTGTCCTCCCGTTGCTCCCTCCTTTCCTCAACCCTGTCCAAGACCCCTTTTCTCACCCCCACCCGCGCTGTGCTCCGCTGGCCAGCGCACGCAGGAGCCCGCTCACCCATGCAACTAGACGGCACCCGTATCCTCGTCACCGGCGGCGCCGGCCTGATCGGCTCGACCACGGTGGACCTGCTGCTGCGCGAGCACGACCCGGCCCAGGTGGTGGTGCTGGACAACCTCTCGCGCGGCAACCCCGACAACCTGCGTGAGGCAAGCCGCGACCCGCGGCTGAAGTTCGTGCGCGGCGACGTGCGCGACCCCGCCAGCGTGCGCAGCGCCATGCGCGGCATGGACGCGGTGCTGCACCTGGCGGCGCTGCGCATCACGGCCTGCGCGGCCGAGCCGCGCGAGGCGCTGCAGGTGATGTGCCACGGCAGCTTCAATGTGGTCGAGGCCGCGCACGCCGCGGGCGTGCGCAAGGTGGTGGCGGCCTCGTCGGCCTCGGTCTACGGGCAGGCCGAGGACTTCCCCACGCGCGAAGACCACCACCCCTGGGGCAACGACACCTGGTACGGCACCGGCAAGCTGATGCTCGAGGGGCTGCTGCGGGCCTACCGCGCGATGCACGGGCTGGCGGGGGTGTCGCTGCGCTACTTCAACGTATACGGCCCGCGCATGGACACCGAGGGTGCCTACACGGAGGTGCTGATCCGCTGGATGGAGCGCATCGCCCAGGACCGCCCGCCGCTGATCCTCGGCGACGGCCGTCAGACGATGGACTTCGTGCACGTGCGCGACGTGGCACGTGCCAACCTCGCGGCGCTGCGCTCGGACTGCGAGACCGGCGCCTTCAACATCGCCAGCGGCACGGAGACGAGCCTGCTCGGCCTGGCGAACAGCCTGCTGCAGGCGATGGACTCGCCACTGCAGCCCGTTTTCGGACCGCCGCGGGCGGTGAGCCCGGTCACCCGGCGCCTGGCCGACGTGTCGCAGGCGCGCGCCGTGCTCGGATTCGAGGCCGAGGTGCCACTGGACGAGGGGCTGCGCGACCTCGTCGCGTGGTGGCGCACGCAGGCCCCTGCCGTGCGCGGGGAGCCCACGGTGGACCCCGCGCGCGGCCGCGCGCAGCCTGCCGCCGCCGCTTCGGTGGGGATGGAGGCGCGCCTCGCATGATTCCGATCAGCCGGCCCGTGATGGGCGAAGCCGAGGCGCAGGCGGCGCGCCGCGCCATCCTCAGCGGCTGGACCACGCAGGGCCCGGAGGTGCAGGCCTTCGAGGAAGGCTTCGCGCGGGCGGTCGGGGCGCCGCATGCCTGTGCCGTGTCGAGCTGCACCACGGCCTTGCACCTGGCGCTGCTCGTGGTGGGCGTGCGCCCGGGCGACGAGGTGATCGTCCCGAGCCACTCCTTCATCGCCACCGCCAACGCGGTGCGCTACTGCGGCGCGACGCCGGTGTTCGTCGACATCGAGCCGCACAGCTGGAACCTGGACCCGGCACTGGTGGAGCGGGCGGTGACCTCGCGCACCCGCGCGCTGCTGGTCGTGCACCAGATGGGGCTGCCTTGCGACCTGCGGCGGCTGCTGCCGGTGGCGCGCCGCTTCGAGCTGCCGGTGGTGGAAGACGCGGCCTGCGCCGCGGGCAGCCAGATCCTGTGGAACGGACAGTGGCAGCCCATTGGGCGGCCGCACGGCGACATCGCCTGCTTCTCCTTCCACCCGCGCAAGGTCATCTCCACCGGCGACGGCGGCATGCTGACCACGGCGCGCGCAGACTGGGACCGCCGTGTGCGGCTGCTGCGCCAGCACGGCATGAGCGTGAGCGACACCGCGCGCCACGGGGCCAGCCAGGTCGTCTTCGAGCACTACCCGACGGTGGGCTTCAACTACCGGATGACCGACATCCAGGCGGCCGTGGGCCGCGAGCAGCTCGCGCGGCTGCCCGGCATCGTCGAGGAGCGCCGCACGCTCGCGCGGCGCTACGACGAGCTGCTCATGCCCGTACGCGGGCTCGCGCGGCCGCAGGAACCGGCCTGGGCGCGCTCGAACTGGCAGAGCTACTGCGTGCGGCTGCCCCATGGGGTGCAGCAGCGGGCCGTGATGCAGGCGATGCTCGATGCCGGCGTGGCCACGCGCCGCGGCATCATGTGCAGCCACCGCGAAGACGCCTACGCAGGCATGGCCCTGGCGCACCCGTTGCCCCACTCCGAAGCGGCACAGGACGGCTGCGTGCTGCTGCCGCTGTACACCGGCATGACCGAGGCCGAGCAGGGGCACGTGGTGACCGCGCTCGC
Source organism: Pseudomonadota bacterium (assembly GCA_039798945.1). GTDB lineage: Bacteria > Pseudomonadota > Gammaproteobacteria > Burkholderiales > Burkholderiaceae_C > Rubrivivax. The sequence goes on from JBDKFA010000281.1 coordinate 22,013, forward strand.
GCAGGCCTGCGCGACATGACCGCACCGGCCGCTTCGGGAGCGGCACGCCACAGCTACCGCCAGATCCTGCGCTCCTCCACGCTCGTGGGCAGCGCGGCGTTGCTGCAGATGGCCATCGGGCTCGTGCGCACGAAGGCCTTCGCGATCTGGCTCGGGCCGGCGGGGCTCGGGTTGATGAGCGTGCTCAGCACGGTGCTCGACCTGGCTCGCAGCATGGCCGGGCTCGGGCTGAACCAGAGCGGCGTGCGCCAGATCGCGGCTTCGGCGGCCACGGGCGAATCCGAGCGCATCGGCCGCACCGCCGCCGCGCTGCGCTGGACGGCGGCGGTGCTCGGGTTCGGCGGCGCCCTGGTGCTGGCCACGGCCGCGCCGTGGGTCTCCCAACTCACCTTCGGCACGGTGGCCCGCGCCCCGGAGGTGATGTGGCTCGGCGCCGCACTCGCGCTGCGCCTGCTGGCCGACGGCCACGGCGCCCTCGTGCACGGGCTGCGCCGCATCGGCGACATGACGCGTGCCGACCTGCTCGCCGCTGCCCTCGGGTCGGTGCTCGCCATCGTGCTCGTGCGCCTGTGGCAGGAGGACGGCGTGGCGCCGGCGCTGGTCACGATCGCTGCGCTGTCGGCCCTCACCTCATGGTGGATGGCGAGGCGCGCCACGCGCACCCTGCGGCTGCAGCCCACGCCTCTTTCGGCGCTGCCTGCCGAGGCGCGCGCGCTGCTCGTCGGGGGCCTGGCGCTGATGGGCAGCGGGCTGCTCACGCTCGGCGCGGCGTGGGCGGTGCGCCTCGTGCTGGTGCGCCATGCCGGCCTGGCGGAGGCCGGGCTCTTCCAGTCGGCCTGGACTCTGGGCGGGCTGCTCGTGGGCGTGGTCGTGCAGGCGATGGGCGCGGACTACTACCCCCGCCTGGTGGGCGTGGCGCAGGACGACGCCGCGGCGAACCGCCTCGTCAACGAGCAGATGCTCGTGAACCTGCTGCTCGGCGGCGTGGGGGTGCTCGCGACGATGAGCCTGGCGCCCGTGTTGCTGCCGCTTTTGTACAGCCGCGCCTTCGAGGGCGCGCAGGAGACGCTGCGCTGGATCTGCCTGGGCATGGCGCTGCGCGTGGTCACGTGGCCCATGGGCACGCTGCTGGTGGCCAAGGGGGTGCAGGCGCGGCTGCTGGCCGCCGACGCCGTGTGGGCCCTGACCTGGCTCGGGCTGGCCTGGGTGCTGGTGGCGCGGGTCGGGCCGGCGGGTGCGGGCATCGCCTTCTTCGTCGCCTACGGCGTGCAGGCGGCGCTGCTGATGCCCATGGTGCGCGCGCTGTCCGGGCTGCACTGGACGGCACCGAACCGGCGCCTGGGCACCACGATGGCGCTGCTGATCGCGGTGGTGTTCGTGGCCGGCAGCACGCTGCCCCGGCCCGCGGCGATGGCCGTCGGCCTCGTCGCCACCGCCGCGGCGGCGCTGCTGGCGCTGCACGTGCTGCGCGCGGCGGTTTCGCCGCAGGCGCTTCCGCCGCGCTTGCGACGCTGGCTGGCCGGACCGCAGCCCCAGGGTGAAGAGCCGTGAGTGCCGACCGACACGACCCCGTCGGTGCGCTCGACCACCTCGAGGACGTGGCCGAGGCGTGGCTCGACCTCGCGCGCCGCCAGGCCGGCGCCGGCCACTGGGAGGCTGCGCTGCGGGCCGCGCACGTGGGTGCCCGGCTGTGGTCGAGCCAGAGCCGGCGCCTGGCATGGCCGGCCCTCGAGGCCTGGCTCGCCGAAGCGGCCGCGGCGGTGCGCACGGCACGGGTCGATCCACACGCCGCCATGCCCGCCGCACGGGCCGGTTCCGGTTCCGACTCCGTCTGCCTGCACGTCCTCACCGAGGCCCTGGACGCCGGCGGGCACAGCGCCATGGCCTGGCGCTGGATGCGGCTGGACAGGCGGCATGCCGTCCAGCACGTGGCCCTGCTGGCCCAGCCGCAGCCCGTGCCCGACGCGCTCGTGCAGGCTGCACGGTCGCGCGGCGGGGCGGTGCACCAGCCTCCTGCGGGCAGCGGCTTCGTCGAGCAGGCACTCTGGCTGCGCGCGCTGGCGTACGGCCTGGCCGACTGCGTGGTGCTGCACGTGGACGTGGCCGACGTCGTCTGCGGCGCCGCCTTCGGCATCGAAGGCGGGCCCCCAGTGCTGCTGGTCAACCACGCCGCGCACGTGGGCGCCACTGGCGCAGGCTTCGCCGACGCGATCGCCGACGTCCGTGGGTCGTGGCTCGAACAGACCTGGACGGCCGTGCACCGGGGCGCGCGCCGGCATGCGCCGGTGCCGATCCCGCTCGAGGAGGCGCCGCCACACCCCGACGGCCCGCAGGCTGCGCGCACCGTCGCACGCCAGGCGCTCGGCATCTCCGGCTCCGCACCCGTGGCGCTCACCCTGGGCGCGCACTTCAAGTTCAGCGCCGTGGACGGAGTGGATTTCGTGGCCACCTGGGAGCGCATCCTGGCGGCCGACCCCCGAGCCGTGCTGGTGGCGGCGGGCTTCGCCCCGGACGCACGCTGGCGCGCCGCGGCCGCGCGCTGCAACGGACGCATCGTGATGCCGGGCGTGGTGCCGCGCGCGGGCGTGGCCGCGCGGCACGCCGCGGCCGACCTCTACGCCGACGGATTCCCCTTCGGCACCACGACGGCGCTGCTGGAAGCGGCGCTGGCGGGCCTGCCGGCGGTGTTGCCGCCGCTGCCCTGCCGGCCTCCGCTGGCCACCGACGGGCTCGCTGTGGATGGCGAGCTCGAGCGCCCCGCCGACGAAGCCGCCTACGTGCGCCACGTGCTCGCCCTGCTGCGCGACACGCCCGCACGCGAGCGGCTCGGGCGCGCACTGCAGCAGGCGGTCCGCACCCACCACACGGCACCCGGCTGGCAGCAGCACCTGGACGCCGCGCTCGCGCAGTTGCCGCCCCGCCATGCTCCCTTGCCCCCGCGCGCACCGCTGCCCACCGAAGCCGAGGCGTACCGACGCTGGACGACCGCGGCCCAGGCCTGGACGAGCGGCCCCGGCGCCTGCGTGGACCGCGGGCTGCTGCAGGCGGTCGAGCTCGGCCTCGGGCCCGAGCTGGCGCATTGGCTCACCCCCGCGGTGCAGGCCTCATGCCGCCGGCATGCCGCGCTGCGCCGAGGCCAGGCCATCCCGCTGCCGGTGTTGCAGGCCTTCGCGCACCCGGCCTCGGGTTGGCCGGCCCTCGCACGGGCCCACCCGGATGCCGCCGCGCGGGTGCTGCGCGCCGCCTCCTTCATCGCCCGCGCGGGCCTGCCAAGACGCCTGGCGCAGCGCGTGGCGCACAGCCTGGGCTGGGCGGAACGCGCGCGTGGCGCGTACGACGACTACCGACCGGGCTCACCCGCATGGACACCTGCACCCGACCCCCGCGCGTCTCGGTGATCATGAGCGTGCGCGACGGCGAGGCCTTCGTCGCCGCGGCGCTCCAGAGCATCCGCACGCAGACGATGCCGGACTTCGAGTGCGTGGTCGTCGACGACGGATCGCGCGACCGCACTCCCGCCATCCTCGCCGCGGCTGCCGCGCAGGACGCACGGCTGCGCGTGGTGCACGCGGCACCGCCCGGGGGGCTGGTGGCGGCCTTGAACCTCGGCTGCGCGATGGCACGCGCGCCGCTGCTCGCCCGGATGGACGCCGACGACGTGGCGCTGCCGCAGCGCCTGGCGCAACAGCTCGAGCGGCTCGCGCACGACACCCGGCTCGTCGTGCTCGGAGGGGCGGCGCTCTTCGTCGACGCGCAGGACCGCCTGCTGCCCCCCGACCCGACGCTCACCGGGCCTGCGGCGCTCGACGCCGCGCTGCGGCGGGGGGACTGCCCGCTGATCCACCCGACGGTGGTGATGCGCCGCTCGGCCTTCGAGGCCGTGGGCGGCTACCGGGCCTGCATCGCCCATGCCGAGGACTACGACCTGTGGCTGCGGCTCGCCGAACGCGGCGACCTGGACAACCTGCGCGAGCCCGTGCTGCGATACCGACGCCACCCGCATCAGGTCTCGATCCGGCACTTCCGCGAGCAGGCCCTGTCCAACCTGGCCGCGCGGGCGAGCGCGCGCGCGCGCCGTGCCGGCGAGCCCGACCCGCTGGCCGGCTGCACGCAGCTCGACGAAGCCGCCTACGAGCGGCTGGGGCTCGATGCGGCCACACGCGCGGCGGCGCTGGCCCGTGCGACGCTCACGAGCATCGCCAGCCTCACGGATGCCGGGGAGCCCGACCGAGCCCAGGCGCTGCTGCACGAGCTGCAGGCTTCGCACCGGCGGCAGGCGCTGCCAGCCCCGCTGCTGGCCGACCTGCGCCTGGCCCAGGCCCGCCTGCACTGGCGGCAGGGCCGCACGCCACAAGCGGTGCACGCGTTCGCGCAAGCCCTGATCGGGCGCCCGCGCGTGGCGGTGCGCCCGCTCAAACCCTGGCTGGCGCGTCGCGCCCACAGTTCATGACCGTGTCCTACCGCATTCCCCCCCGCATCATCCAGACCGGCCGCAGCCGCACGCTGCCGCTCATCGAACAGGCGGTGGTGGCCAACCTGAAGCTGCTGAACCCGGGCTTCGAGTGGCGCTTCTTCGACGACGCCGAGGTGGCGGATTTCGTCGCCCGCGAGTTTCCCGAGCATCGGCGCACCTTCGAGGGCTTCAAGGTACCCATCCAGCGCATCGACTTCTTCCGCTACCTGGCGGTCTATCGGCTGGGGGGCTTCTACTTCGACCTGGACGTGCTGCTCGCGCGCGGGCTGCGCGAGCTGTGCGCGCTCGGCTGCGTGTTCCCCTTCGAGGAGCTCACGCTGCAGCCCTTCCTGCGTCACCAGTACGGCATGGACTGGGAAGTGGGCAACTACGCCTTCGCCGCGGCACCGGGGCACCCGTTCCTGGGCGCGGTGATCGAGAACTGCGCACGAGCCCAGCGCGACCCGGGCTGGCTCGCGCCGATGCTCACGCCGCTGCCGCGGCTGCTGCGCGAGGACTTCTTCGTCTACGACTCCACCGGCCCGGGGCTCGTCACGCGCACGCTGGCCGAATACCCGCGCGAGGCCCCACCGGTGACGGTCCTGTTCCCGGAAGACGTCTGTGACGAGCGCAGCTGGCACCGCTTCGGCGCCTTCGGCGTGCACCTGCAGGCCGGCAGCTGGCGCGCGCGAGGCAGCGCCTGGCGACGCCGCGTGGCGCTGATCTGGGAGCGCCATGGCCGCGCGCAGGCGCTGCGCGAGGGCAGGCTGCGCGGCAAGACCCGGCTCGTGTCGGTGACCGCAACCTGAGGAGCACGCACAGGCATGCCCGGCTTTGCCCTCGCCTTCACCGCCGACCCGGCCGCGGCCGCCCATGCCGACGCGATGACGGCCGCGCTGGGCCCCTCCAGCACCGCCTCGCGCGGGCGATGGGCACTGCCGACGATGAACCTGCAGCTCGGCTGGTCGCACCACGCCGGAGCGTTCGACGACTGCGCCCCAGTGTGGAACGAGACCCGCACGGTGTGCCTCGTGCTCGCTGGCGAGGTGTATCCCGAGCCCGCGCTGCTGCGCGCGCTGCGGGCGCGCGGCCACCTCTTCGAACCGAGCAACGCCAGCCACATCGTGCACCTCTACGAAGAGCAGGGCGCGGACTTCGTGGCCGCGCTCAACGGCTGGTTCAGCGGCGTGCTCGTGGACCGCGTCGCGCGCCGGGCACTGCTCTTCAACGACCGCTACGGCTTGTCGCGCGTGCACCTGTACGAGACCTCGGAAGGCCTGTACGCAGCCTCCGAGGCCAAGGCCCTGCTCAATGCGTTTGCCAGGCTGCGCCGCCTGGACAGCGACGCGCTGGCCCAGGTGCAGAGCCTGGGTTGCGTGCTGCACGACCGCACGATCTTCCCCGACATCACGCTGCTGCCCGCAGGCTCGTGCTGGCAGCTGCGCCCGGATGCGCGCGTGCTGCGCCGGCGCTGGGCCGCGTCCGCCGTGCAGCCCGATTCGGCGCCGCTGCCCGCAGGCGCGTTCCTGGATCAGATGCGCGAGGTGCTCGCGCGCCGCGTACCGCGCTACCTGCGCAGCCGGCAGCGCGTGGCGATGTCGCTCACGGGCGGGCTGGACGGCCGGCTCGTGATGGCCTGGGCCCCGCAGCCGCCGGGCACGCTGCCGTGCTACTCCTTCGGCGGCCCGGTGCGCGACGGCGTGGACGCGGTGCTGGCGCGCGAGATCGCGCGTGCCTGCGGGCAGCCGCACATCACGCTGCAGGTGGGCGAGCCGTTCCTGCGCGATTTCGCTGCGCTGGCCGCGCGCGCCGTCTACCTCAGCGACGGCGAGATGGACGCCAGCGGCGCGCTCGAGCTGCACATGAATGCCCGCGCACGCGCGATCGCACCCGTGCGACTGACCGGCAACTACGGCTCGGAGGTGCTGCGTGGCCACCTGGCCTTCCGTCCTCGGCCCCAACCCCCCGAGCACTTCGAACCTGCCTTCGCGCAGGCCATGGACGACGCCGCGCGCGCATGGCAGGCCCTGCGCACGGGCACCGATGCGCTGGGCTTCATCACCGGCTGCCAGGTGCCGTGGCACCACCACGCGCGGCTGTCGCTCGAGCAGTCGCAGCTCACGGTGCGCTCGCCGTTCCTGGACAACGAGATCGTGGCGCTGATGGCCCGCGCTCCGCTGGCCTGGCGCACCGGCACCGAACTGCCGCTGCGGCTCGTGGGCGAGGCCTCGCCTGCGCTCGCACGCATCCCCACCGACCGCGGGCTCGTCGGCGGCGACGCCAGCGCGCTGCGTCGACTGCACGCGCTGTGGCAGACCTTCACGATGAAGGCGGAGTACGCGTGGGACGTCGGCATGCCGCAGGCCCTCGCGCGCGTGGAGGGCTCGCTTGCGCCGCTGCACCTCGAGCGGCTCTTCCTGGGCCACCACAAGTTCGCCCACTTCCGCCTGTGGTACCGGGAGCACCTGGGCGGCGTGCTGCACGACGTGCTGCTCACACCGGCGGCTCTGGCACGCTCGGTCTACCGGCCCGAGGTGCTGCGCGAGATGGTGCGCACCCACCTCGCCGGGCAGGCCAACCACACGCTGGCCCTGCACCGCGCCCTCGCGCACGAGTTCATCCACCTCGAGCTGCTCGGCCCGCAGAGGCTGGCACCGCTGCGCCCGGTGCGGGTGGCCGAGGAGGTGGGCGCGTGAAGCCGGCGGACATCGACGTGTGCGTGTGCACCTGCCGCCGCCCGCAGCGGCTGGCCAGGCTGCTCGAGGCGCTGGCCGACCAGGACGCTGCAGGCGGGCGCCTGACGTGGTCGGTGATCGTCGTCGACAACGACCCCGCAGGCTCGGCGCAGCCCGTGGTTGAGGCGTTTGCGGCGCGTCGCATGGCGGGTGCCACGCCGGCACTGTCGTATGCCCATGAGCCCGTGCCCAACATCGCGCGCGCACGCAACCGCGCCTGTGCGCTGGCGACGGCGGAGTTCGTCGCGATGATCGACGATGACGAGCTGCCTGAACCCCAGTGGCTGGTGCGCATGCTCGACACGCTGCAGGCCCAGCGCGCCGAGGGCGTGCTCGGGCCGGTGCGTCCACGGTACGAGGCTACGCCCCCGGCCTGGGTGCTGCGCGGCGGCTTTTGCGAGCGGCCCGGGCACGCCACCGGCACGCCTCTGCGGCGGCCGCGCCAGATGCGCACCGGCAACGTGCTGATCCGCCGTGCGGTGCTGCGGGCCGAGGCCGAGACCGCGACCGGCACAGGTCCCTTCGACGAGGCGCTGGGCCGCAGCGGCGGCGAGGACACCGACTTCTTCCGCCGCCGCCTGGCGCGCGGCGACGCCTACGTCTGGTGCGACGAGGCCCCGGTCTGGGAGGCCGTGCCCGCCGACCGGCTCACGCGCCGCTACTTCCTGCGCCGCGCCTGGCTGCGCGGCGCGGTGAACGCGCGCCGCGTACGCCTGTTCAGCCCCGATGCGGCGCGCTCCCTCGCCGCGGCGCTGGCCTACACGCTGGCGCTGCCGCTGCTGTGGCCGCGGCAGGACCTCTTCATGCACGCCCTGGTGCGCGACTGCGACCACCTGGGCAAGCTCCTCGCGCTGTGCGGGCTGCCGCTGGTGCGCGAGCGCAACGGCTGAGGCCCGCGGCGCGAGCGGCCGCACCGCCATGGCAAGCCCCCTGACCCTGCCCGGAACGCTGGCCTGCCTGGCCTTCGTGGCCTGGCTGCTGCAGCGCGAGCGGCGCGGCCCGGCGCAGGCCTCGCCGGCGTGCTGGATCGTCTGGGCGTGGCTGCTGCTCGTGAGCTCGCGGGCGCTGTCGGACTGGCTCGGCGTGGGCGCGCCGCGCGGCTCGGCCGAGGCTTTCGCCGAGGGCAGCCCGATCGACCGCATGGCCTACCTGGCGCTGATGCTCGCCGGGCTGGTCGCGCTCGGCCGGCGCCGGCTGCCGTGGGCCGACCTCGCCGCCGTCAACAAGCTGCTGCTGGCGTACCTGCTGTACTGCGCGGCCAGCACGCTGTGGGCCGACGCCCCGGCACTGGCCGCCCGCCGCCTCATCAAGGACACGGGCAACCTCGTCATGGCGCTCGTGCTGCTCACCGAGCCGCAGCCCTGGCGCGCCACGGCAGTCGTGCTGCGCCGCGTGGCCCTCGTGCTGCTGCCGCTGTCGGTGCTGTTCATCCTCGCCTACCCCACGCTCGGCACCGACCAGCGCCTGGACGGCTCGGTGATGTACACAGGCGTGACGAACCAGAAGAACGAGCTCGGCCGCCTGTGCCTGGTGGTCGGCACGGTGCTGCTGTGGCAGTGGCTGTACGACCGCAGGGCCTGGGCGGCGCCCGCACGCGCCGACCGGCTCGTCGCGCTCGCGCTGACCGCCCTCGCCCTGGGCCTGCTCGCGCTCTCGGAAAGCCGCACCGCATTGGCGTGCCTGGTGCTCAACGCGGCGCTGTTGCTGGCCGGGCGAGCGCCGCTGCTGCGCACCCGGCCTTCACGCGTGGTCGGAGCTGCCGTGGCGGGCATGCTGGTGCTCGGCACGCTCGACCTGCTCTTCGGCCTGCGCGAGAGCGCCTTCGCGCTGCTCGGGCGCGACGCCACGCTCACGCACCGCACCGGCATCTGGCAGACGCTGCTGGCCATGCCCACGCAGCCCGCGCTCGGCGAAGGCTTCATGAGCTTCTGGAGCGGGCCGCGGCTGCAGGAGATCTGGCGCACGCTTCAGGCGGGCATCCTGCAGGCGCACAACGGCTACCTCGAGCAGTACCTCAACCTGGGCTGGATAGGCACCGGATTCATGGTGGCGCTGCTGGCGGCCGGGGTGCTCGGCGCGCGCCGGCAGCTGGCCACCGACGCCACTGGCGGGCTTCTGCGGTTGTGCTGCGTGGCCAGTGCGGCGCTCTACAACGTCAGCGAAGCGGCCTTCCATGGCCAGAACGCCGTGTGGGTGCTGACACTGCTGGCGGTGCTCGACGGCCGGCCGCTCGCGCGCATGGCGGCCAAGGGGGGCGCGCGGTGAAGGCCGCCATGGCGTGGTTGCCCCGGCTGCACGCGAAGGCGCGCCGGCAGTGGGCCCTGCACCGGCACCGCCGGCCGCTGCCGGTCGCGCCGGCGCGCCCGCTCGTGTCCTTCAGCTTCGACGACGCGCCGGCCAGCGCGTTCGACGCGGGCCGGCGCGTGCTCGAACGCCACGGCGCGCGCGGCACCTACTACGTGAGCCTGGGCCTGCTCGGTCAGGACAGCCCGAGCGGCCCGATCGCCGATGCCCCCGCGCTGCGCGCGGCCGCCGCAGCGGGGCACGAGCTCGGCTGCCATACGCACGACCACCTCGACGCCTGGCACGCCTCGCCGCGGGAGTACATCGCCTCGGTGGACGCCAACGCGCGCGCGCTGCAGGCGCTGCTGCCCGGGGCGCACTTCGAGACCTTTGCCTATCCGCGCAGCGGCGCACGCGCGGCCGTCAAGCCTGCGCTCGCGCAGCGCTTCCTCGCGTGCCGGCACGGCGGGCAGTGCGCGAACACGGGTCAGGCCGACCGCGACCTGCTCGCCGCCTGCTTCCTCGACCGCAGCCAGCACGCCGACCTCTCGTTCCTGCGCCACCTGCTCGAGCACAACGCCCGCAGCCGCGGCTGGCTCATCTTCGCCACGCACGACGTGCAGCCCGACCCGAGCCCCTGGGGCTGCACGCCGGCCTTCCTGGAGGCCGTGTTGCGCCACGCCCTGCGCACCGGGGCCGAG
>JBDKFA010000282.1:0-12410 GCA_039798945.1 Pseudomonadota bacterium
CAGATCGCCGCGATGCCGGACCCGGTGGGCGAGATCACCCACCTGCGCCGCCGCCCCACCGGCATCAGCGTGGGCCAGATGCGTGTGCCGCTCGGGGTGTTCGGCATGATCTACGAGAGCCGGCCGAACGTCACCATCGAGGCCGCTTCTCTGGCCATCAAGAGCGGCAACGCCTGCATCCTGCGCGGAGGCTCCGAGGCGCTGCACTCCAACCTTGCGCTGTGGCGTCTCGTGCAGCAGGCGCTGGACGATGCCGGCCTGCCGCGCGAGGCGGTCCAGCTGGTGGAGACGCCCGACCGCGCCGCCGTCGGCCACCTCATCACGATGCCCGCCTACGTGGACGTGATCATCCCGCGTGGTGGCAAGGGCCTGATCGAGCGCATCAGCGCCGAATCGCGCGTGCCGGTCATCAAGCACCTGGACGGCAACTGCCACGTCTACGTGGACGCCGAGGTCGAGCTCGAACTCGCGCTGCGCGTGACCGACAACGCCAAGACGCAGAAGTACAGCCCCTGCAACGCCGCCGAATCGCTGCTCGTGCATGCGGCCCAGGCCCAGGCCTTCCTGCCGCGCATCGGGGCCGTGTTCGCGGCCAAGGGCGTGCAGATGCGGGCGGATCCTGCGGCGCGGGCGATCCTGTCAGCGGTACCGGGCGCCGACGTCGTCGCCGCCATCGAGTCGGACTGGTCCGAGGAGTACCTCGCGCCCATCATCAGCGTGAAGGTGGTGACGAGCCTCGAGGAGGCCATCGGCCACATCAACCGCTTTGGCTCGCACCACACCGATGCCATCCTCACGACCAACCACGTGCATGCGATGCGCTTCCTGCGCGAGGTCGATTCGGCCAGCGTGATGGTCAACGCGAGCACGCGGTTTGCCGACGGCTTCGAGTACGGGCTCGGCGCGGAGATCGGCATCTCCACCGACAAGCTGCACGCGCGCGGCCCGGTCGGGCTCGAAGGGCTCACCTCGCAGAAGTGGATCGTGCTCGGCAACGGCGAGTTGCGCGGCTGAGTGTGCCGGGGTGGCGGCGGGCCGCCGCCGCGCGGCTCCCCGCAGCGGCCGTAGGGCAGGGGACTCAGGCGGCGCGAGGAGCCTGTTCCTGCTCGTCCACCATGTCCATCGCGATCTGCGTGCACACCGAGCGGCACACCGAGGCCGCGCGTTCGTCGGCAATCGAGTAGTAGATCTGCGTCGCATCCCGGCGCCGGCCGAGGATGCCGGCGCGGTACAGCGTGGACAGGTGCTGGCTCATGTTGGGCTGCGTGGTGTCGATCTCGCGCAGCAGCTGTGAGACGTTCTTCTCGCCCCCGCACAGGGCGCTCAGGATCTTCAGCCGGATCGGCGTGGAGAGCAGCCCGAAGAGCTCGGCGGCGCTGGCAAAGACCGCATCCGATTCATCGGGTCGCGCCGACGGTGTGTTGCCCCGGGTGCTCACCGCGAGGGCTCCTTGGCCGTGGCGGCCGGTGCGCGCATGCCCTGCGCAAAGCGATAGTGGTCGCGCTCGAGCACGGCCGAGATGGCCGTGACCTCTTCCGGGAACAGCTGCAGCTTGAGTTCGGTGTTGCACATCTCCACCATCCCGCGCAGCGCACCGGGCGTGTTGATGCGCCCTTGTGGCCGGTAGATGGCCGTGCCGTCGCCCCCCACACGCCGGGTGTGGCACTCGCCGCAGCTGTTCTGCGCGATCAGCTTGCGCCCAAGCGCGAGGTCGGCGCCACGGAAGATGTCCGGCACCGCGTTGGACGCGAGCGCAGCCGGGCTGGCAGCGACGAACGCGGCGGCCAGCCCGCCCGTGAGCGCGGCCGTGACCCAACCGGCCCCCCCAGGCAGGGTACGCGGCGTCTGGCCGGCAGGGTGCGAGGCATGCATCGTGTCCACCATCATGACAGGTTGCGCAGCGCCATCACATCCTCCTCGAACATCTCGCCGGGAATCACCTGCTTGAGCCGGCCCTGTCGGTCCACGAGCACCGTCAGCGGGATCACCTTGCGCGTGGTCAGGGCTTCGGCCAGCGGCGCGTGGTCCATCGTCACGGCGAATCCGTAGCCGTGGCGCTGCAGGTAGCGTTGCACCGCCTGCACCTCGCGGTCGCGCGCGGCCGTCAGGATCTGCACCGGCTGGCCGGCCAGTGCGCGACGCAGCTGCTCGAGGTGTGCGTTGTGGCGCAGGCAGAAGGGGCACGTGGTCGACCAGAACACGACGATCACCGCCTGCCCGCGGGCCTGTTCGGCCGACCACACGCGGCCGTCGAGCAGCTTCACGTCGGGCCAGCGGACGAGCTCGCCGGGCTGGGACGGTGCCGCCAGGGCCGGTGCGGGCGCCCCGGCGGCTGCAGCCGTGGCGGCACAGGCCCGCGCCCGGCTGGCGGCCACGCGTCCGCGCAGGGCCGGCCACGCGGTGGCGCCGCCGACGAACGTGCGTCGCCTCATCGGGCCATCCTCTCCATCAGCAGGTAGGTGTTGTAGGCGTTCATCCGGTTGGCCACGCCGAAGAGCGGCAGCCGCTCGAAGCGCGACCAGTCGGTGCGGGCATAGGCCTCGTCGAAGGGTTCCATGTTGCGCGCGGCCTCGCCCATCGTCTCGCGCAGGTAGCCGAGGTAGTCGCGCGTGAGCTGCAGGTCGGCCCGGCCATCGGTGCTCGCCGGGCCGTGCCCCGGCACGATCACGGCCGGTGCCAGCGCGAGCACCGTGTCCAGACCTTCGAGCCAGTGTGCACTGTCGGCCTGGCCGACGAAGGGCACGCGGCCGCGGAAGACGAGGTCGCCTGCAAAGAGGGTGCGCAGGGCCGGCACCCACACCGCAAGGTCCTCAGGCGTGTGCGCCGGGCCCACAGGCAGCAGTTCCAGCCGCACACCGCCCACCACCAGCGTCGTGGGGCCTTCCAGCCAGCGGTCCGCAGGCACGAGGCGCGTCGCCTCGTCGACCCACGGAAAGAGCTCTTCGCGGCTCGCCTGCAGCCGCGCCTGCGCGGTGTCGCTGTTCAGGTACAGCCGCGCGTCGCGGTGTGCGATCACCGTCGCGCCGGCGTCGCGGAACACCTGCAGCCCGTAGATGTGGTCGGCGTGGTAGTGCGTCACGATCACGTGGGTGACCGGCTTGCCCCCGGTGACTCGGGCCACCTCGGCCTGCAGCTCGCGCGCCAGCTCGGGCGAGCCCAGCGCATCGATGAGCACCACGCCGGTGGCCGTGACCACGAAGCCGGCGTTGGAGACGAAGTTGCGGTTCGCCGATGAGCCGAGCGCCGAGGCGCCCTGCACCATCCAGGCGCCGGGCGCCACCTGTATGGCCTGCGGCACTGCAGGCTGCGCCACCGCAAGGACGAGCGTGCCCATCAGGGCAAACGCCGACGCCGCGCGCTTGAACATCAGCATGTGTTGATATTACGATGTTCGAGGACTTTGCGCACCTGCATGATCGTGGAGGACGGCCCTTGCCCCACAATCGCGCGAATCTCGATGAGGAGACGCTGAAGATGCTTCATACGCTTCGCGCCTGCGTGGCGCTTTCCCTGGCCAGCCTGGCCGTGACGGCGCTGGCTCAGACCCAGGCGCCGGCGCCTGCTGCGCCGGCGACGGCGGCAGCCGCGCCCTCCGCCCACCTGGCCCGCAACCTCGCGGCCACCTGCGCCAACTGCCACGGCACCAATGGCCAGGCGCGCGGCGACATGAAGCCGCTGGCAGGTGTGGCCGCCGACAAGCTCATCGCGATGATGGCCGACTACAAGGCGGGCAACCAGCCTGCGACGATCATGCACCAGATCGCCAAGGGCTACACCGACGAGCAGATCCGGCTGATCGCCGGCTACTTCGCCGCGCAGCAACCGAAGAAGTGAGGGCCCCTGCGATGAACCGTTCGAACCTGGCGAGGCTGTCCCGCCGTCAACTCCTCGGCGCCGGCGCGGCGCTCGGCGGCCTGGCGCTCACCGGCTGCGCCACCCCGGGCGCCGGGGGGCCGTCCATCGGCCGCGTGGTCGTCGTCGGCGGCGGCTTCGGCGGCGCCACGGCAGCACGCTACCTGCGCATGTGGGGCGGCAACGTGGACGTCACGCTCGTCGAGCGCAACGCCTCCTTCGTCTCCTGCCCGATCAGCAACCTCGTGATCGGTGGGCATCGCCAGATGGCCGATGTCACGCGCGGCTACGACGGCCTGAAGGCCATCGGCGTGAAGGTCGTGCAGGGGGACGTGATCGCCATCGACGCCGCGGCGAAGAAGGTGCGGCTGGCCGGCGGCGGCGAGCTCGCCTACGACCGCCTGGTGTTGTCTCCCGGCATCGACTTCATGTTCGCAGAGATCGGCGGCCTGCAGGCCGCGGTGGACGGCGGGCGCATCGCCCACAGCTGGAAGGCGGGCCCGCAGACGGTGGCACTGCGCCGGCAGCTCGAGGCGATGCCCGACGGCGGCGTCTTCGCGATGTCGATCCCCAAGGTGCCCTACCGCTGCCCGCCCGGGCCCTACGAGCGCGCGTGCATGGTGGCGAGCTACCTGAAGGTGGCCAAGCCGAAGTCCAAGGTGCTGGTGCTCGACGCCAACCCCGAGGTGCAGTCGAAGAAGGCCCTCTTCGAGAAGGCCTTCAAGGACCATTACTCGGGCATCCTCGAGTACCGGCCGAATGCCGAGCTCAAGGAAGTGGCAGGCAACACCGCCAAGCTCGAGTTCGAGGACGTGCGCGCGGACGTGCTCAATGTCATCCCGCCCCAGCGCGCGGGCGACATCGCCCGCACCGCCGGCCTCGTGAACGTCAACAACCGCTGGGTGGGCGTGGACTGGCTGACGATGGAGTCCACGGCCGCCAAGGGCATCCACGTGCTCGGCGACTCGACCTTCTCGGCCCCGGCCATGCCCAAGTCCGGCCACATGGCCAACCAGCACGCGAAGGTGGCGGCCGCGGCCATCATCCAGCTGCTCAAGGGCGAGGCGGTGAACACCACCCCGGTGGTGATGAACACCTGCTACAGCTTCGTCACCGCGCGCGACGTCGTCCACGTGGCTTCGGTGCACCAGTACGACGAGAAGGACAAGACCTTCAAGACCGTGCCGGGTTCCGGCGGTGTGTCCGCAGCCGCGAACCAGCTGGAAGGCCGCTATGCGCTGAGCTGGGCCGACAACATCTGGGCGGACATGCTCGCGCTGTAACCGGCCGGGGGCCTGGCCGGTCGGCCAGGCCTCTTCCCGGGTTCGCGAGCCGGGCTGCGGTGCGCACGGGGCGGCGTGCGCCGCTTCAGTCCAGGCCGCTGATGTAAGCCGCCACCGCCTTCACCTCGAGCTCGGTCAGGCGGCTGGCGAGCGTGTGCATCACCGCGTTGTCGTTCGTGCGCTCGCGCTTGCTGAAGGCTTTCAGCTGGTTTTCGGTGTACTGCGCATGCTGCCCGGCCAGGCGCGGCAACGCCTCGGTGCCATGGCCCTTCGGGCCGTGACAGGAGGCACACGCGGCCACACCGGAGTAGGGGTTGCCGCGCAGGAAGATGAAGCGCCCCATCTGCGCGAGCTCCGGGTCCTCCACCTTGTGGGCATGACCCGGCTTGCTCGCGAACCAGGCGCCCAGGGCCTTGAAATCCGCCTCGTTGAGCTCGTCCACCATCGGGCGCATCACCGAGCTCACCCGCTTGCCCGATTTGTAGTCGGCCAGTTGCCGCGCCACGTAGGCCGCATGCTGCGCCGACAGCCGCGGGAACACCGGGCTCGAGCTCTCGCCGTCCATGCCGTGGCACAGGAAGCACTTGCCCTGCACGATCTCTTCGGCGCGCTTGAGGTCCGCCGCCGTGGCAGTCGCCCCGAAGCCGACGAGCATGGCGGCGACGAGCATGGATCGCAGCGGCAGGAATGGGTTCTTCATGGCGGTCGACAGGGTGGTCGGGTTGGCCGGTTGGTGGTGCAGGACTCTGGCGTGAGGCCTCACGCCAGGCCCGGGTTGCCGGCCACGCCCACCAGGCGTGGCGTGTTGATGCGGCGCGCCGCGACGCGCTGGCCAGGGCGCGACTTCAGCCAGGTCTCGACCACGTCCCACACCGGCTTGAGCCCCGCCTTGCTCGCCTCCTCGGCCACCGGCGCCCAGCCTGCGACGTTGTAGGTCTTGTCGGCCTCCAGCGGCTTGCCGGCCAGGCGCATGTCGGAGATGCGCGAGCCCATGCGGGCGCCGGGCGTGATCGTGTACTCGAGCCCGCCCACGCGCACCATGTCCCCGCCCTGCTGGTAGTAGGGGTCGGGGTTGAAGAGGTTGTCGGCCACATCCTCGAGCACAGTCTTGATCGTCGCACCGGTCATCGGCGTGACGGTGGCGTAGGGGTAGGTGATCGCGAGCTGGTCCATCATCAGCTCGCGCGTGATGGCCTGCCCGGGCAGCAGCGTCGTGCCCCAGCGAAAGCCCGGGCTGAAGGCGATGGGCGCGCCTTGCACCTCCATCAGCGCGTCGCACACGAGCTGGTCCCAGCTGCCGTTGAAGTTGCCACGCCGGTACAGCAGCCCGTCGGTGGTGGCCAGCGTCTCGGAAAGGCGCGCGGCGTAGGGCGCCCGGATCTTGGTGATCAGCGCCTGCATCTCGGGGTCGGCCTGGAGCACGTTGGCGAACACCGGCAGCAGCCGGTAGCGGAAGTTCGCCACGCGTCCGTCCTTCACCTCGAAGTCCATCACGCCGAGGAACTTGCCGTTGCTGCCCGCATTGGTCACGAGTGTCGTGCCGCCCGCGTTCTTCACCGGCACCGCCGCCGGCACGCCGTCGTGCGTGTGGCCGCCGAAGATCGCGTCCACGCCGCGCACGCGGCTGGCCATCTTCAGGTCCACGTCCATGCCGTTGTGCGAGAGCACGACGACGACCTGCGCGCCCTTGCCGCGCGCCTCGTCCACGACCTTCTGCATCTCCTCGTCGCGGATGCCGAACTCCCAGTCGGCCACCATGTAGCGCGGGTTGGCAATCGGCGTGTAGGGGAAGGCCTGGCCGACGATGGCCACCTTCACGCCGTTCATCTCCTTGACGACGTAGGGCGGGAACACGGGGTCGCCGAAGTCGGCTGTCTTCACGTTCTGTGCGACGAAGTCGATGCGGCCCTTGAAGTCGCGCTCGACGATCTCCTGCACGCGCTTCATGCCGTAGGTGAACTCCCAGTGGCCGGTCATCACGTCCACCGTGAGCGCCTTGCACGCGTCCACCATGTCCTGTGCATTCGTCCACAGGGACGTGGCCGACCCCTGCCAGGTGTCGCCGCCATCCAGCAGCAGTGCACCGGGGCGGCTCGCCTTGAGCCGCTTGACGAGCGTGGCCAGGTGCGCAAAGCCGCCCACCTTGCCGTAGCGGCGCGCAGCGGCCTCGAAGTCGAGGTACGTGTAGGCGTGCGCAAGGGCCGAGCCCGCCGGCACGCCCGCGGCCTGGAGCAGGTGTTCGCCCACGAGGTGCGGGATCTGCCCCTGCATCGCGCCGATGCCCAGGTTCACGCTCGGCTCGCGGAAGTGAATCGGCAGCAGTTGAGCATGGCAGTCCGTCATGTGCAGGAAGCTGACGAAGCCGGTGCCCCTGCCGAGGGGCGGCACCTCGTAGAGGGCCTCTTCCGCCGTGGCGGCATCGGACTGCTCGTGCCGGGCCAGGGCCATGCCCGCCACGGAGGCGGCAGCCAGGACCTGCAGGAATTCGCGCTTGCTCAGGCTCACAATCAGTGTCCGCTTATGTTTGGGGTCGAAAAGAGCCCGGTCGGGCCGGGCTCGCGAGGCAGGGAAGCGCTGGCCGCTACCGGCTACTGGTTCACGGGCGAACGCGGGTCCAGCAGCAGCGACATGATGTGGCGCAGCTGCTGTTCGCTCAGCAGGTTCTGGTGCCCGAAGCGCGGCATGTTCGAGCACGCCGCGTAGGCCTTGCTGTTCCACAGCTTGACCCACGTGTAGTGCACGATCGGGGCCGCGGTGTCGGCCGTCACGTCGGTGATGCCGCGGTTCTTGCCGTAGTTCCACAGCGAAGGCCCGATCGTGCCGTAGGAGAGCTCCTTCTTGTCGATCTGGTGGCAGTTGTAGCAGTTGCCGCCGTTGCTCGCGGGGTCGGCGGTGGGGTCGGTCCAGGTCATGCCGCGCCCGCTCTGGGCGATGCGCTCGCCGTCCACCCAGTTGCCGAAGAACTGCCCGCCCGCGGGCCACTTGACGCTGGCCAGGGCCTCGGCCTTCACGCGATCGGCCACCTCGTCGGCCGGGGGCTGGTCCGACGAGCAGGCGGCCTGCCCGAGGTCCTGCTTCAGGCGGTCGACCTTGGCGATGCCCTGGTCGCGGAACGAGGCGCGGATGGCCGCCAGCGCCTGGGCGTCGAGTTCGGCCGGGGAGGGGGTGCTGGCGCAGCCGGCCAGCAGCATGGCCGTGCCCACGGCGGCGAGGCCGGCTGCGGCGGTGGTGCGAGTCGTCGTCATCTCGTGCTCCCCTTCAACGCTTGATGGCCGGCGCGATCGACTCGGCGCCCTTGGCGTTGACCCCCATGTAGGTGGCCAGTGCGATCGTCACCTCCGAGCCGAAGCCCGGGTACGGGAAGCGCTGCTGGCGGTAGCAGTCGTTCAGGCGCAGCTGCATGCCCCACATCTCGCCGTTGCTGACGCGGTAGGCCGGCCAGGCCGCGAAGCCGATGCCGTTGCCGGGGTTCTTCGTGAGGTTGGGCAGGTCTTGCAGGCGGATGCGTTGGCCCTCGGCCGAGTGGCACGCGGCGCAGGAAAAGTCGTGCGTGCCGCCGCGGAAGAAGAACACGCGCTTGCCGAGCTCGTAGGAGCGACGCTCCTCCGGGTGGGCCTGCGACAGGTTGAAGCGCAGCCCGCGCGAGGCCGCTGCCACCCAGGTGGCCAGCGCGGTGACGTTGGCCTGTTCGCCGCGTCCGAAGGGCGTCTTGGCGATCTCCGCGCCGTCGAAGCCCTGCAGCACCGCCATGCAATGCACCAGGCGTGTCTCCAGGTCCATCACGCGTCCGGTGTCGGCGAAGAACCGCGGCAGCTCGACGAAGGCCCCTTTCACCATGCCCGGGCCCTTGCCGAGGTCGCAGGCTTCGAGCGTGGCGTTCTTCGGTCCGCGCCTTTGCTTCCACAGGCTCTCGCCCTTGGCCTCGAAGAGCTCGGCGGGGTTGCCGTCTTCCAGCAGCTTGCGGTACTCGGCGATGCCGTCGGCCGTGGATTTCGCCTGCGCCCAGGCTGCGGGTGCGAGAGCAAGCAGGCCGGCCAGGGCTGCCGCGGTGCGAAAGGCGTGCTTCATGTGTCTCCTGTCGTTCGGGGGCGGCCTGCGGGGTCGCGGGCCACCGGGCTCGGGCGGGCAGGCTCTGCGGCCTGCCTCTCGCCACGGCTGCGCGTGCCTCAGCTCACCGTCGCTTCGTCGGTGCGCTTGTCGCCCTTGTTGTCGACCCAGTTGATCGTGATCTTGTCGCCCGCCTTGGCGCCCTTCACGCTGAACTGCAGGAACGGGTTCTTGGAGACGGAAGGGCCCCACTCGGCGCGCATCACGGGCTTGCCGTTGTGCAGGGCCGTCACCTCCTGGATGAACCAGGCGGGGATCGTCTTGCCTGCCGAGTCGCGGCGCTGGCCGGTTTCCATCTCGTGGCTCATCAGCACGCGTACCGTGGCCTTGTCGCCACTCATCTGGGCGCGGATGCGCATCGGGTCTGCCATGTCGTTTCTCCTCGTCGAATCGGGTGGGAAAGGAGGGCGCGCGGCTCAGCCGCCGCAGCCCCCGAGCGTGACCTTGATCTCCTTGACGGCATACAGCACCTTGCCGTCGTTCATCATCGCCACCGCGTAGACGTTGGAGGACTGACCCATCTTCACACGGGTGCTGAAGCTGGCGTCCACGGCATCGGTGACGTCGAACACCGAGGCCAGCACGCTCGGGTTCTTCTCCACCAGGATGGCCATGCGCTTCACGCCGGGCAGCGTGGTGGAGCAGCCCACCGGCACGACGGCGCCGTTCTCGGCGATGTCCGGGCCGGTGAGCGTGACGTCCTTGCTCTCGACGGGCGAGCCGCCCGCGCCGAGCGCCTTCACGGCCTCGGCCATGGTCTTGGCGTCGAAGGCCGCCTTCGTCCAGTTCGCGTAGGCGGTGGCGGGAAGCAGCCCGGCTGCGGCCATCAGGCCGAGCACGGCACTGCCATGCGCGAGCATCTCGCGGCGGGTGGTGTTCATGGGGTTCTCCTGGTGAATCGGGTTCATGGGGTCATCGCAAGGGGCGCAGCGGGGCTTCGGATGGGCGGAATTGTCCACCGGGGCGCCACACGCGCAAACGGCTACTTTCCCGCGCCGGCTGCCAGCCACTGGGCGAGCGCCTGCGCGTCGGGCTTCGGAATGGCTTGGGCCGGCATCGGGATCGGGCCCCAGACGCCTGAGGCGCCGCCAAGGATGCGGCCAGCCAGGTACTCGGCGCGGTCAGCACGGCCCGCGTACTTGCGCGCCACCTCGGCCATCGAGGGGCCGAGCAGCTTGCGGTCCACCGCGTGGCACGCCGCGCAGCCGTGCTTGTTGAAGAGCGCCAGGGCCGCCGCATGGCCCGCCCCTGCCCCGCCTCCGCCGCCAGCGGGGGTGGGCGCGGCGGGCACCGCTGCTGCCGGTGCCGCCAGCCCGGCGCTGCGCGCGACCGCGCCGGCTTTGGCAGGCGGGCGCGTCGTGTCGGCCCCGATCTGCGGGCCAATGAGCCGGTTCTGCTCGGCCAGGTTGCCGTGGGCGTTGCGGGCATGGTCGGGCAGGAACGAAGCCACCTTGGCCTCGGTCGCGCAGTTCCTCATGCAGGCAGCGTTGCGCACGTCGGGCTTGCCGCCGTTGCCCATGCCCTTGCCGGGCCACATGCCATGGTCGGTGCTCATCCCGT
Organism: Pseudomonadota bacterium; assembly: GCA_039798945.1. GTDB lineage: Bacteria > Pseudomonadota > Gammaproteobacteria > Burkholderiales > Burkholderiaceae_C > Rubrivivax. Next base: position 10,803 of record JBDKFA010000282.1, read on the forward strand.
TGCGGTTGGGCAGGCGCTTCTGCACCTCGGCGATGTTGGTGTTCGACAGGGTGAAGTTCTCAGGCACCACCTCGGCCATGTTCAGCACGTAGGCCGTCACCGCGTAGACATCGCTCGTCGACAGCGACTTCGGCGCGTTCCAGGGCATGGCGCGGTTGATGTAGTCCCACAACGTCGAGACGTGGGCGAGCTTCATCACCGTCGTGCGTCCGGGGAACGAGTCGTCCGTGAGCCGCTTCACGCGCCCGGTGCGCAGGTCGTCCTTGGTCGTGCCGCCGATGATCGGCGCGAAGACCTCGTTGCTTTCCCCGAAGATGCCGTGGCACGAGGCGCACTTGGCTTCCCACACCTCCATGCCGCGCGCCACCGTCCCGCTGCCCGCGGGCAGCCCCTTGAAGTCGGGGCGCACGTCGATGTCCCAGGCAGCGATCTCGGCTGCCGTGGCTGGGCGTCCGATGCCCGCGAAGCCGGCGGCCGGCGCGCTCACGGCCGCGGTGCTCTGGGCCTGCACGGCCGCCGACAGCATGCCGGCGGCCAGGGTCAGCGCGGCTGCGGCCGCCGCCCGGGCCACGTGGCGTGCCGGGCGCGAGCGCCCGATCTGCTCAGGAGAGCTGGACATTCTTCACCTCCCCGCTTTCCTGCACGAGCCAGGTCTGGATCGCGTTGTTGTGGTAGATCGAGCGCGAGCCGCGCACCGCGCGCAGCTGGCGGTAGGTGGGCTGCGCGTAGCCGGTCTCGTCCATCGCGCGGCTCTGGATCAGCGCGGGCTTGCCGTCCCAGGCCCAGTCGATGTTGAAGCGGGTCAGGCATTTGGAGAGCACGGGCGTCTCCAGCCGCGCCGTGCGCCAGTTCGCGCCGCCATCCACCGACACGTCCACGCGTGTGACCTTGCCGCGCCCGGACCAGGCGAGGCCGCTCACGTTGTAGTAGCCGCGGTCCAGCAGCAGCTGCCCGCCCGAGGGCGTGGTGACCACGCTCTTGCATTCCTGGATGCTCGAGTACTGGCGGTGCAACCCGCTGGGCATCAGGTCGACGTAGTGCAGCACCTCGTCCTTGGCGCCGTAGGGCTGGTCGCCCACCTCGATGCGGCGCAGGTACTTGACCCAGCTCACGCCCTGCACGCCCGGCACCACCAGGCGCAGCGGATAGCCGTTTTCCGGGCGCAGCATCTCGCCGTTCTGCCCGTAGGCGAGCAGCACCTCGCCGCTTTCCACGAGCTCCATCGGAATCGTGCGCGTCATCGAGGAGCCGTCTGCGCCCTCGGCGAGCACGTAGCGGCCGCGCTTGAAGTCCGCGCCACACATGTCGAGCACCAGCTTCAGCGGCACGCCCGTGAACTCGCTGCAGCTGATCATGCCGTGCGTGTACTGGCAGGTGGGCACCGCCACGTTGCCCCACTCCATGCCGGTGTTGGCCCCGCACTCGATGAAGTGGAAGCGGCTGACCGAGGGCAGGCGCATCAGCTCGTCCATCGTGAAGACCTTGGGCGTCTGCACCATCTTCTCGTCCGAGCCATTCACCATCAGCCGGTGCTTGGACGGGTCCACGTCCCACCAGCCCTGGTGGTGGCACTCGAAATGCAGGCCGCTCGGGGTGACGATACCGAAG
>JBDKFA010000283.1:0-22963 GCA_039798945.1 Pseudomonadota bacterium
GAGGCCGACGCAGGCGCCGTGCTGGTGCCGATGGCCGAGCGGCTGAGCGCCGCCACGGCCGCGCGCCTGTCCCGCGTGCTCGACGAGCGCGAGGTTGGCTTCGAGCGGGACGGGGTGAGCCGGCGCTGGCCCGCGCAGGTGGCCGTCGTGGCGCTCGACGAGGGCCAGGCGGACGACGCGCCTCCGCCCGAAGCCTTGACGGACCGGCTCGCGTTGCGCGCCGACCTGCGCGAGCTGTCGCTGCGCGACTGCGGCGAGCCGGCAGCGAGCCCCGAGGCCGTGGCGCGAGCACGCGAACGGCTGGCAGGCGTGGAGGTGCCGGAGCCCCTGTTGCGGGCGCTGTGCGCCACCGCGCTGCGGCTCGGCGTAGACAGCCCACGGGCGAGCCTGGCCGCCTTGCGCGCCACGCGCGCCGCTGCCGCGCTGCGCGCGCGGGCACGGGCGAATGACGACGACGCGCAGCTCGCCGCGCGGCTGGTGCTGGGCCCGCGCGCGACGCGGCTGCCGCCACCGCCTGACGAGGCGCCGCAGGCGCAGGAGCCACCTGCCCCGCCTCCACCCCCTGCGCCGCCAGCGCCCCCGCCGGCGGGCGAGCCTGCGCCCGAGCAGGAAAGTGCGACTCCGCCGCCGGCTGCCCTGGAGGACCTGCTGATCGCCGCAGCCCAGGCAGTGGTCTCCGAGCAGTGGCTGGCCGCGCTGCGCAGCCGGGAGCGTGCCCGCGAAGCCGGGCGGGTCGGCGAGCTCTCGGCCTCGCCGCGCGGCGGCAGGCCCGTGGGCTCGCGAGCCGGGCTGCCCCGCGGGGGGGCCCGCCTGAACCTGATGGACACCCTGCGTGCCGCCGCACCCTGGCAGCCGCTGCGACGGCGCGAGGCCGTGCAAGCGGCCCGGATGGCCCCACGCCCCGCGTCAGGGCCCGCCGCCGCACACACCACACACACCACACACACCGCAAACCCGAGTTCCCAGGGCGCCCGGACCGCCGGCACCTCGCGCCCGCTGCGCCTGCACGTGCACGCCTGCGACCTGCGCGTGAGCCGGCTCCAGCAACGCGCCGCCACGGCCACGCTCTTCGTGCTCGACGCCTCGGGTTCCTCCGCGCTGCACCGCCTGGCCGAGGCCAAGGGGGCGATCCACCTGCTGCTGGCGGACTGCTACGTGCGGCGCGACCAGGTGGGCGTGGTCGCCTTTCGCGGCGCGCGCGCCGAGGTGCTGCTGGAGCCCACGCGCTCGCTGGTGCGCGCACGGCGCAGCCTGGCTGCGCTGCCGGGAGGGGGCGGGACCCCCCTCGCCTCGGCACTCGAAGCGGCGCTGCGCATGGCTGGGCAGGTGCGGCGCGCGGGGAGCGTGCCGGTGGTGGTGCTGCTCACCGACGGCCGCGCGAACATCGACCGCAGCGGCCAGCCCGGCCGCGCTGCAGCCGAGGCGGACGCACTGCAGGCGGCGCGGCTGCTGCGCGCTCAGCACCTAACGAGCCTGGTGGTGGACACCTCGCCGCAACCGGCACCTGCCGCGCGGCGCCTGGCCGCCGAGATGGGTGCCGCCTACCGGGCGCTTCCCTACGCAGGTGCCGCCGCGCTCTCCGCGGCCGTGCAGGCGCTGCCGCGGCCAGGTGCCTGAAGGGCGGGAGTCCGATGCCCGCTCCCGCCAGCACCGCGCCGCGAACGCGCCGCTCCGCCCGAGCCCGCGGACTCGTCACCCCCGACACGCCCCCGATGGAATTCACCCGCGACGGCCCCCACTGGCCCCATGCTCAGCGCAGCCGCTTCGTCGATGCGGCCGGCCAACGCTGGCACCTGCAGGCCTGGCCGCGGCCGCCTGAGGGCCGCGAGGACGTGCTGCTGCTGCACGGCACCGGGGCCTCCACCCACTCATGGCGCGCGGTGGCACCGCTTCTCGCACGACGCTTCGGCGTATGGGCGGTGGACCTTCCCGGACACGGCTTCAGCGCGCCGGCCACGGCAGCCAGGGGCACGCTGCCGGGCATGGCACGCGGTGTGCGGGCCTTGCTCGAGGCGGTCGATGCAGCACCCTCGATCCTCATCGGCCACTCCGCCGGTGCGGCGATCGCCGTGCAGCAGGCCCTGGACGACCCGAGCGGCCTGCGCGCGGTGATCAGCCTGAACGGCGCGCTGCTGCCGCTGCACGGTGTTGCCTTCGCGTTCTTCTCGCCGCTGGCCCAGCTGCTGGCGCTGAACCCGCTCGTGCCGCGCCTGGTCGCGTGGCAGGGTGGCCACGGGCAACTGGCACAGAGGCTGCTCGCCTCCACCGGCTCGGCGCTCGATGCCGAGGGGCAGGCGCTGTACCAGCGCCTGGTGAGCGACCCCGCACATGTGCAGGGCGCGCTCGCGATGATGGCGCGCTGGGACCTGCACGTCCTGGCACGGCAACTGCCCCGGCTCGCGGTGCGGCTGCACCTGGTCACCGGCTCGAACGACCGGACGGTACCCCCGGAAGACGGGGCTCGGGTGCAGGCGCGCGTGCCGGGTGCGAGCTGGACTTCCCTGGTCGGCCTCGGACACCTCGCCCACGAGGAGCAGCCCGAGCTGGCCGTGCACACGATGCTCGACCTGCTCGGCGAGCCGTGAGCAGCCGGCCCGAGAGGCGAGCAGGCGCCGCAGGCGAGGCGGCTCAGCGCCGCGTCTCGGGCAGGAAGCAGCGCGCCACGGTGTCGGCGACGTTCTGGCGCTGCGCCACCGCGCTGCCGCGCAACTCGGCCAGCGCGCCGTGCATCAGCTTGGCCACGAGCCCGCGGGCCAGCGTGTCCATCACCTGCTCGGGGTCGTCTCCACGGGCCAGCAGCCGCCGCGCGCGCGCGAGTTCGTGGGTGCGCCAGGCGTCGGCCTGCTCGTTCAGCGCACGGATCAGCGGCACGGTGTGGCGCTGCGCGAGCCAGTGGGAGAACTCGCGCACGCCGGCCTCGACGATGGCCTCGGCGCGGGCGACCTCCGCCTGGCGCCGCGCGCCGGCCGTCTGCACGAGTTCGGAGAGGTCGTCCACCGTGTACAGGTAGACGTCGGGCAGGCGCGCAACCTCGGGCTCGACGTCTCGCGGCACGGCGAGGTCGACGACGAACACCGGACGCCGGCGGCGCGCCTTGAGGGCCCGCTCCATCGCCCCGAGGCCGATGATCGGCAGGGTGCTGGCGGTGCAGGTAACGATGACGTCGAAGTCCTGCAGCCGCTGCGGCAGGTCTGCCAGGGCCATGGCCGAGGCCCCGACCCGGCGTGCGAGTGCTTCGCCGCGCTCGGCGGTGCGGTTGGCCACCGTCATCGAGCGCGGCTTGCGGCTGGTGAAGTGCGCCGCGCACAGTTCGATCATCTCGCCCGCGCCCACGAAGAGCACGTCGGCCTGCTCGAGGCTGCCGAACAGCTGCAGCGGCAAGCGCGCCGCGGCAGCGGCCATGCTGACCGAATGGGCGCCGATCTCGGTGGCACTGCGCACCTCCTTGGCCACCGCGAAGGAACGCTGGAAGAGCTGGTGCAGCGTGCTGCCGAGCGTGCCAGCCAGGCCCGCCTCGCGCACCGCGAGCTTCATCTGGCCGAGGATCTGCGGTTCGCCGAGAACCATCGAGTCGAGGCCGGCACCGACGCGAAATGCATGACGTGCCACCTCCTCGCCCTCGGCGACCACGACGTGCGCGGCGACTTCGCTGCGCGCGGCGGCGCCGCGCTCGGCCAGCCAGGCGAGCGCGGGCTCGACCAGTTCGCCAGCCTTCTGCTCGGCCGCAGGCGCCACGTAGAGCTCGGTGCGGTTGCAGGTGGACAGCAGCGTCACCTCGGGCCCGGTACCGAGCAGCCGCTCACGCAAGGAGCGCAGCGCCTCGGGCAGCTGCGCCGGCGCGAAGGCGAAGCGCGCGCGCAGGTCCAGCGGCGCGCTGTGGTGGTTCAGGCTCAGGGCGAGCAGGCTCATCGGGGCCGCATCCTAAAAGGCTCGCGCCGAAGTGTCCAGTGTGGTTGACAATTGCAATTGTCGCGATATTGTGACGTCTCGCGCTGGCATCTGGCAGCGCCAGGTGACAGCCGCCCTGCGGACGCGGGGTGGGTTCAGTGAAAACCCAGGGGGTTGGCATGCAGGTAGTGGAGCGAATCGATCAGGCACTGTCGCGCGCACTGGCGTCAACGCAGGCGCCAGGCAGCCCGCCGCGCCTGGCCGAGGCCATGCGGCACGCGGTGTTTCCCGGCGGCGCGCGGATCCGGCCGCAGCTGTGCCTGGCCGTCTCGCTCGCCTGCGGCGACCGGCACCCGAGGCTGGCCGACGCCGCGGCGGCAGCCATCGAGCTGCTGCACTGTGCCTCGCTCGTCCACGATGACCTGCCCTGCTTCGACGACGCCGCGACGCGCCGCGGCGTGCCCTCGGTGCACGCCGCCTATGGCGAGCGGCTGGCCGTGCTGGCCGGAGATGCGCTGATCGTGCTCGCCTTCCAGAGCCTGGCGGTGGCCGCCACCGCCACGCCGCAGCTGCTCGTCCCGCTGCTGGTGGGCATCAGCCGGCGCGTGGGCATGCCGCTGGGCATCGTCGCAGGCCAGGGCTGGGAGTGCGAGCCGGCCGTGTCGCTGGCGGCCTACCAAAGGCTGAAGACCGGCTCGCTCTTCGCCGCCTGCACCGAGGCGGGCGCGCTCGCCGCCGGGGCCGACCCGGCTGTCTGGCGCGCCTTCGGGCTGTCGCTCGGCGAGGCCTACCAGGTGGCCGACGACATCCGCGACGTCGTCTCCACCGTCGAGACGATGGGCAAGGCGCCGGGCCGCGACCAGGCGCTGCATCGTCCGAGTTCGGCTTCCGAGCTCGGGTTGTCGGGGGCGCTGGCGCACTTCGACCGCCTGATGGCGAGGGCGCTGCACGACATCCCGCGCTGTGAGGGCGCCGATGCGCTGCGCGCGCTGGTGCGCGCCGAGTCCGAACGCCTGGTGCCCAGCGACACCGTGCGCAGTGCCGCGCTCGCCGCGGCCTGACGGCGATGATCGAGGCCCATCCCGACGCGCGGTCCCGGTCCGCAGCCGAAAGCGCCCCCTCGGGCTGGCGCGAGCGCTGGCGCGCCTGGCGCGACCGCACCCTCGTCGACCCCGTCTTCCAGCGCCAGGCCATCCGGTGGCCCTTCGCCCGGGCCATCGCCCGGCGCCGGGCCCGGGCGCTCTTCGACCTCGTGGGCGGCTTCGTCTACACCCAGGTGCTGCTCGCCTGCGTGCGGGTCCGCGCCTTCGAGGTGCTGGCCGAGGGCACGCAGCCGCTAGAAGCGCTGGCGCGCCGCTTCGGCCTGCCCAACGGAGCGGCCGAGCGGCTGCTCGATGCGGCCGCGGCGCTCGACCTCGTCGAGCGGCGTGGCATCGGGCACTACGGCCTCGGGCCACTTGGCGCACCGCTGGTGGACAACGAGGCGCTGACGGCGATGATCGAGCACCACGCGGTGCTGTACGCCGACCTCGCCGACCCCGTGGCCCTGCTGCGCGGCGCCGGCCCGCCGCCGGCGCTCGCACGCTACTGGGCCTACGCCACGGCCGACGCCCCGGGCGCACTGCCCACCGGGCAGGTGGCCGCGTACTCGGCGCTGATGTCCGCCTCGCAGCCGCTGGTGGCCGAGGAGGTGCTCGACGCCTACGACGTCTCGCGCCACGGCTGCCTGCTCGACGTGGGCGGCGGCGAGGGCCGCTTCCTGCTCGCCGCGGCACGGCGCGCACCGCGGCTGCGCCTGAAGCTCTTCGACCTGCCCGCCGTCGTGCCCCCGGCGCGCGACGCCTTCGCCCGGGCGGGCGTGGCCGATCGCGCCGAGGTGCACGGTGGCGACTTCACGCGCGACACGCTGCCCGCGGGTGCCGACATCGCCTCGCTGATCCGCGTGATGTACGACCACGGCGATGCGCGCGCGCTCACCATCCTGCGCGCGGTGCACGCCGCGCTGCCCCCGGGCGGCACGCTGCTGTTGGCCGAACCCATGGCCGGAGCGCCCGGCGCGCCGCGCATGGGCGACGCCTACTTCGGCTTCTACCTGCTGGCCATGGGCAGCGGGCGCAGCCGCACCGCGGCCGACCTCGCCGCGCTGCTGCAGGCCGCGGGCTTCGAGGACGTCCAGGAGCGCCCGACGGCATTGCCGGTGCAGGTGGGCGTACTCGTCGCGCGCCGCTCCCGCTGAGGCCGGACGCGGCGGGATCACGGATGTGGCCTGGCACACCGGAACCAGTCTGCGCAAACACGACAGGAATCGTAAACCTGGCTTGACACTTTTGAAAGTCAGTCTACGATGACATCCAACTCTCTCCCCGCCACCCCCTCCGTCTGCGCATGAAGACCACCGCCGTCGTCCTCGAAAGCCCCGAGCACCTCGCACTGCGCGCGCTCGAGCTTGAGCCGCCCGGGCCGGACGACCTCGTCGTCGACATCGAGTGGAGCGGCATCAGCACCGGTACCGAGAAGCTGCTGTGGACGGGGCGCATGCCCACCTTCCCGGGCATGGGCTACCCGCTGGTGCCGGGCTACGAGTCGGTGGGCCGCGTGCGCAGTGCCGGGGCCAATACGCCCTTTCACACCGGGCAGCGCGTGTTCGTGCCCGGCGCACGCTGCTACGGCGAGGTGCGCGGGCTCTTCGGCGGCGCAGCCTCGCGCGTGGTGGTGCCGGCGCAGCGCGTGTTCACGCTCGAGGAGCATGTCGGCGAGGAAGCCGTGCTGCTCGCCCTGGCCGCCACGGCCTACCACGCGGTGGCCATGGGCGGCCGGCGCGAGCCGATCGTGGCGCCCGAGCTGATCATCGGCCACGGCGTGCTCGGCCGCCTGCTGGCCCGCATGACGGTGGCCGCGGGCGGCGAAGCGCCCACCGTCTGGGAGACCAACCCCACCCGGCAGGGTGGTGCAGAGGGCTACCGCGTGGTGGCCCCCGCAGACGACCCGCGGCGCGACTACCGAGCCATCTACGACGTCAGCGGCGACTGCGCGATCCTCGATACCGCCATCGCCCGGCTGCGCAAGGGCGGCGAGGTGGTGCTCGCGGGCTTCTACAGCGAGCCACTGCACTTCCTCTTCGCTCCTGCCTTCATGCGCGAGGCGCAAATCCGCACCGCGGCCGAATGGGAACGCGCGGACATGCTCGCCGTCAAGGAACTGACCGCCGCGGGCCGCTTCTCGCTCGACGGCCTGATCACGCACGTGGACGCGCCCACCCATGCCGCCGACGCCTACCGCACCGCGTTCCACGACGCGGGGTGCCTGAAGATGGTCCTCGACTGGAGACAACTGCAATGAGCCCTTCCACGCCGGCTACGGCCACGGTCCAGTTCATGCAGCGCGAGCGCCTGCGAGCCGAGGCCGCGGTGGAGCCCGATGCGCCGGCCACTGGCCCCGTGACCAAGGCCACCCAGATCATCGCCATCTACGGCAAGGGCGGCATCGGCAAGAGCTTCACGCTGGCCAACCTCAGCTACATGATGGCGCAGCTCGGCAAGAAGGTGCTGCTCATCGGCTGCGACCCCAAGAGCGACACGACGAGCCTGCTCTTCGGCGGCAAGGCCTGCCCGACCATCATCGAGACGAGCTCGCGCAAGAAGCTCGCCGGCGAGGCGGTCGCGATCGGCGACGTGTGCTTCAAGCGCGACGGCGTCTACGCGATGGAGCTCGGCGGGCCCGAGGTCGGCCGCGGCTGCGGCGGGCGCGGGATCATCCACGGCTTCGAGACCCTCGAGAAGCTCGGCTTCCACGACTGGGGCTTCGACTACGTGCTGCTCGACTTCCTCGGCGACGTGGTGTGTGGGGGCTTCGGTCTGCCCATTGCGCGCGACATGTGCCAGAAGGTCATCGTCGTGGGCAGCAACGACCTGCAGAGCCTGTACGTGGCCAACAACGTGTGCTCCGCGGTCGAGTACTTCCGCAAGCTCGGCGGCAACGTCGGCGTGGCCGGGATGGTCATCAACAAGGACGACGGCACGGGCGAGGCCAAGGCCTTCGCCGCCAACGCCGGCATCCCGGTGCTCGCCGCCATTCCCGCGCACGAGGACATCCGCCGCAAGAGCGCCTCCTACGAGATCATCGGCAAGCCCGGTACCCCTTGGGCTGGCCTTTTCGAGCAGCTGGCCACCCAGGTGGCAGACGCCCCTCCCGTCCGTCCGCGTCCCCAGACGCAGGACCAGCTGCTCGGCCTTTTCTCCTCGGACACCGTCGGCCGCGACGTGGTCCTCCAGCCGGCCACGCTGGCCGACATGATGGGCAGCGAGCAGGTGGTCAAGCCCTCGCTCGAAGTCATCTACGACGCCGCCTGAGCCCGGGCGCCACACGATGAGCACGCTCCCAGCGGACGCCAACTCCTTGCCCGGCGGGCCCGGCGCCGAGCCGCCTGCCGTCGCGCAGCCCCAGGCGCTCACGGGCGACGGCCTGGGCTGCCACGCCGGCCGCGAGCAGATGCTCGCTGCCGCAGAGGCCGCCGGCAAGAGCGAGGTGCTCGCTGGCTACCGGCGCGACTACCCCCTGCCCGAAGGCACCGGGCCGCACGACCAGCCGCAGAGCATGTGCCCGGCCTTCGGCTCGCTGCGTGTGGGGCTGCGCATGCGCCGCACGATGACGATCCTCTCGGGCAGTGCCTGCTGCGTCTACGGCCTGACCTTCACCTCGCACTTCTACGGCGCGCGCCGCAGCGTGGGGTACGTGCCCTTCAACAGCGAGACGCTCGTCACCGGCAAGCTCTTCGAGGACATCCGCGACGCCGTGCACGCGAGTGCCGACCCCTCGAAGTACGACGCGCTCGTCGTCATCAACCTGTGCGTGCCCACCGCCAGCGGCGTGCCGCTGCAGCTGCTGCCCAAGCAGATCGACGGCGTGCGCATCGTGGGCATCGACGTGCCCGGCTTCGGCGTGCCCACGCACGCCGAGGCGAAGGATGTGCTGGCCGGCGCGATGCTCAAGTTCGCGCGCAGCGAGGCGGAGGCCGGCCCCGTGGCCGCCCCGCGTACCGGCATCAGCGAGCGTCCCACCGTCACGCTGCTGGGCGAGATGTTCCCGGCCGACCCGGTGGGCATCGGCATGCTGCTCGAGCCGCTTGGCCTGGCCTGCGGCCCCGTGGTGCCCACGCGCGAATGGCGCGAGCTCTACGCCGCGCTCGCCTCGCCCGTGGTGGCGGCCATCCACCCCTTCTACACCGCCAGCGTGCGCGAGTTCGAGGCTGCCGGCCGCACCGTCGTGCCTTCCGCCCCGGTGGGCCACGACGGCACCGAAGCCTGGCTGCAGGCTGTGGGCAAGGCCGCCAGCGTGCCGCAGGCGATGATCGACGCGGCCAAGAACAAGTGGCTGCCTGCGATCCGCGGGGCGCTCGCGCGCACGCCGATCAAGGGCCGCGTGACGGTCAGCGGCTACGAGGGCAGCGAGCTGCTCGTGGCGCGGCTGCTGATCGAGTCGGGGGCCGACGTGCCCTATGTCGGCACCGCCTGCCCGCAAACCCCCTGGAGCGCCCCGGACCTGGCCTGGCTGCGCGCCCGCGGCGTGCATGTGCAGTACCGCGCGAGCCTCGAGCAGGACATCGCCGCCGTGCGCGAGTTCCGGCCCGACCTCGCCATCGGCACGACGCCCGTCGTCCAAGCCGCCAAGGAAGCCGCCATCCCGGCGCTGTACTTCACCAACCTCATCTCCGCGCGCCCGCTGATGGGCGTGGCCGGCGCGGGCTCGCTCGCGCAGGTGATCAACGCGGCCATCGGCAACCGTGCGCGCTTCGACACGATGCGCGCCTTCTTCGAAGACGTCGGCCAGGGCGATCGCGCCGGCGTCTGGGAAGACACGCCCGCGCTGCGCCCGGAGTTCCGGGCCGAGACGCGACGCCAGGTGATCAAGGTCCTCAAGCGGCGCAAGGCCGAGGAGATGATCTGATGCTGGTGCTCGACCACGACCGTGCTGGCGGCTACTGGGGCGCCGTCTACGTCTTCACGGCCATCAAGGGGCTGCAGGTCGTCATCGACGGCCCGGTGGGCTGCGAGAACCTGCCCGTCACGAGCGTCCTGCACTACACCGACGCGCTGCCCCCGCACGAGCTGCCCATCGTCGTCACGGGCCTGGCCGAGGAACAGCTCGGCCGCGAGGGCACCGAGGGCAACCTGCGCCGCGCGCACAAGGTGCTCGACCCGGACCTTCCCAGCGTGGTCGTCACGGGCTCGATCGCCGAGATGATCGGCGGCGGCGTCACGCCCGAGGGCACCACGATCCAGCGCTTCCTGCCGCGCACCATCGACGAGGACCAGTGGCAGGCCGCCGACCGCGCGATGCTGTGGCTGTGGCAGGAGCACGGCCTGCGCCACGTGCCCGCACGCACGCCGTTTGCAGAACGCGCACCGGGCGAGAAGCCGCGCGTGAACATCCTCGGCCCGGCCTACGGCACCTTCAACATGCCCAGCGACCTGGCCGAGATCCGCCGCCTCGTCGAAGGCATCGGCGCCGAGGTGAACATGGTGTTCCCGCTCGGCAGCCACCTGGCCGACGTCCAGAAGCTCGCGGATGCCGACGTCAACGTCGTCCTGTACCGCGAGTTCGGCCGCGCGCTGGCCGAGGTGCTGGAGCGCCCTTACCTGCAGGCTCCCATCGGCCTGCACAGCACCACCGCCTTCCTGCGTGAACTCGGCCGCCTGCTGCAGCTCGACCCCGAACCCTTTATCGCGCGCGAGAAGCACACCACGATCAAGCCCGTGTGGGACCTCTGGCGCTCGGTCACGCAGGACTTCTTCGGCACTGCGAGCTTCGGCATCGTCGCCAGCGAAACCTACGCCCGCGGCGTGCGCCACTTCCTTGAGGACGAACTGGGCCTGCCCTGCCACTTCGCAGTCGCCCGCAAGCCCGGCGAGAAGACGGACAACGCCGCGGTACGCGCACAGGTTCAGGCCCGGCCGCCGCTCGTGCTCTTCGGCAGCTACAACGAGCGCATGTACCTCGCCGAGCTCGGCGGCGGCGGCCACGGCCCGCGGCCGATGTTCGTGCCAGCGAGCTTCCCCGGCGCCATCATCCGCCGCGCCACGGGCACCCCTTTCATGGGCTACGCCGGCGCCACGTACCTGGTGCAGGAATTCTGCAACGCGCTCTTCGACGCGCTCTTCCACATTCTGCCGCTCGGCCCCGACCTCGATCGCATCGAGGCCACGCCCGTGCGCGAACAGGGGCGCCCGTTGCCCTGGGAAGAAGAGGCGCAGGCGCTGCTCGGGCGACTCGTGCAGGCCGAGCCGGTGCTGGTGCAGATCTCGGCGGCCAAGCGGCTGCGAGACCGCGCGGAACTCGAGGCGCGACGCGCCGGCGACCCTTGCGTCACGCCCTCGCGGGTGGATGCCGCGCACGCGGCGCTGCGCTCGGGGGTGCTGGCATGAGCGCGACCGGGCGGCACGGAACAGGGGGGTCGGCTACCGCCGCCCCCACAAGGAATGTCGTGGCACCCCGCCACGGCTGCCTCATTGCGCGGGCTTGGCGCAACCGTGGCCGCAAGGCCGAATTTTCAAGGAGTGGTTCACATGGCTGACCGCAAGGGCTCGATCTCGGGCCTGACTGACGACGAAGCCCAGGAGTTCCACCGGTACTGGGTTCAGGGGTTCGTGGGGTTCACGGCTGTGGCCGTGGTCGCACACCTGCTGGTCTGGATCTGGCGGCCCTGGTTCTAACGGCACACCCAGGAGAAAGCTATGGCCAACAACGTGCAACGCGTGCCCGCGCGTGAATCGCAGGAAACGCACTCCGTGTCGTTTCTGACGCTGTTCACCGTGAGTTTCGTGGTCTTCGCGGCGATTGCCGTCGTCGGGCAGATGCTCGGTTGGCACTGGCGCTCGTGGCTGCCCGGCGCAGAAGGCGTGAAGTCGATGACCGGCGGGGTCAAAGCCGCGGTCTACACCTTCATGTCTCATCTTCATTAGGAGTACTCGATATGTGGCGAATCTGGAAGCTCTACGACCCGCTGCGCGCGATGGTCGCGCAGGGAATCTTCCTCTTCGGGCTGGCGGCGATGATCCATCTCATCCTGCTGAGCACGCCCACCTACAACTGGCTCGATGGCCCGAATGCGGCTGCCGTCAAGGCCATGAAGGCTGGCGAGAAGAAGTGAGCGTCAGGCTCGGGCTTTCGAGCCCAGCCTGCACACCGGGCAGGCGGCCGCGGACACCCGTCCGACGCCGTCCTGCCCATCCGGAATACAGGCTCTTGAGGCACGGCCGTGGCAACACGGCGCATGCGGCAAGGGCGGAGGGGCCCTGACATGGCCATGCTGAGTTTTGAGCGCAAGTACCGGGTGCGAGGCGGCACGCTGGTGGGGGGCGACCTCTTCGACTTCTGGGTCGGCCCGTTCTACGTCGGCTTCTTCGGCGTGACGACCGTCTTCTTCAGCTTCCTCGGCACGGCGCTGATCCTGTACGACGCGTCGCTGCAGGGCGTGTTCAACCCCTGGAAGATCAACGTCGCGCCGCCCGACCTGAAATACGGCCTCGGCCTCGCACCGCTGAAGGAAGGCGGCATCTGGCAGATCGTCACCGTGTGCGCGATCGGCGCCTTCGGCAGCTGGGCGCTGCGCGAGGTCGAGATCTGCCGCAAGCTCGGCATGGGCTACCACGTGCCGGTGGCCTTCGGCGTGGCGATCTTTGCCTACGTCACGCTCGTGGTCATCCGGCCGGTGCTCATGGGCGCCTGGGGGCACGGCTTCCCCTACGGCATCTGGAGCCACCTCGACTGGGTCAGCAACATCGGCTACCAGTACCTGCACTTCCACTACAACCCCGCGCACATGATCGCCGTGAGCTTCTTCTTCACGACGACCTTCGCGCTCGCTCTGCACGGGGCGCTCGTGCTGTCGGCCACCAACCCGCCCGAGGGCGAGGTGGTGAAGACACCCGACCACGAGGACACCTTCTTCCGCGACCTCATCGGCTCTTCGGTGGGCACGCTCGGCATCCACCGCCTGGGCCTGTTCCTGGCGCTGGCCGCTGGCTTCTTCAGCGCGCTGTGCATCGTGCTCAGCGGCCCGTTCTGGACACGCGGCTGGCCCGAGTGGTGGAACTGGTGGCTGCAGCTGCCGATCTGGAAGTGACGCACGCGAGGAGCACCCGACCATGCAATACCAGAACCTCTTCACCCGCGTGCAACCCGTCGGCCCGACGCACCATGGCGTCGAGCTCGGGCCGCAGAACAGCGCCCGCGACATCGAGCCCTTCCTGCTCCACCTGGCCGGTCGCCTGGGCAATGCACAGATCGGCCCCTTCTACCTAGGCACCTGGGGTCTGATCTCGATCGTGTGCGGCACGATCTCGATCAACATCATGGGCTTCTACATGCTCGCCTCGGTGGGCTGGGACCCCATCGAGTTCATCCGCCAGCTGCCCTGGCTCGCGCTCGAGCCCCCGTCCCCGAAGTACGGGCTGCACTTCCCGCCGATGAACGAAGGCGGCTGGTGGATGATCGCCTCGGGGCTGCTGCTGGTGTCGGTGCTCACGTGGTGGATGCGCACGTACCGGCGCGCGCGCCAGCTCGGCATGGGCACGCACATCGCCTGGGCCTTCGCTGCGGCCATCTGGCTCTTCCTGGTGCTGGGCCTCTTCCGCCCCATCCTGATGGGCAGCTGGAGCGAGGGCGTGCCCTACGGCATCTTCCCGCACCTGGACTGGACGGCTGCCTTCTCGCTGCGCTACGGCAACCTCTTCTACAACCCCTTCCATGCGCTGTCGATCGTCTTCCTGTACGGCTCGACGCTGCTCTTCGCGATGCACGGCGCCACCATCCTCGCCGTCACGCGCTACGGCGGGGACCGTGAAATCGACCAGATCATCGACCGCGGCACGGCCAGCGAGCGCGCGGCGCTTTTCTGGCGCTGGACGATGGGCTGGAACGCGACGATGGAGTCCATCCACCGCTGGGCCTGGTGGTTCGCGGTGCTGTGCCCGCTGGCCGGGGGCATCGGCATCCTGCTGACGGGCACCGTGGTCGACAACTGGTACCTGTGGGCTGTCAAGCACGGTGTGGCCCCTTCCTACCCCGCGGTGCTCGGCACGGCGGTGGACCCCGCCACGCTGCTGCAGGGAGCCAAGCCATGAGCATGCGCATGACCCGACTTCTGTCCTCCACCCTGTCCCGCACGGCGCTGCTTGCCGGTGCTGCCGCCGCGCTGCTGCTGGCGGGCTGCGAACGACCACCCGTGCAGACCACGCAGCAGGGCTTCCGCGGCACGGCGATGCAAAGCACGGTGAACCCGCGCATCCAGGCCGCGCAGCAGGCCGCGCGCCCGGAGATCCCGGCAGACCTTCCCGCGCCACCGGACGCGCCGGGCCCGCGCGCCAAGGACGTCTACCAGAACGTCAAGGTGCTGGGCGACCTCGCGGTGGGCGACTTCGTGCGGCACATGACCGCCATCACCCAGTGGGTGGCGCCCGTGGAGGGGTGCAACTACTGCCACAACCCCGCCAACCTGGCCGAGGACTCGAAGTACACGAAGGTGGTCGCGCGCCGCATGCTCGAGATGACGCGCCAGATCAACGGCGGCTGGAAGGCTCACGTGGCCGAGACCGGCGTGACCTGCTACACCTGCCACCGTGGCCAGGCCGTTCCGGCCCAGGTGTGGTTCAAGGCCGCCACGCCGAAGATGAACACCAACACGTTCATCGGCAACGACTTCGGCCAGAACAAGGCCATCGGCGCCGTGGCGCTCACCTCGCTGCCCTATGACCCGTACTCGCCCTACCTGCTCGGCAAGGACGAAATCCGGGTCTACAGCACCGAGGCGCTGCCGCAGAAGAGCCAGCCGCGTGCCCCCATCCAGACGGCCGAGCAGTCGTACGCGCTGATGATGCACATGAGCGAGGGGCTGGGCGTGAACTGCACGTTCTGCCACAACTCGCAGGCCTTCTCGCAGTGGGTGCCCAAGCGCGTGACGGCCTGGCACGGCATCCGCATGGCGCGCGAGATCAACAACGACTACATCGTGCCGTTGACCTCCGCCTTCCCCCCC
The DNA here is from genome assembly GCA_039798945.1 of Pseudomonadota bacterium. GTDB lineage: Bacteria > Pseudomonadota > Gammaproteobacteria > Burkholderiales > Burkholderiaceae_C > Rubrivivax. The sequence continues at coordinate 14,921 of JBDKFA010000283.1, forward strand.
AACCGGCTCGGGCCCACTGGCGATGTCGCCAAGGTCTACTGCGCCACCTGCCACCAGGGCGTGAACAAGCCCATGGCGGGTCTGCAGCAGGCCAAGCTCTACGCAGGCCTGCAGGCGGCCGCCCCGGCGGCTGCCGCCAGCGCGGTGGCCCCGGCGCAGCTCGCCGCGGCCACGAGCCCGGGCACGAAGCGGAAGTGACGGGCATGGCAGCCCTCCAGCCCGCAGACCCGGGCGTGGCGGTGCTGCTGATGTTCCGCCTGCGCCGCTCGGCCGTGCCATGGGCGCTGTGGCGCCTGGCACGCGGGGCGGCGGGGCTGGGCCGCGTGCCAGGCCTGCGCTTCGCGCGCGTGCTCGGCAGCGGCCACCAGGGCGGTTTCGGGCTCAAGCCGGGCCTGGACTGCCAGGGTGTCTTCGCCTTCTTCGACACGGTCGCTCAGGCCAGCGACTTCGCCACCCACTCAGCGGCCGCCCAGGCCTACCGGGCGCGCGCACTCGAGCACTTCAGCGTCGTGCTGCAGGTCACGTCCGCGCGTGGCAGCTGGGCCGGGCACCGGCTGGCTGCGCAGGGCGAGACACCCGCCTCGGGGCTGGTGGCGGCGCTGACGCGCGCATCCATCCGCCCCTCGCGTGCGCGCAGCTTCTGGCGCCACTCGCCCGCCGCCGAAGCCGAGCTCGCGGCCACGCCGGGTTGCCTGCTGGCGGTCGGGCTCGGCGAGGCGCCGCTGCTGCGCCAGGCCACCTTCAGCCTGTGGGAAAACGTCGCCGCGATGGACGGCTACGCCCGCCACGGCTCGCACCAGCGCGCCATCCACGCCTCCTGGCAGCATGGCTTCTTCAGCGAGTGGATGTTCGCGCGCTTCCAGCCCCTGGCGCTGCAGGGCCGCTGGCACGGCCAGCCCCTCGATGAGCAGCTCGCCGCGCACTGAGCACCGCGTCGTCGTCATTGGGGCCGGCATTGGCGGCCTCGTGGCGGCGTTGCTGCTGGCCGCACGCGGCCTGCACGTGACGCTGCTCGAGGCCGCGAGCGGCCCGGGCGGCAAGATGCGTCCGGTGCAGCTCGACGGGGTCGCCCTCGACACGGGGCCGACGGTGTTCACGATGCGCTGGGTGTTCGACGAGCTGCTGGACGAGGTCGGCAGCTCCACCGCGACGGCGCTCCCGCCACTCGTGCCGTTGCAGGTGCTCGCACGCCACGCCTGGCGTCACGACGGCTCCCGGCTGGACCTGCTGGCCGACCGGCGTGCGAGCGCCGAGGCCATCGCCGCCTTCTCGTCCCCCGCCGAGGGCCGGCGCTACCTGGCGTTCTGCGACGAGGCCGCGCGCGTGTATGCCCGCCTGGAAGGGCCGCACATCCGGTCCGCACGGCCCACCTTCGGCCAGATGGTGAACGACCTCGGCGCCGCCGGCCTGGCGACATTGGCCGGGCTCGGGCCGCTGGCCTCGCTGGCACGTGCGCTTGGACGGCGCTTCACCGATCCGCGCCTGCAGCAGCTCTTTGCTCGCTACGCCACCTACTGCGGGGCTGCCCCCGCGCTGGCGCCGGCGACGCTGATGCTCGTGGCTCATGTGGAGCAGCAAGGCGTGTGGGCCGTGCAAGGCGGCATGGCAGCGCTTGCGGCCGCGCTGGCCGAGCAGGCGCGCAGCCGGGGAGCCACGTTGCACTATGGGGCGCGCGTGCAGCGGCTGTCCTTGCGCGGCGGCCGCATCCACGCGGTGCAACTCGACGATGGCACCACGATCGCGGCCGACTCGGTGGTGTTCAACGGCGATGCCAGCGCCCTCACGGCGCTGCTCGAGCCTGCGCATCGCGCCGCCGCCCCGCCGCGCGTGCCTGCGCGCGCACGCTCGCTGTCGGCGATGACATGGGCGCTGCGCACCGGCACCGCCGGCTTTCCCCTGGTGCGCCACAACGTCTTCTTCGACGAAGACTACGAGAGCGAGTTCGAGGACATCTTCCGCGCCCGGCGCCTGCCACAGCGCGGCACCGTCTACGTGTGCGCCCAGGACCGCCTGGACGGCGCCGAGCAGCTGACCGGGCCCGAGCGCCTGCTGGTGCTGGTCAACGCACCGCCGGACGGGGATACACGCAATTTCGACGACCCGGAGACCGAGGCATGCGAGAAACGATGCTGGAGCCTGCTGCGCGACTGCGGGCTGGAGCTGATGCCGCCGGCGCCGGGAGCGAGGATGCGGCGCACGCCGGCGGAGTTCGAGCGCCTGTTCCCGGCGACGGGCGGGGCGCTGTACGGGCCAGCCACCCACGGCTGGATGGCGCTGTTCCGGCGCCCGGCTTCGGCCACGGCGATACCGGGACTCTTCCTGGCGGGGGGCAGTGTGCATCCTGGCCCCGGGGTGCCGATGGCGGCGATGTCGGGGCGGCTGGCGGCCGCCACGCTGATGGCTCACCTCGGTTCGACGCACCGGTCGAGCCGGGTGCATATCTCTGGTGGTACGTCGACGCCGTCAGCGACGACGGCCGGCACGCGCTGACGCTCATCGCCTTCGTTGGCAGCGTCTTCTCGCCGTACTACCGGCGTGCCTGGCAACGCGGTCGGGCACAGGCGGTGGACCACTGTGCGTTGAACGTGTGCCTGTATTCGCCCGGTGCCGCGCGCTGGGCGATGACCGAGCGAGGCGCTCGGCACGTGCAGCGCACCTCGCACCGTTTCCAGGTCGGGCCCAGCGCCTTGCACTGGCACGGCGAGACCCTCGTCGTGCACATCGACGAGCGCGCCACGCCCCTGCCGCGGCGGGTGTGCGGCACCGTGCGCGTGCACGCGCCGGTGCTGAGCCGTTTCGTGGCGACGCTGGACGATGCCGGGCGCCACCGCTGGGGGCCGATCGCCCCGTGCGCACGCGCCGAGGTGCGGCTGGACGCCCCCGCCTTGTCCTGGGACGGCCACGCCTACCTCGACAGCAACGAGGGAGACGAGCCGATCAGCGAGCCGTTCACCACCTGGGACTGGCTGCGCGCACCGCTGGCCGACGGCAGCTGCGTGGTCGCCTACGACGTGCGCCAGTCGCAGGGCCGAGGCGACAGGCTCATCGGCCGGCGCTTCTACCCGGACGGTCACGACGAGTCGGTGGCGCTTCCCGGGCGGCAGCGGCTGGCCACCACCGGCTGGCGCATCGCCCGCCACGTTCGCGCCGAGCCGCAGGGCGACGTCCCGCCGCGCGTGCAGCGCACGCTCGAGGACACGCCGTTCTATGCGCGTTCGCTGGTTCAGGCACGCCTGTGCGGCCAGACGGTGCAGGCGATGCACGAGACCCTGGACGCGCAGCGCTTCGCTTCGCCGGTCGTGCAGGCCTTGCTGCCCTGGCGCATGCCACGACGCCGCTGAAGGGCCGCTGCCGACAGCGCCCCCCCCGGCCGCGCCCCACCTGCGAGGGCTCGTCGACGGCGCGAAACCCCGGTCATGCGGCATACGCGTCACACCTTCGGGAAAGCACTGTCCTTTCAAGTTGACATTGCTAACCGTAACGTTCATATTACACCTCGTCGGCAGGGGCTTTGTCGACCTTCACCGCGTGCGGGTTGCGCACGCTTTTCCAGCTCCCACCAGGAGGACCCATGGCAGACAGTGACAGTGGTTCCGACAAGGTGTGGCCGACCGGCCTCACCGAGGAACAATCGGAAGAAATCCATCGACACCTGATCCAGGGCACGCAGATCTTCGGATTCATCGCGGCCTTGGCGCACCTGTTCGCGTACATCTATTCGCCGTGGCTGAAGTAAGCGGCAAGGAGACGCCAAGATGATCTACGGAAAGCTCTGGCTGGTCGTGAAGCCCACGGTCGGCATTCCCCTCTTCCTCGGCGCAGTGGCCGTGGGCTCTTTCGCCGTGCACGTGGCGCTGCTGACCAACACCACCTGGGTGAAGCGGTTCCTGAACGGACCGCCTGCGGTCGTCGCCACCGCCGCCGCGGCCGACGCTGCACCGGCCGCACCGAAGAAGTAGACGCAGGGCGTGGCCGCCAGGTCGCGGCCTTTCCCTGCGGCACGCACGCCAGGCGATCCGCTCGTCCGGCGTGCGTGCTTGCGTGACACGATTCCACCCCATCCTGGCCGTGTGCCGATGAGCCGTCTGACCCGTCGAGTCGTCTCTCGCTGGATCGCGCTCGGCCCGCGCTTCCTGCCCTTCGCCGATGCGGCGAGCCCCGACCTGCCACTGGTACGGCTGCTGCGCCTGTCGCTGTTCCAGGTGGCCGTGGGCATGGCACTGGCTCTTCTCGTGGGCGCGCTGAACCGCGTCCTGATCGTCGAGCTCGGCGTGAGCGCCGGGCTGGTAGCCGTGATGGTGTCGCTGCCGGTGCTGTGGGCACCCGCGCGCGCGCTCATCGGCTTTCGTTCGGACCACCACCGGTCCGCACTCGGCTGGCGCCGGGTTCCCTACATCTGGATGGGCACGCTGCTGCAGTTCGGCGGCCTGGCGTTGATGCCCTTCACGCTGCTGGTGCTGGGCGGCCAGGGCGATTCGGCGCAGTGGCCGGCGTGGGTCGGCCAGGCCGGCGCCGCAGCCGCCTTCCTGCTGGTGGGCGCGGGGCTGCACACGACACAGACGGCCGGTCTCGCACTGGCCACCGACCTCGCTCCACAGGCCGCCCACCCGAAGGTGGTGGGCCTGATGTACGTGATGCTGCTGCTGGGCACGCTCGGCAGCGCCTTCGTCTTCGGCTGGTTCCTCGCGGAATTCAGCCCGGGCAGGCTCGTCCAGGTGATCCAGGCCTGCGCGCTGGCCACTGTCGTGCTCAACACGATCGCGATGTGGAAGCAGGAGCCCCGGCGCGTGCTCACGCGCAGCGCGCGTGCGGCCGAAGCGCAGCCCGAGTTTCTCGACGCGTGGCGCGGTTACGTGGCCCACCGCCCGGTGCGGCGGCGCCTGGCCGCCGTAGCCCTGGGCACGATGGGCTTCGCGATGCAGGACGTTCTGCTCGAGCCTTATGGCGGGCAGGTACTTGGCATGACCGTCGGCCAGACCACCTGGCTCACGGCGCTGCTCGCCTTCGGTGGACTCGTCGGCTTCGGCTGCGCCTCCCGCGTGCTCGGTCGCGGCGGCGACCCGGCTGCGATGTCGCGCGCCGGGGCGGCGCTGGGCGTGCCGGCCTTCGCGGCAGCCATCCTCGCCGCATCGACCCAGTCGGTCTGGCTGTTCGCAGCCGGCGTGGCGGGCATCGGCCTGGCCGGTGGCCTCTTCGCGCACGGCACGCTCACGCTGACGATGAACCTGGCGCCGCCGCAGCAGGCCGGCCTGGCCCTGGGCGCCTGGGGGGCGGTGCAAGCCACCGCCGCCGGGGTAGCCGTGGCCCTGGGTGGCATCGGCCGAGACGTGATAGGCGCACTGGCTGCTCAGGGATACCTGGGCGAGGCACTGGCTGGCCCCGCCACCGGCTATGCTGCCGTCTACGCCATCGAACTGCTGCTGCTGCTTGCCACTGCCGTGGCCATGCACGCGCACACCGGCAACCCGACCGTGCCGGCCTCCTGGCCGGCCCTGCAACCTTCCAAAGCCGTGGAGTGACTCACATGAAGGTCTATCAGATCCTTTTTCTCGCCTGGATCATCGTGTTCGCGTTCTGGCTGTTCAAGCAATTCGCCCGCAGCAACCGGAAGTACGACGCCAAGCGCAAGGCCTGAGGCCTGCGTGAAGCGGCCCGCCGCGTGTGGCGGGCTCCGTCAGCGCGGGTGACGTGGCCAGGACAGCCGGTGGAGCCATGAGTCCACCCAGGCGTCCACCATCAGCGTGCAGAACGCGCCGAAGCACAGCCCCGCCACGATGGCCAGCACGTAGCCGCCGCCCGCCTGCAGGCCGAAGCTGAAACCTGCAGCCAGGCCCACCAGCGCGGCCAGCACGAGCAGCGTGCCCACACCCGCGCGCAGCCAGACCTGGCGCATCCCGGTCGGGATTCTCATGCCACCCCCCTTTGCCGCAGCCCGACGCGCTCGAAGAGTTCGAGCATCCTGACGGTGCGCTGGTAGAAGGTGCGACTCGGCAGGCCGTCGGCGGCCCCTGCCTCGACCAGAAAACGCACCGCCTCCAGCGGCTCGCCCGAGCCTCCAGCCGTCAGCGGGTGCCCGGGCGGCACCACCCCCGCGAACATCGCGCGCGCCACCAGTTGAAGCTGGCGCGCACGGGGCACCACCGTGCGATGCGCCACCGAATCGAGCCCGGCAGCCTGCAACGCCTGACCGATCTCGCCATACACGAGCCGCGCCGCCTGGATACCGGGGCGGCAGTCACGCGGCAGCGCCGCCACGCCGCACTCGGCACGTGTGTACAGCCGCTCCGCCTCCCGCAGCAGCCGGGCCACCACCGTACCCAGGGCCTCGTTGAAGACGGGCCGGGCCAGCCAGGCCTGCGGCTCCAGACCCGCCTCGCGCATCCACGAGGCAGGCAGGTACAGGCGCCCCATTCGTGCGTCCTCGCCGACGTCGCGGGCGATGTTGGTCAGCTGCATCGCCACGCCCAGTTCGGCCGCGCGCGCCAGCGCCGCGTGCTCGCGCGTCTCCATGACGAGCGCCATCAGCACACCCACCGTACCGGCCACGCGCGCGCCATAGTCGTGCACGTCCTCGATCGAGGCATAGCACCGGCCCTGCACATCCCAGGCGAAGCCCTCGAGCAGCGCGTCCACCGGCACACGCGGCAGGCCGTGCGCCTCCACCACGCAGGTGAGGGCCCGGTCGGCGAGCTCCGGGCCGGGACGGCCCGCGAAGATCGCATCCACGCGCGCGCGCAACTCGTCGATCGCGCGCGCGGGCTCGGTGCTGTTGTCGATCAGGTCATCGGCCACGCGGCAGAACGCGTACAGGCCGGTGGCCGGTACCCGCACCCTCTCGGGCAGCAGCAGCGAAGCCGTGAAGAAGGACTTCGAGCCGCCCTGCATCAGCTGCCGGCAGGCCCGCAGGTCAGCCTCCCGGGCACGAGCGTCGGGGCGCGCGCTCACCGCCACCCCCACGCCGCCGCCGAGTCGTCTTCCCAGCTCACGGCGCGCGACACCTTGGGGACCGGCGGCAGCACGGTCTCCAGGGCCTGGGCCGACATCAGCACACCCGGCACGCCTGCCCCAGGATGGGTGCCGGCACCCACCAGGTACAGACCCTCGACGTCCTCGCTGCGGTTGTGCGGGCGAAACCATGCGCTTTGCAGCAGCCGGGGCTCCATGCCGAAACCCGCACCCTTGTACGACAGCAGATCGTCGTGGAAGTGCTGCGGCGTCGCCACCCGCGAGCTCACGATGTGGCGGGACAGGCCCGGCAGCATCGTGCGCTCCAGGAAGTCCTGCAGCTTGCGCCGGTAGGGCTCGGCCTGCACGGCCCAGTCCACGCCGCTGTCCAGGTGCGGCACCGGTGCGAGCACGTAGAACGCGTCGCAGCCCGCCGGCGCGACCGAGGGATCGGTGGCGCTCGGACGGTGCAGGTACAGGCTGAAGTCCTCGGCCAGGCGGTGGCGCAGGAACATGTCGTTGAGCAGCCCCTCGTAGCGCGGCCCGAGCAGGATCTGGTGGTGCGGCACGTCGTCCCAGCGCCGGTCGCAGCCGAAGTACCAGACGAAAAGCCCCATCGAGTAGCGCGCGCGATCGAGCTTGCGGTCCGTCCACACGCGCCGCTTCACGCCCGGCAGCAGGTGGCGGTAGGTCCAGGCCGTGTCGGCGTTGCTGACCACGATGTCGGCGGACAGGCGCTGGCCGCCGGCGAGCTCCACGCCCGTGGCGCGACCCTCCTCGACGAGGATGCGCTGCACCTCGGCACCGCAGCGCACCGGCACGCCACGGTCGGCCAGCAGCTTCACCATCGCCTGCACGAGCGCACCGGTGCCCCCCATCGCCCAATGGACGCCGAACCGGCGCTCCAGGGTGTGGATCAGGCTGTAGGAAGAGGTGACCTTCAGCGGGTTGCCGCCGATGAGCAGCGGGTGAAAGCTGAACACCTGCCGCAGTGCCGGGTCGCGCAGGTGCTGGCACGTCAGCTGCCAGATCGTGCGCCAGGCGCGCATTCGCACCATGTTCGGCAGCGCCGCGAGCAGGTGCCCGAGGTGGTCGAAG
>JBDKFA010000284.1:0-4140 GCA_039798945.1 Pseudomonadota bacterium
CCGCATTGCCGACGTGACGGTGGTCGCCCTTGCCCCGCTCGTTGTCATACCGAAGCACACATTGCCCGCCAACCACATACGCCAGTCTGTACTTGAACGGATGCGAAGCCGGCGGAACCGGCTCACGCACCCGCCACACGACGACCTCCACAAACGCGTCCGCAGCGAGAACTACCCGGCGACGGATCAACGGTAAAGCCTTCATTGTTGGACATGATGACAACACTTGAACGCGTTGTCAATGCCTCCGACATGGACCTCTTGCGCCAAGCACATATTGGCGATATCGGGGATCGCAAGCACCGCAGTACCCCCGGCAGCGTTCGGTTGCTGCGCGCGGGAAGCCGACCGCTCCGGAGGGCCGCTGCTGGCCGGAAACGTGAGGCCGGCTCCACGCCCGTAAGCAGCCACTCGACTCCTGCCGCCCCGCCATCCAGCAGGGCGGCGTTATCGAACCGATCAGATCTCGGTCTGCTCGGAGATCTCAAGGGCGTCGTCCACCTCGATGCCGAGGTACCTCACCGTCGACTCCAGCTTCGAGTGTCCGAGCAGCAGCTGCACTGCGCGCAGGTTCTTCGTACGCCGGTAGATGAGCGTCGCCTTTGTCCTGCGCATCGAGTGCGTGCCGTACTCTGCGCGATCGAGACCGAGCTCCTCGACCCAGTGTCCAAGGATTCGGGCGTACTGGCGGGTGCCAAGGTGAGGTGACTCATGCAGCCGGCTCGGGAACAAGAAGTCCTCAGCCTTCAGCTGGGCCTGCTTGATCCACGCCTGCAAGGCTTCCCGTGTCGCCGGGGTGATCTCAAACTGGACCGGGCGCTGGGTCTTGTGCTGCATGACGATGGCGCGCGTTGCGAGTTGATCGCCGTGACTGACGTCGCGGACCCTCAGGGCGACGAGGTCGCAACCCCTGAGCTTGCTGTCGATGCCCAGGTTGAAAAGCGCCAACTCGCGCACGCGGTGCTCCATCTGGAGCCGCACCCGAAGTGCCCAGATGTCCTTGAGCTTGAATGGAGCCTTCTGTCCGACGATCTTGCCCTTGTTCCACGGCTCGCGATGGACTGCGTTGGCTACGAATCCCATGATGGTCTCCCATCGAGTTAAGGGCTCGACAAGATGCGCCGGACACAGGGTGCAGGCCTTGCCCCGTGTCAACCAGCAACCCTCCCGGCCAACGCGGGTGTCAGCTTACCGGTGGAGTCGGCTTCTCACGCTCCCGGCCATCAGCAGGTATTGGTGACAGACGGCAAACCGGCGAGCCAGCATCCTCTCAGCGAGCCGCCAACCTGGCAGCGGCGCCAGGCGGCGGCAGCAGCGCGGCAAAGTCAGCCGCCGCCTTGCGAGCAGTAGTCGTCTCAGCCGAGTCAGCGCGAAGCCGAGGTGCCTGCCGTCGCCTGATCGGCCACCCATCGCTGCGGTCTCAGCTTGTCCAGCAACGGCTCCATGGCCTTGGCCACTCCGAGCAGCCGCCAATCGTCATACCGGCGACCCACCAGTTGCAGGCCGATGGGTAGCCCTGTTGCCGACAGGCCTACCGGCATGGCAATCACCGGACCTTCGGTGACGCTGAACAGGGTGGCGTAGGACTGCGTGGCCACGTAGTACGGCACCGCCTTGTCGTCCACGCGAAGCGGGTTGTCATACACGTTGAAGATGCCGAAGGTGCGGCTGGGCGCGTGGTGCGGAAAAGCCGGCAGTGAGGCGACGGGCACGATCCAGCCGTCATAGTCGGCCAGGAAGCGTTCAAGCGAATTGGTCTGGGTGGCCTGTTCCGTCAGCGCCCGCATGTAAGCCTCCACCGAAATGGGGTCGAGGATCTTGCGCTGGTGGGGAATGTCGGCGACGGAGCCCTGCGCAAACAGGCGCCCCACACGACGTGCGAGATTGGAGCGCTCATAGCCCCCTTGCATGGCCACGAGTTCGCCCCAGGTCTCCCAGGTGCGTTGGTAGGAAAAGTCTTTCGGCTGGGCTTTCTCGACGGTTGCGCCCGCTGCTCGAAGCGTCTCAACCACGCGTTGCAGGGCATCGACCACCTCGCGGCTGACCGGCACGCCGCCCAGTTCGTCCATGTAGGCCAGGCGCAGGCCGGCCACCGACGCCGGGGCTGGCTTGCGTTCGCGCATCGGCGCCACCGTGGCGTCCTCCGGTGACCGCTGTGCGAGCACGGACAACGCCAGTTCAAGATCCTCGACGCGATTGGCCAGGGGCCCGAGGACGGCCATGCTGCGGATGCCATCGACCTCGCCCGGCTTGGGCGGGATGTGGCCGCGAAACGAGATGACCCCATGGGTGGGCCGGAGCCCCCAGATGCCGGCATAGGCCGCGGGCAGCCGGATCGACCCGGCGAGGTCGGAGCCGAACGATAGCGGCGACATGTGGGTGGCCACCGCAGCCGCACAGCCGCCGCTGCTGCCGCCCACGGTCATGACCACGTTCCACGGGTTGTTGGTCGTGCCGAAGAGCGCATTGGTGGTCTGCATGTCCATCGCGAGGGTTGCCGCGTTGGTCTTCGCCAGCACGATGGCGCCGGCACGCCGCAACAGCGCCACGGCAACGGCGTCTTCCGGGGGGCGATAGTTCACCAGTTCTGGGTCACCGGCCGTGGTGCGCAGCCCGCGCGTGGCATAGGTGTCCTTCACTGTGACAGGCACGCCGTGCAAGGGCCCCCAGACCTCGCCACGAGCCAGGGCCTCGTCCGCGGCTTTGGCGCGCTCGAGCGCCGCGTTGAGGTCGAGCAGCACGATCGCGTTGTAGGTGGCGTTGTGCCTGGCGATCTGCCCGACAAAGGCCCGCACCACCTGTACGGAGCTGAGTTCCCGCGCCGCGATCTTGCGTGCCAGCGCCGTGGCCGAGAGCGCCAGGATGGTCTGCTCCTCGGCCGTGGAGGTCGTGCTTTCGGGCCGGGGAATTCCGCGATCGGGCCCGGATAGCGCGGCCCCGAACGAGTTCAGTGGCAATGCAGCCGCCGTGAGCAGCAGCCTGAGCCACTTCAATTTGAGCGTCTTCATCTCTGATTCCTTCGCTGAGTTCGGGCGAATCCTGAGCGCCGTGAATCAATTCGTCCATTGCATAGTTACAATACTTGTATGCGCGAGACGAAACTGTTCGGGATCGATCTGGACTTGCTGGTGGCGCTGGATGTGCTGCTGGAGACCGGCTCCGTCAGTCGCACGGCGAGCCGCCTGCACCGCTCGCAGCCAGCGGTGAGCCGGATGCTCGGCCGGTTGCGCGACCTGTTCGGAGATCCCCTGTTCGTGCCTCAAGGGCGCGGTCTGGAGCCCACGCCGCGAGCGCTGGCGCTGCACGGCCCGCTGAAGTTGGCGCTGGGAGACGTGCGCCAGCTGGTCAGTCCGCCCCGCACTTTCGACGCGGCCAACGATGCGGCGCACTTCCGGCTCCTCAGCTCCGACTACGCCGCCGCTACGCTCATGGGCGCAGTTGTCAGTTGGCTGCAGCAGCGCGCACCCCATGTCACGCTGTCATTGCTGCCCGTGAGGGGGAATCCCGAAAGTGTGTTGGCCGCTGGCGGCGCCGATCTTCTTTTCGGCCCTCCGAGCCTGTGTCCGGCATGGTGTTCCTGCGAGCCCTTCATCGAGGATCCTTGGGTCTGCGTACGGCGCAGGGGAGAACCCTTGCCGGCGACACCGGCCGCGTATCTCGCACTGGACCATATCGGCGTCGATATCGAAGGCGGCTTCGGCAGCCAGGTCGATGCCACCTTGCGTCTGGGCGGCGGTGCGCCCCGCCGGATCAAGTTGACGGTGCCTGACTTCGCGGCTGCGTTGTTCGTCGTGGCCACGAGTCCGCTGCTGGCCACGTTGCCGGGGCCGCTGGCCCGCGCCGCAGCCGAGCTGCTGCCTTTGCAGTTCGGCGCTGTGCCGATCTCGATCCCGGCATCGTCTATCTCGATGATCTGGCCTCGGCGGCTTGACAACGAGCCCGCCCACTTCTGGCTGCGTCAGGCGGTGCGCGAAGGCGCGGGCCTTACGTGAGCCCGTGTGTAGCGGGAAACCAGTGGGCAGAGCGCGCCCAAACTGGCAGGTTTGAGGCGGCGAGTTCCGCAGATCGGGCGTCGCAGAAGTGTCGAGCTCGGCCAGTCAGTGGCTGCGGTTGCAAACATTCGAGCCTGCCACAGTGACA
>JBDKFA010000285.1:0-4800 GCA_039798945.1 Pseudomonadota bacterium
CGTCAGGGTGAGTGGGGGGCAGCTTCACGGCATCCTTCTCGGTGACAAGGATCGGCGAGTGCCCAGGGGGCCACGGCACGGTGTGCCAGTCCGCATGGTCCGGCAGTGGCCAGCGACGCACCACGAGGCCGAGGGACTCGAGCATGGTGAAGAACCGTTCAGGCTCGGCAATACCCGCCGCAGCCTCCACCTCCTGGCCCGCCAGGCTCTCGGCCACGCCGGCCGTGCCGGCCGCGCCTTCCCACCAGTCGCGCAGGCTGACGACGCTGGTGAGGCGGCGTTCGACGCAGTGGCCTGGCCAAGGCGTGGTGGGTTGCGATGCGTTGTACACCACGAGCGCGTGCTTCGGGGGAGTCGGGGCGAAAGGCTCGCGCAGGGGGCCAGCCGGCAGCAGTCGGCCGTTGCCGGTGCCGCGGGCGTCGAACACGATCACCTCGATGTCACGGGCCAGCGCCAGATGCTGCAGCCCGTCGTCCGACACCACGATGTCCACCTCGGGGTGAGCCGCGCACAGCGCGCGGCCCGTGGCCGCTCGGTCGGCGCCTACCCACACCGGCACTTCGGCGCGGCGCCGGATCAGCAAGGGTTCGTCGCCACAGTCCACGGGCGCGGCGTGAGGCTCCACCGGCCGCGGGTCGCGGCGCGCACTGCCGTAGCCGCGCGACACGACGCCGGGCGTCCATCCGCCGGCACGCAGCAGGTTCAGGATGACCAAAGTGGTCGGGGTCTTGCCCGCTCCGCCAACGACGAGATTGCCCACCACGATCACGGGCACGGGCAGGCGCTGCGGCCTCCACACTCCGAGCCGATAGAGCCGCCTGCGCCAGGCGATCGCGACGCCGTAGGCCGCTGCCCATGGCGCCAGCATCCCGCCCAGAAGGGGGTGCCGCCGGTGCCACCAGCACCCCTCCAGCCAGGCGCGCAGCGACACCTCAGTTCGCAGGCGCGGCGCGCTGCGCAGCGAAGGTCAGCCGCGACAGCCCCACGCGACGCGCCGCCTCGAGGACGTTCACGACCGACTGGTGCGCCGACAGGGCGTCGGCCGACACGATGACGACGGCATTCGGGCGACCGGCGGCTGCGGCGGCCAAGGCCGCGCTCAAGGCCTCCACGCTGCGCGCCTCCAGCGGCTGGCGATCCACCGCGAAGCGCCCGTCACTGGCGACCGAGACGACGATCTCGATCGGCCGCTGCACGGGCGCGTCAGCCTGGGCGCTGGGCAACGTGAGCTGGAGCTCGGAGTAGCGTGCGAAGGTGGTGGACAGCATGAGGAAGATCAGCAACACCAGCAGCACGTCGATGAAGGCGATCAGGTTGATCTCCGGCTCATCGGCGCGCGTGCCGTCGGGGCCGAACCTCATGCAGACCCTCCACGCCTGGCCTGCAGGTTGCGCAGCTGGCTGGCCAGCCGCTCGGCGCCAAGCTCGAGCGCGAGGCGATGCTCGTCCACACGAGCCTTGAAATGACGGTGAAACAGCAGCGCCGGGATGGCTACCAGCAGCCCGAAGGCCGTGTTGTAGAGGGCCACCGAGATGCCGTGGGCGAGCTGCTGGGGGTTGGCGCCCGCAGAACCCGGTGCCTGGGCGCCGAAGATCTCGATCATGCCGACCACCGTGCCGAGCAGGCCCAGCAGTGGCGCGGCGGTGGCGATGCTGCCCAAGGCCGTGAGATGGGCCGACAGTTGCTGAAACGCCTCCCGACCCGCGTGCTCGAAGGCGCGGTCGAGGTCGGCTGGCGCAATCTTCGGCTCAGCCGCGTATGCGCGCAGGCCAGCCGCCAGCACGCGGCCTTGCACCGAACTGGCCGCCAGCGCATCGACGACCTGGCTGGACGGCAGGCCGTCGCGGGTGAGGACAAGCACCTCGTCGAGCAGGGCTGCGGGCACCACCACGCGTGCGCGCAGAGCCAGCAACCGCTCGATGATCAGGGCCAGCGCCAACACGGAGGCCGCGATCAGTGGCCAGATGGGCCAACCGGCGGCTTGGATGATCGCGATCACGGAGGAGAGGACAGGTGCTGCAGGAGGGAGAGGAAGGCCGGCCGTACGACGAGTGCCGAACCTCGATTATCGGCGATGGGCAGGCGGACGCAGTGGCCGACGGGCACGCTTGGCGGCGCGCCGGGTGCGCGGCCGGTTGCAGTCCACGGCCATGCAAGAGCGTGGGAGAGCCTCGGGGGGGCACGGGCCAGGCCGCCTTCCCTACAATCCGCTCGCTTCAGTTTTCCTCGTCCTCACAGGAACCCACCATGGAACACACCCTGCCCCCGCTGCCCTATGCCCTCGACGCGCTCGCGCCGCACTACAGCCGTGAAACCCTCGAGTTCCACCATGGCAAGCACCACAACGCCTATGTGGTGAACCTGAACAACCTGCAGAAGGGCACCGAGTTCGAGGCGATGTCGCTCGAGGACATCGTGCGCAAGTCCAGCGGCGGCATTTACAACAACGCCGCCCAGATCTGGAACCACACGTTCTTCTGGAACTGCATGAAGCCCGCCGGCGGCGGCGAGCCGACCGGGGCGCTGGCGGCTGCCATCACGGCCAAGTGGGGCAGCTACGCAGCCTTTCGCGAGGCCTTCGTCAAGTCGGCCGTGGGCAACTTCGGGTCCGGCTGGACGTGGCTGGTGAAGAAGGCCGACGGCTCGGTGGACATCGTGAACACCGGGGCCGCCGGCACGCCGCTGACCAGCGCGGACAAGGCGCTGCTGACGGTCGACGTCTGGGAGCACGCCTACTACATCGACTATCGCAACCTGCGCCAGAAGTTCGTCGAGACCTTCCTCGACAAGCTGGTGAACTGGGAATTCGCCGCCGCGAACTACGCCTGAGCACGCGCCTCAGCGAGGCGGGCGGGGCGCTGCAAAGGGTGCCCCGCGCAGCTTCATGCCGGGCTGGATGCCGCGTTTGGCAAACCAGCCCTTGTTCATTTCCAGGGCGAATCGCACCGGCTTGGCCGCGCAGTGCGAGTCGTCGGACTGCGGCTGCATCTCGGCGATGTTGACGATCGTGCCGTCGTCGGCGATGAAGGCGATGGCCAGCGGCAGCAGCGTGTTGCGCATCCAGAAACAACGCGGCGCCGGTTCGTCGAAGACGAAGAGCATGCCCTCGTGCTGCTCCATGCGCGTGCGCATCATCATGCCAATCTGCTGCTGCTGAGGCGTGCGGGCCAACTCGGCCACGATGTTGTGCATGCCCACGCCGAGCTCGGTGGTCGGCAGGCGAGGCTGCGGAACCGCCTGCGCGCAGGCGGGCTGCAGCCCGGACAGCCACAGCAGGACCGACGCCAGGGCCAGTGCCCCGAGCCGGCTGACGGACGACGAAGTCTTGGCGGCTGACTTGATGCAGATCATGGTCTTGGCGAGGGCTACCCGCCAGGATTATGCGGGGCGGCGCTCTGCCCGGTACGACGCGCCGCCGTGCCTGCCATGCCTGACGACGCCACACGCCCCCCTGATGCCAACGCAGCCTTGGCGCCCGGAGGCGTGCCGGGCGTGGCCGGCTCGGCCAAGCCCCCCCGCTCGGCGACGGTGCTGCGGTTGGCAGGCCTGACCTGCGCAGCCTGCTCCCACAGCATCGAACAGGCGCTGGCAGCCGTCCCCGGGGTGACGGCCGTGCGGGTCAACGCCGCCACCCACCTCGCCCGCATCGAGCACGACACCACGCAGGCGGGGCACGCCGAGTTGGTGCGGGCCGTGCGCCGGGTTGGCTACGACGCGGCTGCCGACGAGCCCGAGTCCGCACGGGCGTTGCGGCAGCGCGAGCGCCGCTCGACGCTGTGGAGGTTGTTCGTCGCGGCCTTCTGTGCGATGCAGGTGATGATGCTGGCCACGCCGAGCTACGTGGCCGAGGCCGGCACGCTGGCGCCGGACATGCGGCAGCTGCTGAACTGGGGGAGCTGGGTGCTGTCGCTGCCCGTCCTGTGGTTTTCCGGCATGCCCTTCCTGCAGGCGGCCTGGCGCAGCCTGCGGCGGCGCAGCCTCGGGATGGAGGTGCCGGTCGCGCTCGGGCTGCTCGTGACCTTCGCAGCCAGCACGATCGCCACCTTCGAGCCCGGCGGCACCCTCGGCCTCGAGGTGTACTTCGACTCGCTGACGATGTTCCTCGCCTTCCTGTGGTTCGGCAGGTGGCTGGAGATGGGGGTGCGACACCGTGCCGCGGAGCAGCTGGAGGCGTCGCTGCAGGGGCTTCCGGCGGTTGCGATGCGCCTGTCTGCACAGGGAGAGCCCAGCGAGGTGCCGCTCTCGGCCCTGAGCCCCGGCGACAGGCTGCAGATTCGACCTGGCGACACGTTGCCGGTGGACGGCACGCTGCTGGACGGGTCCGCAGAGGTCTCCGAGGCCCTTCTGACCGGCGAATCCGCTGCGGTGCGTCGCGAGGCGGGGGAGACGCTTCTGGCGGGAAGCCTGAACGAAGGACCGGCCTTCCGGATGCGGGTCTCCCGAGTGGGGCACGACACCCGGCTGCAAGCCATCGTCGGGCTGATGCGTGCGGCGCTGACCGAGCGCCCCGACACCGCTCGGCTCGCAGACCGTTGGGCGGCCCCGTTTCTGGTTGGGGTGCTGCTGCTCGCGCTGGGGGCTGGCCTGGCGTGGAGTACCGTAGACCCGGCACGCGCCGTGTGGGTGGTGGTGTCGGTGCTCATCGTCACCTGCCCATGCGCGCTGTCGCTGGCCACGCCGACCACGCTCGTGGCGGCCGCCGGCGGGCTCGCCCGCCGCGGCCTGCTCGTGCGGCGGCTGCAGGCGCTGGAGCGGCTGGCCCGGGCCGAGGTCGTCGTCTTCGACAAGACGGGCACGCTC
>JBDKFA010000286.1:0-8969 GCA_039798945.1 Pseudomonadota bacterium
TGATACCGCGCCCCTGGCGAGGCGCCGCGGCGCCCCGAACGGTCTGTCGCGCGGCGGGGGTATGATTTCCGCTCCATTCTTTCCGGATGTTGCAGCCATGGCCCTGATGGACTTCATCAAGAAGCAGTTCATTGACATCATCCAGTGGACGGAGACCGGCGACGGCACGCTCGCCTGGCGCTTTCCGATGGCGGAGATGGAAATCCAGCACGGCGCCTCGCTCACCGTGCGCGAATCCCAGATGGCGGTGTTCGTCAACGAAGGCCAGGTGGCCGACGTGTTCGGCCCCGGCATGCACAAGCTGACGACGCAGACGCTGCCGGTGCTCACGTACCTGAAGAACTGGGACAAGCTCTTCCAGAGCCCGTTCAAGAGCGACGTCTACTTCTTCAGCATGCGCCAGCAGCTCGACCAGCGCTGGGGCACGACGCAGCCCGTGTCCATCCGCGACAAGGACTTCGGCGCGGTGCGGCTGCGTGCCTTCGGCAACTACGGCTACCGCATCGTCGACCCCAAGCTCTTCCACACCGAGGTCTCGGGCACACGCGAACGCTACACCACGGCCGACCTGGACGGCCAGCTGCGCGCGCTCGTGCTGCAGCACATCAGCGACGCCGTGGCCTCCGCGGGCATCCCGTTCCTCGACCTCGCTGCCAACCAGGTGGAGTTCGCGCGCCAGCTGCGTGAGGCGGTGGCCCCGGACTTCACGCGCATCGGACTCGCGCTGGAAAGCGTGACGATGCAAAACGTCTCGCTGCCCGAGGAACTGCAGAAGGTGCTCGACCAGCGCATCGGCATGGGCATGGTCGGGCAGGACATGGGCCGCTTCATGCAGTACCAGACCGCGCAGGCCATCCCGAAGATGGCCGAGGGCGCCGCTGGGGGCGGCAGCGGCATCGCCGGCGACGCGATGGGCCTCGGCGCGGGCGTGGCCCTCGGCCAGGTGCTCGCGCAGAACCTGGCGCAGGGGCTGCAGGGTGTGGCCGCGCCGGCGGCAGGCGCCGCGCCGGTGGCGACCGCCGCGCCGATGAAGGCCGACGACATCCTCGCCACACTCGAGAAGCTGGGCGAGCTCAAGGCCAAGGGCATCCTCACCGACGAGGAGTTCGCAGCCAAGAAGGCCGAGCTGCTGAAGAAGCTGGCCTGAGCCGCAGCCCCACCGCGCGGCCGCCCGAGCTCGCTTGAACACCCCCGCCTCGCCGCAGCGCCGCTGGCGCGCCGCGTGTCCGAACTGCGGCGCGCCGGTGGAGTTCGCCTCGGCGGCCTCGCCGGTGGCGGTGTGCAGCTTTTGCCGCAGCACGCTCGCGCGCGAGGGCGAGGCGCTGCGGCGCATCGGCAGCTCTGCTGAGCTGTTCGACGACCACTCGCCGCTGCAGCTCGGCGCGTCCGGGCGCTGGCAGGGCGTGCCCTTCATGGTCGTTGGCCGACTGCAGATGGGCTACGCCGAGGGCCGCTGGAACGAGTGGCACGTGCTCTTCGACAACGGCCGCAGCGGCTGGCTGGCGGAGGACAACGGCCGCTACGTGCTCGGTTTCACGCAGGCCACCGTGCCGCAGCTGCCGGCGCGCAAGCTGCTGGTGCCCGGCGCCTCGGTGGCCCTTGACGGGCGGGACTGGCGGGTCGCTTCTCGGGTGCAGGCGCGCGTGGAGGGCGCTGAGGGCGAGCTGCCGAGCCCGCCGCGGCTGCAGCAGACGCTGGAGGTCGTCGAGCTGCGCAGCAGCGCCGACGAAGTCGGCTCGCTCGAATTCCCCGCCGACGGCGCCGAGCCGAGCTGGACCCTCAGCCAGCCGGTGGCCCTCGGCGCCCTGGCGCTCACCGGGCTGCGCGACAGCAGCGAGAAGACGCTCGCAGGCCGCAGTGCCGAGTGCCCCGCGTGCGGTGCGGCGCTCGAGATCCGTCTCGACAGCACGCGCTCGGTGGTGTGCGGGCAGTGCCACGCGGTGGTCGACCTCTCGCAAGGCCTGGGCGGCGAGCTCGCCCACTACGCGCAGGAAAACGGCGCGGCCGAAGGTGCGGGGCCCCAGATTCCGCTGGGCAGCACCGGGCGGCTCGATCTCGGCGAGGGGCCGCGCGACTGGCAGGTCGTGGGCTACGTGGAACGCTGCACGCAGCCCGAAGACCCCGACGATGACGTCTACTTCTGGCGCGAGTACCTGCTGTATGCGCGCGAGGTGGGCTTCGCCTTTCTCGTCGACGCCGAGGACGGCTGGAGCTCGGCGGTGCCACTGGCCGGCGCGCCCCGCGTGAGCGGCGAGGCTGCGCAGTGGAAGGGCCGCAGCTACGCGCGCTTGGACAGCTACGTGTCGAAGACGACCTGGGTGCTCGGCGAGTTCTACTGGCGGCTCGCGCGCCACGAGCGCTGCCACCATGTCGACTACGCCGCGGGCGAGCGGCGGCTCAACCGGGAGCAGGCCGGCTCGGAAGTCACCTGGTCGGAAGGGGCGCGGCTGGACAGCGCCGCCGTGGCACGCGCCTTCGCGGTGCCGCCCGAACGGCAGGCGGCGATGCAGCGCGACGCCTCTGCCTTCCAGCCCCGCCCCGTGGGGGGCTCGCTGCTCGGCAAGGTGCTCCTCGTCGTCGTGATCGTGCTCGTCGTCCTGGCCGCAGCGATGTTCGACTCGCCCTCCGACGAGTGCAGCGAGGTGCGTGCCACCTTCGGCGAGTCGAGCGCCGAGTACCAGCAGTGCCGTGAGCGCGGCCGCTACGCGCACTCCACCTCCGGCGGCTCCTACGGGGGCTGGAGCGGGGGCGGGGGAGGGCACAAGTGATCGACTTTTCAACCCGTGGCGCGGGCCTTCGCACACGCCCGGGGCTCATCTGCCACACAAGGAGTTCGCGATGATGGGTATCGAGTGGCTCAAGCCGGGCGTGTTCTTCGGGTCGATGCTGTTCGCGCTGATCGGCGTGGCGATCTTCTGGATCAGCTTCGTCATCATCGACAAGCTCACCCCCTACGACCTGTGGGCCGAGATCGTGGAGAAGAAGAACGTGGCGCTGGCCATCGTCGTGGGCGCGATGTGTATTGCCATCGGGCTCATCGTGTCGGCGGCGGTGCACGGCTGAGCCGGTGCCCGAGACTTCCCCAGGCCTGAGCACGGGCCGGCCGGAAAGCGACCCGGTGGCGGCAGCGCCACCCGCATCGTCCCCTCCAGGGCAGGCGGGCCCGCGCCCCGCCGAACTCGCGCTGCTCGCCTCGGTCTTCGTGATCGCGGCCTGCGGGCTGCTCTACGAGCTCGTGGCCGGGGCCTTGGCGAGCTGGCTGCTGGGCGACTCGGTCCTGCAGTTCAGCACCATCATCGGCGCCTACCTCTTCGCGATGGGCATCGGCTCGTTCCTGAGCCGCTTCGTCGTGCGCGAGCTGGTGGCCACCTTCCTGCGCGTGGAGCTGCTCGTGGGGCTGGTGGGCGGCCTGTTGCCGGCCACGCTCTTCGTGGCCCACAACCTGATGCAGGTGACGCCGGCCACCAGCGGCCCCTTCCGGGTGTTGCTGTACGGCCTGGTGCTGGCGGTGGGCACGCTCGTGGGGCTGGAGATCCCGCTGGTCATGCGCATCCTGAAGGCGCAGTTCCGCGCGCGCTGGCGCCTGTCGGAGCTCGTCTCGCAGGTGCTGACCTTCGACTACCTGGGCGCGCTCGCGGTGGCGGTGGCCTTCCCGCTGCTGTTGCTGCCTCACCTCGGCGCGATCCGCACCGGGGTCGTCTTTGGGCTGCTCAACGCGCTGGTGGCCGCCTGGGCGCTGTGGCTCTTCCGGCGCCAGTTGACGGGTGTGCGCTGGCACGCGCTCAGCTGCGCGGCCGTCGTGGCCGCGCTCGCCGCAGTGGGCGTGGGTGCGGGGCACCTCACGAGCTGGGCCGAAGACCGCTTCTACGGCGAGCGCATCGTGCACGCGGCCAGCAGCCCCTACCAGCGCATCGTCGTCACCGCGGGCGCATCGGGCGAGGTGCGCCTCTTCCTGAACGGTAACCTGCAGTTCGACAGCCGCGACGAGTACCGCTACCACGAGGCGCTCGTGCACCCGGCGATGGCCGCGCACGGTGCGCCGCGGCGAGTGGCCATCCTCGGCGGCGGCGACGGCCTGGCGCTGCGCGAGGTGCTGCGCTACCCGAGTGTGGAGCAGGTGTGGCTGGTGGACCTCGACGCGGCCGTGACCACGCTCTTCTCGACCGAACCCCGGCTGCGCACCCTCAACGCGCAGGCCTTCGACTCGCCCAAGGTGCGCGTGGTCAACGCTGACGCCTTCACGTGGCTCGAGAGCCACGAGGAGATCTTCGACGTCGTCATCGTCGACTTCCCCGACCCGAGCAACTTCTCGCTGGGCAAGCTCTACACGACGAGCTTCTACGCGCTGCTGGACCGCCACCTGTCGGCCTCGGGCTACGCCGCGATCCAGACCTCCTCGCCGCTGGTGGCACGGCGCAGCTACTGGACGGTGGTGGCCACGCTGGAGGCCGTGGGGCTCGGCACGACGCCGTACCACGCGCACGTGCCGAGCTTCGGCGAATGGGGCTTCATCCTCGCCGGCCGCCGCCCGTGGCGCATGCCGCCGCAACTTCCCGAAGGCCTGCGCTTCCTGACGCGCGAGGGGCTGCCCACGCTGCTGCACTTTCCGCCGGACATGGCGCGCGTGAGCGCCGAGCCGAACCGCATCACGAACCAGGCGCTCGTGCGCATCTTCGAAGAGGAATGGGGCCGCACGCACCGCTAGGGCCGGGGGTGGCGCCGGGGTCGGACGCCTCGCCTGCCTCGCCCGCTTCGCCTCGCTCGCCCCACTCGGGCTGGACGCGGCGCGCGTGGCTTGCCGCGGCGCCGCTCAGCTGGGCCGGCTGCCAGCCGGCCACCACGTCCGTGCCCCGCCGCCCCGACGGCGCGTTCGACTGGCAGGGGCCAGGCGGCTGGGTGGGGGCTTCCCTCACGCGCGGCCACCGCCTGCAGCCCGATGCCTCTGGCGCACGGGGTACGGCCGACGGCCCGGCCGAGGGCGCCTCCACGGCCGGGCCACCACGGCGCTGCACGGTGGCGGTGCTCGGGGCGGGAGTGGCCGGGCTCGCAGCGGCGCGGGCGCTGCAGCAGGCCGGTATCGACGACCTGCGCGTCTTCGAGCTCGAGGACACGGCCGGCGGCAACGCGCGCGGCCACCAGATGGCGGGCCTGCGCTGCCCGCTCGGGGCGCACTACCTGCCCGTGCCGCCTCAGCAGGCCACCGCGGTGCGGGCCCTGCTGCATGAGCTCGGCTTGCTGCGCACGGTGGCGGGCCGCACGGTGGCCGACGAGCGCCACCTGTGCCACGTGCTGCAGGAGAGGCTGTGGACGGGCACCCAGTGGGTCGAGGGGCTGCTGCCGCCGGCAATGCCCGGCTCGGCCCGTGCCGCGGCCTACCGGGCGTTCTCGCAGCAGGTGGCTCAGGCCGCACATGAGCTGCACTTTGCCGTGCCCTCGGTCGCGCTGCCGGAGTCGGCTGCATCGCGGACGCTGGACGGCCAGAGCTTCGACGCCTGGCTGCGTGCCCGTGGGCTGAACGATCCGGCCCTGCGCTGGTACCTCGACTACGCGTGCCGCGACGACTACGGCGCCGGGCTCGAAGGGGTCTCCGCCTGGGCCGGGCTGCACTATTTCGCCAGCCGCCACGGGTTCATCGCGTCGGGCGAGGAGGGGCCTCACGCCGAACACGAGGGCGTTTTCACGTGGCCCGAGGGCAACGCCTGGTTGACCCGCCGCCTGGCCGAGCCCCTGGGCGAGCGGCTGCACACCGGCACCTGGGTGCGGCGCGTACAGCCGCAGCGCCACGAGGTCGCCTTCGAGGTCGAGAACGCCACCGGCGCGCGCGAGCGGTGGCTCGCCCGCGAGGTGGTCGTCGCGCTGCCGCTGCACGTGGCGCGTGCCGTGGTGGAGGCCCCGCCTGCCGCCCTCACGGCGGCAGCCCGCCTCGTGGACCATGCGCCCTGGCTCGTGGCCAACGTGCTGCTGCGCCAACCGGTGATCGACCGCGTGGGCGCGCCCCCCGCATGGGACAACGTCTTGCTCGCCAGCGGGCCCGGCCCGCAGCAGGTGGCCGAACTGGGCTCGCCCGAGGAGCCCACGCGTCTGGCCCTGGGTTACGTCGACGCCAGCCACCAGGGCATCCGCGCGCCGCGCGGGCCGTGCGTGCTCACCGCCTACTGGGCTTTCGGGCAGCCGAGCCGCGCCCGCACAGCCGCCTGGCGCGCCGCCTTGCGTGACGAGCCCTGGCAGGCCTGGGCCGGCCGCGTCGTGGCGCACCTCGCGCAGGTGCACCCCGATCTGCCCGGGCTCGTGCAGTGTGTGGACCTGATGCGCTACGGCCATGCGATGGCGATCCCGGCGCCCGGCGTGCGCAGCAGCGCGGCCTTGCAGGCCTTGCGAGGCGCCGCCTGGCCTGGAGCGGCGCCGCTCCCCGGCCCCGCGGGCAGCCAGCGGCTGCACCTGGCGCATGCCGACCTGGCCGGCTACTCGGTGTTTGAGGAGGCGTTCACGCTCGGGGATGCGGCAGGGCGCCGGGTGGCGGCGCGCCTGGGCCGACGCGTGTCAGACGCTGCCTGAGCACGCCGGTTGCACCGAAGTGCGCGACCAGCTGGTCGACCAGCCGCTCGGCGCGCGCGGAATTGTCGCGGCTGAGGTTGCACACGAAGGCGTCGACGGTGACCACACCGTGCTCCGGCCAGGTGTGCACCGCCAGGTGCGACTCGGCCAGCAACACGGTACCGGTCACCCCTCCTGGCTCGGGAAAGCGGTGGAAGAGTTCGCCCACGGCCTGCAGGCCTGCCTCGCCTACCGCGTGCAGGCACACCGCGCGCAGCGCCTGGGGGTCGCGCAGCAGCGGGTTGCCGGGGGTGCAGCCCTGCAGGTCCGCCGTCAGGTGCACGCCGTTCATCCGCGACATTATCCGCAGCCCCTGCCGCCGGCCCCGCGCGACGCGGCGAGCGGGGCCGGTTGCCCGCGCAAACTGGGCAGGTACGTGAGGTGCGCGCCATGCGCGCAAGCCCTCGTCACCCCTGCACGTGCGGCCGGTCCGGCAGTTCGTTCGGGTTGGGTGCGTGCGCCACGCTCGGGAAGTGCGCGCACAGCAGCGCCTCCACCGCCTCCACCGCCTGCAGCAGGCCCGGCTCGAACTCCCCGGCGCGAAACCGGGTGCGCATCGCCTGCACGATGCCGTGCCAGTGGTCGGGTGCCACGTGGCGCGCCACGCCGCGGTCGGCCACGATCTCGATGGCGTGCTCGGCCAGCAGCAGGTAGATCAGCACGCCGTTGTTGGCCTCGGTGTCCCACACCCGCAACTTGCCGAACATCGTGACGGCCCGCTCGCGTGCGCTGGCGCCGCGCCACAGGTAGGACAGCGGCAGCCCGGCCTCCACGCACACGCGGATCTCACCACTGTGGCGCCGCTCGCTCGCGGCCACGCGGGCCTGGATGCGGTCGAGCGCCGCCGGGCCGAGCGCACGGTGTACGTCGGTTTCGTCCAGCCAACGGTGGCGCAAGATGCGTCGCCAACGGTTCATCGCCTGTGCCATCACCAGTCTCCCGAGGCACCGCCGCCGCCGAAGTCCCCACCGCCCCCGGAGGAGAAGCTGCCTCCGAAGCCCCCACCCGAGCCGAAGCCGCCGCCTCCTCCACTCCCGCCGCCCGAGCCGAAGCCCCCGAAGCCACCGAAGTCTCCGAAGTCGCGGTCCCGGCGCCGCCCGATACGCGTCGCCCCGCGCCGGGAGAGGGCCGCGCCGATGCCGACCAAGCCGACGAGCACGAACGTGACCACCGTGGCCACCCCCGCGAGCACAAGGCTGGCCGTGAGCCACCACACCAGCGCGCCCGTCAGGCCCGCCGTGGCCATCGAGCCGAGCCGGCGCCCGAGCACGGCCGTGGCCACGCCCGCCACCACCGGCACGCCGGCAAACAGGAACACGAGCAGGTCGTTCCACTGGATGCCTGGCTCGGCAGGGCGCCCCGACTCGGCCGGTGCCGGCAAACCTTCCCCGCGGATACGCGCGCCGAGCGCGTCCACCGCCCGGTTCAGCCCACCCGCGTAGTCGTCGGCCCGAAAGGCGGGCCGGATCGCCTGGTCGATGATCTGGCGCGCGGCCAGGTCCGGCACCGCGCCTTCCAGGGCCTTGGCCACCTCGATGCGCACGCGCCGCTCGCCGGTGGATACGACCACCAGGATGCCGTCGCCCACCTCGCGCCGCCCGATCTTCCACTGGTCGGCCACGCGCTGGGCGTAGGCGGCGATGTCCTCGGGCTGGGTGGTGCGCACGAGCAGCACCACCACCTGTGCGCCGGTGCCCTGCTCGAGCGTGGCGAGCTTGGCTTCCAGCGCCTCACGCTGGGCGGGTGCCAGCGTGGCGGTCTCGTCGATGACGCGGCCGCTGAGGGCGGGCACCGGCAGGACGTCCTGCGCGTACGCCGGCGCCAGGCTCCAGGCCAGCGCGAGCAGCAGCCACGCCACGACCCCGGCCACGCGTGCCGCGAGGAGGCGAGGCACGTGCAGCATGGCTGTGCCCGGCGTCAGGGTCTCACTTCGACGCGGCTGTTGCCGGCGCAGGAGCGGACAGCGCCGGCTTGTCGAAGCTCACGGTGGGCGGTGCTGAAATCGCCGCCTCGTTTTGCACCGTGAAGTTTGGCTTGACCGCGTAGCCAAAGACCATCGCCGTCAGGTTGCTCGGGAACTGGCGCGCGAGCACGTTGTACTCCTGCACCGCCTTGATGTAGCGGTTGCGGGCCACGGTGATGCGGTTTTCCGTGCCTTCGAGCTGCACGCGCAGGTCCTGGAAGGCCTGGTTGGCCTTCAGGTTCGGGTACTGCTCGCTCACGACCATCAGCCGCGCGAGCGCCCCGCCAAGCTCGCCTTGCGCCTGCTGGAAGCGCGCGAAGGCTTCTGGGTTGGCCAGCGTCTGCGGCGTGACCTGGATCGCGGTGGCCTTGGCGCGCGCCTCGATCACCTTCGTGAGCGTCTCCTGCTCGAA
>JBDKFA010000287.1:0-5310 GCA_039798945.1 Pseudomonadota bacterium
GAGACATGGTCCCAGGCCTGCTGCAGCGCCTGCACCGATGCCGCGAACTGCAGCTTCGCGTCGCGCCAGACCTCCACCGCCGCGCGCGTGTTCGTCTTGCCGATGACGTGGGTGTGGCGGCTCAGCCCGTGCTCGCGCAGCACCGCGAGCACCACATCGCGCTCGGCGCTGCGCACCTGCAGCACCGCGCCGAGCTCCTCGTTGAAGAGCGCACGCAGCGTCAGTTCGTTGCGCCGCTCGCTCACCTGCGTGGCCCAGTTCTTCGAGTCGCCGTACTCGGCGCGGCTGTCGGCGATGCCATCGCCCTCGGTCACGAGGATGTCGACGTTCAGGCTCACGCCCACGTGCCCGGCAAAGGCCATCTCGCACACGGCTGCCCACAGGCCACCGTCGCTGCGGTCGTGGTACGCCAGCAGCCGGCCCTGGGCGCGCAGCGCATTCACCGCCTGCACGAGCGCGCGCAGCCGGGCCGGGTCGTCGAGGTCAGGTACCTCGTGGCCGAAGGCCTGGCGCGTCTGCGCCAGCACCGAGCCGCCCATGCGCATGCGGCCGGCGCCCAGGTCCACCAGCAGCAGCGTCGTGTCGCCGCTCTGCAACTGCGGCGTGAGCGTGCCGCGCACATCGTCGAGCGTGGCGAAGGCCGAGACGATCAGCGACACCGGCGCGAGCACCTCGCGCGGCTCGCCGCCCTCGTTCCAGCGCGTGCGCATCGACAGCGAATCCTTGCCCACCGGGATGCCGATGCCCAGCGCCGGGCACAGCTCCATGCCCACCGCGCGCACCGCGTCGTACAACGCGGCGTCCTCGCCGGGCTCGCCGCAGGCGGCCATCCAGTTCGCGCTGAGCTTCACGCGGCCCAGCTCGATCGGTGCGGCCAGCAGGTTGGTCAGCGCCTCGGCCACCGCCATGCGGGCCGAGGCCGGCGCGTCGAGCGCGGCCAGCGGCGTGCGCTCGCCCATGCTCATCGCCTCGCCACGCAGGCCGGTGAAATCGGCCAGCGTCACGGCACAGTCGGCCACCGGCACCTGCCAGGGCCCGACCATCTGGTCGCGGTGCGTGAGCCCGCCCACCGTGCGGTCGCCGATGGTGACGAGGAAGCGCTTGCTGCCCACCGTCGGGTGGCGCAGCACGTCGAAGGCCGCGCGCTCGAGCGACACGCCGGTAAGGTCCAGCGCCGCCTCGGTACGTGCCACGCGGTGAACGACACGGTGCATGCGGGGCGCCTTGCCCAGCAGCACCTCCATCGGCATGTCGATCGCGCGCTCGCCGCCGGGCCCGTCCTCGAGCACGAGCTGGCGCGCCTCGGTGGCCACACCGACCACGGCGTACGGGCACCGCTCGCGCGCGCACATCAGCTCGAACAGCGGCATCGCAGCCGGGTCCACGGCCAGCACGTAGCGTTCCTGGCTCTCGTTGCACCAGGCCTCGGCGGGCGACAGTCCCTCTTCCTGCAGCGGCACGCGGCGCAGGTCGAAGACGGCGCCTCGCCCGGCGCCGTCCACGAGTTCCGGGAAGGCGTTGGACAAGCCCCCCGCGCCGACGTCGTGAATCGCGAGGATCGGGTTGGCCTCGCCCAGCGACCAGCAGTGGTGGATCACCTCCTGAGCCCGGCGCTGGATCTCGGGGTTGCCGCGCTGCACGGAGTCGAAGTCAAGCTCCGCCGCGTTCACGCCTGCAGCGAGCGAGCTCGCCGCGCCACCGCCCATGCCGATGCGCATGCCCGGCCCGCCCAGTTGCACGAGCAGCGTGCCCGGCGGGAACTCGCGCTTGTGCGTCTGCCCCTCGACGATGGCCCCGAGGCCGCCGGCGATCATGATGGGCTTGTGGTAGCCGCGCAGCACGCCGGCCACGCGCTGCTCGAAGCTGCGGAAGTAGCCGGCGAGGTTGGGCCGCCCGAACTCGTTGTTGAAGGCCGCCCCGCCCACGGGGCCCTCGGTCATGATCTGGAGCGCGCTCGCGAGGTGGGCCGGGCGCCCGAGGCCGCCAGCCTCCCAGGGCTCTTGGGCTCCGGGCAGGTGCAGGTGGCCCACGGTGAACCCGGCGAGCCCGGCCTTCGGCCGTGCGCCACGCCCGGTCGCGCCCTCGTCGCGAATCTCTCCGCCTGCACCGGTGGCGGCCCCCGGGAAGGGCGAGATCGCGGTGGGGTGGTTGTGCGTCTCCACCTTCATGAGCACGTGGGCCACGGCCGAGCGGCCGCCGTACCGCGGCGCATTCGTGAAGCCCTCGGGCCGCCAGAGTTCGACCGGGCCACCGGCCATCACGGCCGCGTTGTCGCTGTAAGCCACCACGGTGCCCGCCGGGGACACCGCCTCCGTGTGGCGGATCATCTGGAACATCGACTGCGGCTGCTCGGCCCCGTCGATGGTGAAGCGGGCGTTGAAGATCTTGTGCCGGCAGTGCTCGCTATTGGCCTGCGCGAACATCATCAGCTCGACGTCGGTGGGATCGCGCTGCAACTTGGCGAAGGCTTCGGCGAGGTAATCGATCTCGTCGTCGGACAGCGCCAGGCCGTGGCGCGTGTTGGCTTCCTGCAAGGCCTCACGGCCGCGTCGGCTCACGTCCACACGCGTCATCGGTGCGCCCGGCCGCGGCGCAAACAGCGCCCGCGCCGCCTCGCGCGCGAAGGCCACGGCCTCGGTCATCCGGTCGTGCAGCGGTGCGGCCAGCGCCTGCAATGCGGTAACGTCAAAGCTGCGCGCGCCGCCGAGCAGCCCGCCGCGGCGCTGCAGCCGGAACTCCACGACCCGCTCCACGCGTCCCACGGGCAGCGAGCAGTTGCGCGCGATGTCGGTGGCCTTGCTCGACCAGGGCGACACCGTGCCGGGGCGCGGCATCACGACGACCAGCTGGCCGGCGCGATCTCCCTCGGCGTCCGGTCCAGACAGCGAGACCGGCTGGGCATCCAGCAAGGCCGCCACCCGCGACAGATCGGCAGCTGCGAGCCCCGAGGGGTCGGCCTCCACCCAGTACACATGGCGAGCCTGAAGCGCCTCGAGCGTCGGCTCGCGCGCCCTCAGGGACTGCAGCAGGGCGCGCGCACGCGCATCGGACATCGCCTGACCACCGACGAAGGCGTGCAGGCTCGGAGGAAGTGGGGCCATGAGCGAGGGATCCGTGCCTGCCGATTCTATCGGCGGGGTGGGATAATCCCCACCCATGCCGATTCCCTTGAAGACCGCCACCGACATCGCCGGCATGCGGCTGGCCGGCCGCCTCGCCAGCGAGGTGCTCGACCTGCTCGAGCCCCACATCCGACCGGGCATCACCACGCGCGAGATCGACCGCCTCGCCCACGAGCACATCACCCAGGTGCAGCAGGCCGTCCCGGCCACGCTCGGCTACCAGCCTCCCGGCTACCCGCCCTACCCGGCCTCGCTGTGCACGTCGGTGAACGACGTCGTCTGCCACGGCATCCCGGACGACCGGCCGCTGCGCGAGGGCGACATCGTCAACGTCGACGTCACCGTCATCAAGGACGGCTGGCATGGCGACAACAGCCGCATGTACGTGGTCGGCGAGGGCTCCATCGCCGCCCGCCGGCTGTGCCAGGTGACCTTCGAGGCGATGTGGAAAGGCATCGTGCAGGTGCGCCCCGGCGCCCGCCTGGGCGACATCGGCCACGCGATCCAGGTCTTCGCCGAGCGGGCCGGCTACTCGGTGGTGCGCGAGTTCTGCGGCCATGGCGTAGGTGCGCGCTTCCACGAGGAGCCGCAGGTCCTCCACTACGGCCGGCCGGGCACGCTCGAGCATCTGGTGCCGGGCATGATCTTCACGATCGAGCCCATGATCAACATCGGCCGGCGCGACATCAAGGAAGACCGACGGGGCAACCGCCCCTACGACGGCTGGACGATCGTCACGCGCGACCGCTCGCTGTCGGCCCAGTGGGAGCACACGGTGCTCGTCACCGAGACCGGCTACGAGGTGCTGACCGTGTCCGCCGGCAGCCCTCCCGCGCCTGCCTTCGCGCCCGCCGGCTATGGCGCAGCGCAGGGCACGGCTGCCTCACCGGGTGCGGCAGCAGCCGCGGCAGTGGCGGGCGTGTCGGCTTCAGCCTCGGCCCCGGCCGCACGCCCGGCTGGCGCCGCGGTGCCCGGCGGCTGAAGCGTCCCATGGCCGCCCCGGCCTCGGCCCCGGCCGCCGCGGCGGCGCCCCCCGCGGTCCTGCGCCAGCGGTTTCGCGAGGGCAAGGCGGCGCTGTTGCAGGAGTTCCGCGTCGGGCGCGCGTCACCGCGCGCGGCCTCCTCACTGCTGCGCGACCTGACCCGGCTGGTCGACGCTACGCTGCGCACGCTCTGGACTGCCCACGCGCTGCCCGCCGGGAGCTCCCTGGTGGCGGTGGGGGGTTACGGGCGTGGCGAGCTCTTCCCGTACTCCGACGTCGACGTGCTCGTGCTGCTGCCCGAGGGGGCCGACACCTCGGCCGTGGGCGGGTTCATCACGGCCTGCTGGGACGTGGGCCTGGAGATCGGCTCGTCGGTGCGCACCGTGGACGAGTGCGTGGCCGAGGCCCGTCGCGATGTCACCGTTCAGACCGCCCTGCTCGAAAGCCGGCCGGTCGCCGGCAGCCATGCGCTGTTCAAGCAGTTCGTGCGCGCCACCGGGGCTGCGCTGGACGCGGCTGCATTCCTGCGCGCGAAGACGCTGGAGATGCAGCAGCGCCACGTCCGCTACGACAGCACCCCCTACGCGCTGGAGCCCAACTGCAAGGAGAGCCCGGGCGGGCTGCGTGACCTGCAGGTGCTGGTCTGGATCGCCCGCGCCGCGGGCCTCGGGCGCACGTGGCACGAGCTCGCGGCCAAGGGGCTGCTCACGCCGTTCGAGGTGCGCCAGTTGCGCCGCCACGAGGGCACGCTCAAGCTCATCCGTGCCAGGCTGCACACCGTGGCAGGCCGCCGCGAGGACCGTCTCGTCTTCGACCTGCAGACCGCCGTCGCCGAGAGCTTCGGCCTCACGGCCACGCGCAGCCAGCGCTCCTCCGAAGGCCTGATGCACCGCTACTACTGGGCCGCCAAGGCGGTGGCGCAGCTCAACCAGATCCTGCTGCTCAACATGGAGGAACGCATCGTTGGGTCGGAGGCCGCGCCGATGCGCCCGCTCGACGAGCGTTTCCTCGATCGCGGCGGCCTGCTCGAGGTGGCCCACGACCGGGTCTACCTCGAGGACCCGCACGCCATCCTGCAGACCTTCCTCGTGTTCCAGCGTGCCCCCGGCATCACGGGCTTGTCCGCGCGCACGCTGCGGGCGCTGTACAACGCGCGCAGCCTCATGGACGGGAAGTTCCGCCGTGACCCGCGCAACCGCCGCGCCT
>JBDKFA010000288.1:0-10440 GCA_039798945.1 Pseudomonadota bacterium
TCTCGCTGCCCACGCCGTCCACCGCGGCCAGCACCTTAAGCGCCGAGCCCGACACCGTGGTGTCGCGGATCGCCGCGCCGAGCTTGCCGTTGCGGATCTCGTAGCCGAGCGTGACGCCGAACATGAATTCGGTGGTGGCGTCGGCCTGGCCGTTGCCCGTGTCCAGCAGCAAGTAGCCGTCCTCGACACCCGCCACGAGCTCGTCCAGGCTCTTCGTTCCCGGCAGGATCGCCGTGTTGCGCATGCGAATCAACGGCTCGTCGTCCGGCGCGTAGGCGCGCGCGCTGCCGGTGGGCGCCATGCCCAGGCGAGCGGCCGTCTCGCGGCTGTGCATGAAGCCGCGCAGCACGCCGCGCTCGATCATCGTCACGTCCGTCGCCGGCGTACCCTCGTCGTCCACGTACACCGGGCACATCACCTCTTCGTCGCCGTAGTGGTGAGCAAGGTCCACCATCGTGATGAGCTCGCTGGCCACCGGCTTGCCCAGCAGGTCCGCCGTCACCGCGCCGCCGAGCACAGCGTCGGCCTCGCAGGGGTGGCCCATCGCCTCGTGCACCAGCATGCCGGCGAGGTCGGCCGAGAGCACGACCGTGTGCTCACCTCCGCGCGCAGGCACCGCGTGGCGCTTGGCCTGCAGGTGGCCGTGCAGCACGTCCAGCCGCGGCGCGAGCGTGCCGAGCGACCAGTCGATGTCGGCGAGGCTGCCGATGCCCGAGACGATCTCCATCAGCTCGATGGGGGCGCCCTCGGCGTCCTCCCCCACCATCACCACGTAGACGGCCGCGCGCTGGATGCGCGCCAGCGCGCGCGCGCCGCCCTCGGTGTGCAGCTGCTTGGCGTGGTCTTCGTCGGTCACGATCACACGCGTGCTGCGCAGCCCCGGGTAGCGCGCCATGCAATGCGCGTGCAGCTCGGCCATGCGCGCGATGCACTCTGCTGCGGCCAGCGGCGGCCCGCCCGCACGCGCCTGCTCGCCCACGTGGTGCGCGCCCGGCAGCGCGAACGCCGTGCGTGGCCCGAAGCCGGCCATCGCGCGGGCATTGGCCAGCGCCTGCTGCTGCACACGCGCAGCCATGTCGCCGCCGCTGGCCGGGGCCGAGGCAAAGCCCCAGTAGCCGTCTCGGTAGGCGCGCGCGCTGACACCGGCCTGCACGCTGCGCAGGTTGCCGGTGAGGTGGCCGTCCACCATCGTCAGCCGCGTCTTACGCAGCTCATGGTGGCGGGTTTCGAGGTGGGTGGGAAGGAGCATGGGCACAGGCCTTTCCACTGGCGTCAAACAAAACGGGCCAGCTCCTCACGAAGCTGACCCGTCGATTCACTGGCGCGGCTGGCAGGATTCGAACCCACGACCCCTTGGTTCGTAGCCAAGTACTCTATCCAACTGAGCTACAGCCGCGAAGCCCTCAACTATAGCAGACCTGCGGCCCGCCCGGCTAGGGCATTGCAGCGGCCTCGCGCTCGAGGGCGCCGGCGCGGGCTTCGTCCCCGCCTTCGCGGGCGAGCGTGGCCAGCGCCACGAGCGCGCGGCGGCGGATGCGCCCCTCGAGCGCACTCGCCTGGGCGGCCTGTTCCAGCGGGCGCCGGGCCTTGCCCCACAACCCGCGCTCGGCGTAGACGAGCCCGGCTGCTGCCACCACGGCCGGCTCCTGCGGCCACGCTGCGGCGGCGCTTTCCACCGGCTGCAGCCAGTCGGGCCCGACGCCGGCCGTGGCCTCGGCGAGCGCGCGCGCCAGCAGCGAACGCTCGTCGGCGGGGAACTTGGCCAGGTCGTCCCACAGCGGGCGCAGCCACTGGCGCCCATCCTCGGGCGCACCGAGTGCCACGGCGCGCTGCACGGCGCGCGCCACCACGGTGGCGTCGCGGCGGTCGGCGGCCTCGAGTTCGGCCCAGGCCCGGCGCAGCTGGTCGGCATCGCGCGCACCATCGAGCACCCCCTGCGCCAGGGAGCGCAGCAGGCCGCGTGCAGCCTCGGGCGAGAAGGCGCGGTGGTTGGCCAACAGGTGCGCGGTGTTCAGCGCCTTCAGCGGCTGGCGCGCCAGGCGCGCGGCCTGCAGTTTCAGCCGCAGGGCCTGCGTGCGCCGGGCCACGCCGGGGGGCAGCGCGGCCAGCAGCTCGAGGGCCTGCTCGGCGTCGCGGTCGTCGAGCGCCCACTCGACGGCCATCAGCCGCACCCCGTCGGCGGCTGGCCGGCCGGGCTGGCCGGCCACGAGGCTGCCCAGGCGGTCGCTCGCCTCCTGGCGGCGCGGCTGGTCTTGCAGGCGGTGCAGGCTGGCGGCGGCCAGGAGCTGGGCCAGGAGCCGGAAGTCGGCGTCGTCCACGAGGGCAGGCGTGCCCTCCTGCAGGGCCAGCGCACGCTCGGCGGCCTTGTGGGCACGGCTGTAGCGGGCGCCAAAGTACTCGGCCAGGGCCTCGCGCAGCGTGCGCTGGGCGGCGCGCTCGCGCTGCAGCGCCCGCCACTCGCGCGCGCGCCGCGGCAGCGTGACCAGGGAGTCGACCGTGCGCACGCCGCCCATGATCGCCAGGCACGTGCCCACCACCAGCAGCAGGAAGAGGTTCAGCGAGACCTCGATGCGCCAGTGGCGGTACACCACCGTGACGAGGCCGTCGTTGGTGCCGAGCGTGCCCGCGGCGACCACGGCCACGACGAACAGCACGATGAGCCAGACCACGAAGCGCATGGGGTGGGCCCGGTGTGCGGCGCTCGGGTGTGGCGGGGCGCTAGCGCCCCGCCACCGCGGTAGCCAGTGCGGCGAGCGTGGCGTCGGGCCGCGGCAGCGCCACCTGGCGCGCCTGCCCGGCGAGCTGCCTCACCTGCTCGGAGGCCGCGACCACGCGGCGCGAGCTGCGGTCGAAGTAGCGGTCGATCATCGACTGCGCGTCGCGCAGGTCGGCCTGGGCGATGTCGTACTGGCGGCTGAGCAGCGCAAGCCGCGCATTGAGCAGCCGCAGCTTGACGTTCTCGCGCACGAAGAAGGCCTGCTCCGGGGCCAGCAGCGCCGCGTCGGGGTCGTCGATGCGGCTGACCTGCACGAGGGAGCGCACCTCGGACCAGGCCTGGCGCAGCATCAGGCGCGCGTTCTCGCCGATCCAGCGTGGCCACGACGAGCCACCGCTGCCCGCGGCCGAAGCGGCGCTTGCCGGCTCGGCCGCGGCAGAAGCATCGGCCGCCGCAGGGGCCGGTGCCGCCACCTTGCTCGCGGCACGCGCCTCGGCGCGCCCGGGGCGGCGGTCCACCGCCGCCACCAGCGGCAAGTCGTCCGCCAGGCGTACCGCCTCGTCCAGCCGCAGCAGCAGCGTGGGCAGGTCGACCTGGGCGGCGGCCCTCACGCGGTCGATGTCCTGCAGCACGGCGCGGCGCACGCGCTCCAGGCGCGGCTGCGGGTAGCGCGCCAACCGTTCGTCGGCCTGCCGCAGCGCCGTGGCCAGCGGCTCGATGCTGCCGGTGATGGCCGACTGCTGCATCGCCACGCGGACCGACGCATCGATGTCGGCGAGCACGTTCTCGTCGCGCGAACGGGCGAGCGACTGGATGAGCTCCTCGAGCTGGGTGCGCTGCAGCGAGTTCTCGGCCACGCGCGCCTCCAGCAGCGCCAGGCGCGCCACGGCGTCGCGCGCGGCGGCCTCGGCGTTGCGGGCAAGCGTGCGCGCTTCGGCAGACTGGGTGCTCGCGTCCTGCTGGCGCTTGACGAGCTCGAGCTCGGCCGCGCGCACGCGCTGCTGCGCGTTCCAGGCCACCCCGAGCGCGGCCACGCTGAGCAGCGTGAGCACGGCCGCCCCGATCAGCGGGGCACGACTGGGGCGCTCGACGGCGCCGGCGGCCGGCTCGGGAACAGGTTCGGCGGGCGCAGCCGCGGGGGCGTGGGGGTCGTTCACAGCGGCTGCGATTCTAGGCGTGCCAAGGCCTCGCACACCGCGGGAAGACGGGCACCTTGCGCCTCCTCCACGCGCCCGAAACCCGCGTGGCGCACGGCGGCCGCGATGCGCGGGTGCGTGGCCACTGCACGGCTCGCACCCCAGGCCGCGCCCGGGGCCAGCTGCGCCAGGTGGCCCACGGCCTCGCCGCTGCTGAAGACCCACGCGTGGTGCTGCGGCAGGTCGAGCGCCTCGGCCAGCAGCGCGCGGCCCGCGGCACCGGGCTGGGGCACGCGGCGCGCGTAGGCACTCAGGAAGCGCACGGTGGCGCCGGCCTGGGTGAGGGTCTCGGCGAGCCAGTCGCGCCCGTGTTCGCCACGCACCACCAGCACCTGCCTGCCCGCCCAGCCGTGGTGGCGCAAGGCCTGCCACAGGCCCTCGGAGTCCGCCTGTGCCCCGGCCGGTGGCTCGACCACGCAACCCGCCGGCACGCCGGCCGCGCGCAACGTGGCGCCGGTGCCCGGTCCGGTGCAGCCCGCCAGGGTATCGGGCGGCCAGCCGCCGGCCGAACCGGGCCGCTGCGCGAAGAAGTGCTCCACGGCGTGGGCGCTGACGAACATCACGAGCGCGCAGCCGGCCAGGCGGGCCCATGCCTGGCGGATCGGCTGCGCCTCGGGTGCGGCGGCGATCTCGATGAGCGGGAGGGCACAAGCCTCGAGGCCCGTGGCCCGCAGGCCCTGCACCCAGGCCTCGGCCTGGGCAGCGGGGCGGGTGACGATGACGCGCAAGCGCCGTCTCAGACCGCGTGCAGGTAGCCCGCCGCGCCCGCGGCACGCAGCTCGGCGGCCGCCTGTTCGCCCATCTCACGCGCGGCGGCCTCGTCGGCCGGCTGGCCGCTCACGCTCGTGCGCAGCAGGGCCCGCGTGGGCTGCTCGCCGTCGCCGAGCGCCGCGTGCAGCGTGAGCACACCGTCATCGCCCCAGCTGGCGTGGGCGGCCAGCGGCATGCTGCAGCTGCCGCCCAGCGCACGCGACACGGCACGCTCGGCGTGCGTGGCGAGCCAGGTGGGATGGTGGATCGTCTGCGCGAGCGTCGCGCGCAGCGCGGTGGCGTCTTCGCGCACCTCGATGCCCAGCGCGCCCTGCCCCGCAGCGGGGATCATCGTGGCGGTGTCGAAGACCGCCCGGATGCGAGCGGCCAGTCCCAGGCGCTTCAAGCCTGCGGCGGCCAGCACGATCGCGTCGTAGCCGCCCTCGTCGAGCTTGCGCAGCCGCGTGTCCAGGTTGCCGCGCAGCGGCTCGATGCGAAGGTCGGGCCGGCAGGCGAGCAGCTGCACCACGCGACGCAGGCTGGAGGTACCCACGCAGGCGCCCTGGGGCAGTGCGTCCAGGCTCGCGTGGTGGTTGGAGACGAAAGCGTCGCGAGGGTCTTCGCGCTCGAGCACGGCCGCAAGCGCGAAGCCCGGCGGCAGGTCCATCGGCACGTCCTTGAGCGAGTGCACGGCCAGGTGCGCCCGCCCTTCCTCCAGCGCCGTCTCCAGCTCCTTCACGAACAGGCCCTTGCCGCCCACCTTGGACAGCGCGCGGTCGAGGATCTGGTCGCCGCGGGTGGTCATGCCGAGCAGCTCCACCGGCAGGCCGAAGCGCTGGGTCAGCATCGCCTGCACATGCTCGGCCTGCCACAGTGCGAGCCGGCTCTCACGCGTGGCGATGATGGTGGGTGCGCTCATGGGGTGTTTCCTCGTGCCCTTGTGTGCATTATCGCGGCCGGCGGTGCCGCGCCTGCCAGCGCGCGATCACGGCGGCCAGCATGAGCCCCGCCGCGCAGCACGCGCCGGTGGCCACCCAGGTCCGCTCCCAGCCCCCGGCGGCGCTCGCGACCCAGGCCACCGCGGGCGGGCCGAGCACCTGTCCGGCGGCCGACCACTGCTGCATCCAGCCCACCGTACTCGAGACGGTGCTGCGGCCCGGGGCGAAGTCGACGGCGAGCGCGAAGAGCGTGCCCGGGATGAGGCCGCCCACGGCGGAAAACACCGCCAGCGCCACGAGCCGGCCCGCGGAGCCGGGCTCGAGCACGGGCGCGAACCCGAACACGGCCCCGAGCGCCATGGCCGAGAAGCCCACGGCCAGCAGCACAGGGGCCGGCACCCCGCGCTGCATCAGCTGGCCCGAGGCCGCATTGCCGAGGATGTTGGCGGCGGACACACCGGCCGCGACGAGCCCGATCACCCAAGGCGAAAGACCGGAGCGGGCCACCATCGTCGGCAGGAAGCCCACCACCGCCAGCCATTGCGCGGAGTAGACCGCGAACGTCAGCGCCACGAGCCAGGGCCCGCCCGAGCGCAAGGTCGTGGCCACGCGACTGCCGAGCGCGCGCAAGCCGGCCAGGCCGGCCTGGCTGGCCTGGCTGGCCTGGCTGGCATCTGGCTCGCCACCGCCGGCTGCCGCACGGTCGCCAGCCGAAGGCCCGGCAGGGCCCGGCTCCGTGGCGGCCGCCACCGCCGGTGCCGCCGCCGAGCGCACCACCATCCGCAGCACGAGCGCCATCACCCCCGACACCGCCGCGAGCACGCCCCACCACGCGCGCCAGCCCGCGCCTTCGATCACCAGCGGCCCGGCCAGCAGGGCCAGCGCCACCGCCACCGGCATGAACGCGCCCCAGCGGCCGAGCATGCCGGACAGCCGCCGCGGCGGGGTCAGCGCGCGCAGCACGCCCGGGGCGGGCAGCACCACCATCAGGAACCCCAGGCCCTCCACGGCACGCAGCGCGAGCAGCGGCGCGGCGCCCTGCGCGAAGGCCCCGGCGAGGCTGGCCGCGCCTTGCAGCAGCAGGCCCGCCGTCATCGCCCGGCGCGCGCCCATGCCGTCGCACCAGGCCCCCACCAGCAGGCCCACGGTCATGCCCGCGCCCTGCACCAGGCCGAGCAGGACGCCGGCCTGCACCAGTGTCAGGCCGAGCTCGAGCTGCAGCGCGCCCACGGCCGGCGCGAGCTTGCCCACGTGCAGGGCCGCGCACACGCCGGCTGCGAACACCGCCCAAGGGGCCAGGCGCGAGCGGCTGTGCTCGGCGGGGGTCACGGGCCCACCCTTCGCGCCGCACGCACCGAGACGAGCGCCTGGCAGCCGCCCGGCGTGCTCACCCCAGCAGCCTCATCGAGGGCGGCACGAACAGGTACACCGCCAGGCCCGCCGCCGCGCTGGCGACCAGCACCTGCATCACGCCGCGGCGCGCCACGATCAGGGTCCACAGCGCAGCCGCGCCGATCAGGGCCGCCGCCACGTCGAACCCGCCTGCTGCACCGCCGGGCCACAGCACGTGCACCGCGAAGAAGAGCGCGAGGTTGAGGATCACCCCGCACACCGCGGCCGTGATCGCGGTCAGCGGCGCGGTGAAGCCCAGCCGCCCGCGGGTGGACTCCACCAGCGGGCCGCCGGCCAGGATGAACACGAAGGAAGGCAGGAACGTGAACCACGTGACGAGCAAGGCAGCCAGCACGCCTGCCAGGTAGGGCGCAGCCGGGCCAAGCGCGGCAAAGTGCGGCGCCATGTCCTGGCTCTGCCAGCCGCCCAGGAAGGCCACGAAGGCCACGACCATGATCAGCGGGCCGGGCGTGGATTCGCCCAGCGCAAGCCCGTCCATCATCTGCGCGGGCGTGACCCAGCCGTGCTGCACCACCGCCCCCTGGTAGACGAAGGGCAGTACCGCGTAGGCACCGCCGAAGGTCAGCAACGCCGCCTGCGTGAAGAAGCTGCCCATCCGCGTGGGCGTGCCGGTGGTGCCGAACACCCACGCGAGCAGGGCCATCGGCACGGCCCACAGCAGCAGCCCCACGGCCACGACCCGCACGAGGCGGCCGCGGTCGAACCGGGCGTGCTCGGGCGTGGGCGTGTGGTCGTCGATCAGGGCCGCGGGAGCCGCACCGCCCGCCGGCGGGGACGCGCCGCCTGCAGCACCCGGGCCTGCGGCGGCCCCACCCAGGCCCTGCGGCCACCACCGCCCGAGGAACCCGCCTGCAAGCCCGGCGGCGAGCACCACCAGCGGAAAGGGCAGATTCCACACCGCTACCGCCGCGAAGCCGCCCGCCGCCAGCCCCCACAGCCAGCCCGTGCGCAGCGTGCGCGTGGCCAGCCGGTGCGCAGCCTGCACGACGAGCGCCGTGACGGCGGGCTTGATGCCGTAGAAGAGCCCGGCCACGAGGGGCGCCTCGCCAAAGGCCACGTAGGCGGCGGCCAGCGCCACCATCAGCACGAGCGAGGGCAGCACGAACAGCACCCCGGCGATCACCCCGCCGAGCGTGCGGTGCAACAGCCACCCAAGGTACGTGGCGAGTTGCTGCGCCTCCGGACCCGGCAGCAGCATGCAGTAGTTCAGCGCGTGCAGGAACCGCGCCTCGCTGATCCAGCGCCGGCGCTCGACGAGTTCGGCGTGCATCAGCGCGATCTGCCCGGCCGGCCCGCCGAAGCTGATGCAGCCCAGGTGCAGCCACCAGCGCAGGGCCTCGGCCAGGCGGGGTGCGCGCGGCGGAGTGACGGAGGCAAGAGGAGGAAGCTGCGGCGGCGGCTCGCCGGTGCCTGCCGACGAACCAGGGGAGACGGGGGCAGCAGGCAGGGTCATCGGCAGGCTCGAGGGGGAATAATACGCAGAGTCTTCTTCCTCCTACCCTTTCCCCGCCGCAGCCGCGTGCGGTGCACGCCATGTCTGCCAACCCCCTCGACAACAAAGCCCAGGCCTGGTCGGCCCTGTTCAGCGAGCCCATGAGCGAGCTCGTGCAGCGCTACACCGCGAGCGTGAACTTCGACAAGCGCCTGTGGCGCGCCGACATCGCGGGCAGTCTCGCGCATGCGCGCATGCTCGCCGCGCAGGGCATCGTCTCCGCGCAGGACCTCGCCGACATCGAGCGCGGCATGGCGCAGATCACGTCGGAGATCGAGTCCGGCAGCTTCACCTGGAAGCTCGAGCTCGAGGACGTGCACCTGAACATCGAGGCGCGCCTGACGCAGCTCGTCGGCGACGCCGGCAAGCGGCTGCACACCGGCCGCTCGCGCAACGACCAGGTCGCCACCGACGTGCGGCTGTGGCTGCGCACCGAGATCGACACCCTCGCCCCGCTGCTCACCGAGATGCAGCGCGCGCTCGTCGAGCTCGCCGCGCGCCACGTGGAGACGGTGATGCCCGGCTTCACCCACCTGCAGGTGGCTCAGCCGGTGAGCTTCGCGCACCACATGTTGGCCTACGTGGAGATGTTCGCGCGCGACGCCGAGCGCCTGGCCGACGTGCGCAAGCGCGTGAACCGGCTGCCGCTCGGGGCCGCCGCGCTCGCCGGCACCAGCTACCCGCTGGACCGTGCGGCCGTGGCGCGCGAGCTCGGCTTCGAGGGCTTGTGCGAGAACAGCCTGGACGCCGTGAGCGACCGCGACTTCGCGCTCGAGTTCTCGGCCTTCGCCTCGATCTGCATGGTGCACGTCTCGCGCCTGGCCGAGGAGATCGTGCTGTGGATGAGCCAGAACTTCGGCTTCGTCGACCTGGCCGACCGCTACTGCACGGGCTCGTCGATCATGCCGCAGAAGCGCAACCCGGATGTGGCCGAACTCGCGCGCGGCAAGTCCGGCCGCGTCGTCGGGCACCTGATGGGCCTGCTCACGCTGATGAAGGGCCAGCCCCTCACCTACAACAAGGACAACCAGGAAGACAAGGAGCCGCTCTTCGACACGGTGGACACCGTGCGCGACACCTTGCGCATCATGGCCGAGATGGTGGGCGGTGCAGTAGACCCCGCCACTGGCGCACGCAGCGGCGGGCTCATCGTGAAGGCCGAGGCGATGGAGCGCGCCGCGCTGCGCGGCTACGCCACGGCCACCGACCTCGCCGACTACCTGGTGAAGAAGGGCCTGCCCTTCCGCGATGCACACGAGGTGGTGGCGCATGCGGTGAAAGTGGCGATCGGCCAAGGCGTGGACCTCGCCGAGCTGCCGCTGGCCACGCTGCAGGGCTTCCACCCGGCCGTCGCCGAAGACGTCTACGCGGTGCTGACGCTGCGCGGCTCGATGCAGGCGCGCCGCGTCGTGGGCGGCACCGCCCCGGATCAGGTGCGCGCGCAGCTCGAGCGCCACCGCGCGCGGCTCGCCACCTGAGGAGCCGTGCCGGCCCCCCGCCGCTGGGTCGCGCACCTGGACATGGACGCGTTCTACGCGTCCGTGGAACTGCTGCGCTACCCGCAGCTGCGCGGCCAGCCGGTGGTGATCGGCGGCGGGCGCCGACACCAGCCCGAGCCGCAGCCGGACGGCACGCTGCGCTTTGCGACGCTGGTCGGCTACGCCGGGCGCGGTGTCGTCACCACGGCCACCTATGCTGCACGCGCCTTCGGCGTGCACTCGGGCATGGGGATGTTGAAGGCCGCGCAGCTGTGCCCCCAGGCCGTGCTGCTGCCGGTGGACTTCGACGAGTACCGGCGCTACTCGCGCGCCTTCAAGGCGGCGGTGGCCGAGATCGCG
Organism: Pseudomonadota bacterium; assembly: GCA_039798945.1. GTDB lineage: Bacteria > Pseudomonadota > Gammaproteobacteria > Burkholderiales > Burkholderiaceae_C > Rubrivivax. The sequence goes on from JBDKFA010000288.1 coordinate 10,344, forward strand.
CCCGTCATCGAGGACCGCGGCATCGACGAGATCTACATCGAGCTCACCGAGGTGCCGGGCGCACAGGAGGCCGTCGCGCACGACCCGCACGGCGGCG
>JBDKFA010000289.1:0-7181 GCA_039798945.1 Pseudomonadota bacterium
GTGGATCCTCGCGGTGTTGCTGATCAATGGCCTCGGCGCGATCGACATCGCGATGTTCACGCATGACACGCCGGCGCCTGGCAGCGAAGGCGGCGGCCTGCTGAACGCGATCGTCGGCAGCCTGATGATGGTCGGCACGGCGACGCTGATCAGCACGCCGATCGGCATCTTCGCCGGCATCTATCTTGCCGAGTACGGCCAGGAGAGCAAGTTCGCGCAGCTGACGCGCTTCGTCACCGACATCATGCTGTCGGCGCCCTCGATCGTGCTCGGGCTCTTCGTCTACGCGATCGCCGTGGCCACCACGAAGCAGTTCAGCGGCTGGGCGGGTACGCTGGCGCTCTCGTTGATCGCCGTGCCGGTGGTGGTGCGCACCACCGAGAACATGCTGCGCCTGGTGCCTGGCGGACTGCGTGAGGCGGCCTTCGCCCTGGGCGCGCCGCGCTGGAAGGTGGCCACGCTCGTGACGCTGCGCGCCGCACGTGCCGGCGTGGTCACGGGTGTGCTGCTGGCGCTGGCGCGGATCAGCGGCGAGACCGCGCCGCTGCTCTTCACGGCGCTGAACAACCAGTTCTTCAGCGTCGACATGACCGGGCCCATGGCAAACCTGCCGGTGGTGATCTTCCAGTTCGCAATGAGCCCGTACGAAAACTGGATCCGCCTCGCCTGGGGCGGGGCGCTGCTGATCACGCTGGCGGTGCTGGTGATCAATATCGTGGCGCGCGTCTTCTTCCGCGAGCGCGTCTCCACCTGAAGCCACCCTTGAAGGACAGCCCCATGTCTCAAACTGCCACCGCTGCGAAGCACGCCCTCGAGGTGCGCAACCTGAACTTTTACTACGGCACTTTCCAAGGTCTGAAGAACATCACGCTGGACGTGGTCGAGCGCAAGGTCACGGCCTTCATCGGCCCCTCGGGATGCGGCAAGTCCACGCTGCTGCGCACCTTCAACCGCATGTACAGCCTCTACCCTGGCCAACGCGCCGAGGGGCAGATCAACCTGTACGGTGAAAACATCCTCTCGCCCAAGCAGGATGTGAACCTGCTGCGCGCGCGCGTGGGCATGGTGTTCCAGAAGCCCACGCCGTTTCCGATGTCGATCTACGACAACATCGCCTTCGGCGTGCGCCTGTACGAGAACCTCTCGCGCAGCGAGATGGACGACCGCGTGGAGTGGGCTCTGAGCAAGGCCGCGCTGTGGGGAGAGGTGAAGGACAAGCTCAACCAGAGTGGCCTGTCGCTTTCGGGCGGCCAGCAGCAGCGGCTGTGCATCGCGCGCAGCGTCGCGGTGCGTCCGGCCGTGCTGCTGCTGGACGAGCCGACCTCGGCACTCGACCCGATCTCCACCGGCAAGATCGAGGAACTCGTGCACGAGCTCAAGAGCGACTACACCATCGCCATCGTCACGCACAACATGCAGCAGGCCGCACGCTGCAGCGACTACACGGCCTACATGTACCTCGGCGACCTCGTCGAGTACGGCGAGACGAAGGAGATCTTCATGAAGCCCAAGCGCCGCGAGACCGAGGACTACATCACCGGCCGCTTCGGCTGAAGGGGACCAGCGATGAACGACAAGCACCTTTCCAGCCAGTTCGACGCCGAGCTGAGCGCCGTCTCCGCCCAGGTACTCGAGATGGGCGGGATGGTCGAGGCCCAGGTGAGCCAGGCGATCTACGCCCTGGTCAACCTGAGCGCCGAGACCGCGCAACAGGTGATGCAGCAGGAGGCGCGCGTCAACCGCATGGAGGTGGACATCGACCGCGACCTCTCCGGCATCATCGCCCGGCGCCAGCCCACCGCGCGCGACCTGCGCCTGCTGATCGCCGTCAGCAAGTCGATCGCCAACCTCGAGCGCGTGGGCGACGAGGCCACGCGCATCGCACGCGTGGTGCAGCGCCTCGTGGACACCGGTGTGACGAGTCGGTTGCGCCTGCCTCTGTCCGACCTGCAGTTCGAGTCCGACCTCGCCACGGCGCAGCTTCGCAAGGCGCTGGACGCCTTCGCGCGGCTGGACACCGCCAAGGCGCTGGAGGTGCTCAAGCAGGACGACCAGATCGACCAGGAGTTCGATGGCCTGCTGCGCAAGCTCATCACCTACATGATGGAAGACCCGCGCACGATCTCCGCGAGCCTGGATCTCGTCTTCGTGGCCAAGGCCATCGAGCGCGTAGGCGACCATGCGAAGAACCTGGCCGAGGCCATCATCTACGTCGTCAAGGGCACCGACGTGCGGCACTCGCCGATGGACGTCGTCGAGGACGCCATCAGGTAGGCAGGCACGGGAGGAAGGACAGGCATGGCCCGCGTGCTGATCGTCGAGGACGAAGGCGCGATCGCCGAGCTCGTGGCGATCCACCTGCGCCACGCCGGCTTCGAGGTGGAGGTGGCGGCCGACGCAGCTGCCGCGCAGGCCCAGGTGGACCAGGCGCTGCCGAATCTCGTCGTGCTCGACTGGATGTTGCCCGGGCAGAGCGGGGTGGCGCTGGCGCGCCGCTGGCGCGCCGACGCGCGCACGCGCGACCTGCCGATCATCATGCTCACCGCGCGCGACGAGGAGGTGGACCTCGTCACCGGCCTGGATGCCGGCGCGGACGACTACGTGACCAAGCCCTTCGCGCCCGCGGCGCTGCTGGCTCGCATCCGCGCCGTGTTGCGTCGGCGGGCCCCGCAGGCACTCGACGAAGTCGTGCAGGTGGGTACGCTGATGCTCGACCCCGCCACGCGCCGGGTCACGCGTCTCGTGGACGGTCGCTCCGAGGAGGTGCGCCTGGGGCCGACCGAGTTCCGGCTGCTGCACTTTCTGATGACCCACCCCGAGCGCGTGCACAGCCGTGCCCAGCTGCTCGACCGCGTCTGGGGCGACCATGTCTTCATCGAGGAGCGCACGGTGGACGTGCACATCAAGCGCCTGCGCGAGTCGCTTTCGACCGTCGGCAGCGCGGGCCTGATCGAGACCGTGCGCGGCGCCGGCTACCGGCTCAGTGCCCAAGGGCTGCCCCAGGTGGCCTGAGGGGCCGCAGCTAGACTGCCGGCATGCGCTGGATCCTCGAGCGGCTGGCCACCGTCGCCACCATCGTCACCCTGGGCGGGCTGGCAGGCGGGCAGCTTGGCTTTGCCGTGGGGTGGCCCGTGCTCGGCACGCTCCTGGGGGCGCTGCTCGCATCCTTCGTGGCCGCGGGCCTCGAGCGGCGGCGGGGCTCGAGGCTGCTCGCCTGGGTGCGCGATGCGAGCGACGAGCCGGCCCCGCGCGACGGCGGCTATTGGGCTGAACTGGCCTACCGGGTGGAGAAGGCGCTGCGTACCCGGGAGCGTACCGCCCGTGCCGAGCGGGAGCAGTACAGGCAGTTCCTGCAGGCCATCGAGGCCTCGCCCAATGGCGTGCTGCTGCTCGATGCGGCCGACCAGATCGAGTGGTGCAACTCGGTGGCGGCCGATCACTTCGGCCTCGACCCGCAACGCGACCACCGCCAGCGGTTGACCAACCTGGTGCGCGCGCCGGCCTTCGTGCATCACCTGCAAGAGGGTGTGTTCCACGAGACGGTCGTGTTCCCGGCCCCCGGGTCTCGCGGAACGCTGTCGGTGCTCGTGCGTCCCTACGGCGACCGGCGCAAGCTGGTGCTGTCGCAGGACATCACCGAGCGCGAGCGCACCGAAGCCATGCGCCGAGACTTCGTGGCCAACGTCTCGCACGAGATCCGCACCCCGCTGACGGTGCTGGCCGGCTTCGTCGACACTCTCGCGACGCTGCCGCTGGAGGAAGCCGAGCGGCGTCGCGTGCTGGAACTGATGGCGCAGCAGGCTCAGCGCATGCAGGCCCTGGTGTCGGACCTGCTCACCCTCGCCCAGCTGGAGGGCGGCCCGCGCCCGCCGAGCGACCGGTGGGTGGGCGTGCCCGCCGTGCTCGCCCAGGCCCGCACCGATGCCCGGGCGTTGTCAGAAGGCCGCCACGCGCTGGAGGTGCAGCCCGGACCCGACGAGGCCGGGGCTGCATGGGAGATCGCCGGAACGGCCACCGAGCTCCACAGCGCCTTGGGGAACCTCGTCTCCAATGCCGTGCGTTACACCCCGGCGGGGGGGCGGGTCGCGCTCACGTGGCGGGTACGCAGCGACGGATGTGGCGAGTTCGAGGTGAGCGACAACGGCCCCGGCATCGCCCGCGAGCATCTGGCCCGGCTCACCGAGCGCTTCTACCGCGTCGACGGCAGCCGCTCGCGCGAGTCTGGCGGCACGGGGCTAGGTCTGTCGATCGTCAAGCACGTGATGCAGCGCCACGGCGGCGAGATCGACATCGCCAGCGAGCCCGGGCAGGGTTCGCGCTTCCGGCTCGTCTTTCCCGCTGCGCGGGTGCGCGCGGCGCACACGGCTGCAGTGGCCTCGGCGGCGGCTCGGGTGGAGCGCGAGGAAGCCGCCAGGCTCAGCGCCTGAAGACGGTGAAGATCTCGGCCCGGTCCGTGGGGCGCCGGGCGTTGCCGACGACCGACCAGCCTGCAGGGGTGGGTGGCTCCTGGTGGCGCGACACCACCAGCAGCACCGGGCAGCGGGCGGCCAGCGTGCCGTCCGGCCGCGCGTCCACGCGCAGCCCGCCGATGGTTTCGAACTGCGCGATCAGCACCGGGCTGAACCCCGGTGTGGCGACACAGCTCGCCTCGCCGATGATCGGACGCAGGCGGTCGATGACCGGCCGGGGGCTGCGCGCATAGTCCAGCAGCGGCAGCCACAGCGTCATCAGCAGCAACCAGCACAGCGCCACGCCTCCGGCGGGGATCACCAGGCTCTTCCACAGGGCGTGCTGGTGACGCCCTGTGCGCCAGCGCACCAGCGCCAGCCACGCCAGCGTTCCGGCGGCGGCCAGCAAGAAAGGCAGTGGCGCGAACTCCGGCTCGAAGCCCGGTGCCAGGCGCGCGACGTTCGCCGCCCAGCGTGCCGGGGTACCGGTCTGCATCGCCACGTACATGGCCCACACGAAGAGGGCGCACAAGGTGAAGAAGCACATCGAGAACCAGTCGATGGCCGCGCTGACGCTGCGGCGCAGCGTGGGCAGGGCGAAGGCCGCGAGGACGGCCAGCGCGGGCAGCCCGAGCAGCAGTGCGCGATCGCTGCCGCCCATGAACACGTTCGCGCCGAGGGCCACGGCTGCCACGGTGGTCGGCACGAACACATGCCGGTGCGACCACTGGCGGCGCCATTGCCACAGTGTCCACAGCACGAGCGGCCAGGCCGGCCACATGAACCAGACCCACTGTCGCAGCAGCTGGAGCACCTGCTCGAGCTCGACATCGAAGGCGGCTCGCCAGCCCCAGGTTCCGACACCCGTGGCGAGCAGGGCTGCACCAACCGTGGCCCCTGTCACCCACGGCATGAAGGCGCGTGCCTGCGGGTAGGCCGAGCGCCAGCTCGCCAGTGCGCCGAGCAAGCCGAAGCCCAAGGCCATGGCCGGTGCGCCGCCGGCCGCCACGATGGCCAGCGCCGCGGCTACGCCGGCTCGTGCGCGCATGCCCCGGAAGGGCGAGGCTGCCATCGCCCACAGGAAGAGGGCCGTGCCGAACAGCTGCACCAGCTCGGGCGTCGTTTCATGGCCGAGCTGCAGCAGGCCGAGCATCGCCACCAGCGCGAGCAGCGCGCCGTCGGCCAGTGCGCGGGCGTAGTCCACGGTGGCCGCCTCGCCCCCGAAGGCGAACGCCACCGGCTGGGCGGCCTCCGTGCGTGCGAAGTGGAAGGCCGCGTACCAGGTGCACACCAGCGTGAGCGCGAGCAGCACGGCGAAGGGCAGCCGCGCGGCCAGAGCCGCCTCGAGGAACGGAGAGAGGAGCAGGATGCTCGCCGCGCCGATCCAGTGCGCCAGCGGCGCGGCATCCACGGGCAGCCCCCCCAGCGTCGGCCCCCACCAGGGGCTGCGGCCTTCGGCCATCGCGCTCATCACGCCGAAGGCGGTGAGGTCGGCGTTGCGCCAGGGGTCGCGCCCGATCACGCCCGGCAGCACCCAGGCCGCGCACAGCAGCAGCAACGCCACGCGCGGCAGCCGCACGGCCGCGCGCTGCGGGACGAGGGCGGGCCGGGGCGTGCTCACCGGATGACCTCCCGTGCGGCGCACTCCGAGGTGTGCGCGTGGGGGCGGCCCCAGCCCCCGCTCATGGCGCAAAAAAGGGCAGCCACGGCTGCCCTTTCTCGGAGTTCCGCCGAAGCGGCCGGCTCACTTCTTGATGCCGACGCGGGCGAACTTGTTGCGGAACTTCTCGACGCGGCCGCCGAGGTTGTCCACGCTCTTCTGCGTGCCCGTGTAGAAGGGGTGCGACTCGCTGGTCGACTCGAGCTTCATCAGCGGCAGCTCACGACCGTCGTCCATCTTGATGCTCTCCTTCGTCTGCAGGCACGAGCGCGTGACGAACTTGAAGCCGTTGGAGAGGTCGACGAAACAGACCTCGCGGTAGGCCGGATGGATGCCTTCTTTCATGGGGGTACCTCGCGTGTGGGTTGGGAGCCACGCGACACCACCGTCGCGCACTTTCCAGAAGCAGCAAACCGCGCATTGTAGCGTGCGCGGCGTGGCCCCGGCCTCGGCGGCCAGGGGCCCCATGCGCCGGGCTCAGCCGCCGCGGCGCATCATGTCGAAGAAGTCGAGGTTGTTCTTGCTCGCCTTCATCTTGTCGAGCATGAACTCCATCGCCTCGATCTCGTCCATCGGGTAGAGCAGCTTGCGCAGGATCCAGCTCTTCTGGAGGATTTCCGGCTTGAGCAGCAGCTCCTCCCGCCGCGTGCCCGACTTGTTGATGAGGATCGAGGGGTACACGCGCTTCTCGGCCATCCGGCGGTCGAGGTGGATCTCGCAGTTGCCGGTGCCCTTGAACTCCTCGTAGATCACCTCGTCCATCTTCGAGCCGGTGTCGATGAGCGCCGTGCCGATGATGGTGAGCGAGCCGCCTTCCTCGACGTTGCGCGCGGCGCCGAAGAAGCGCTTGGGGCGCTGCAGCGCGTTGGCGTCCACGCCGCCGGTCAGTACCTTGCCCGAGGACGGCAGCACGTTGTTGTAGGCGCGCGCCAGGCGCGTGATCGAGTCCAGCAGGATGATCACGTCCTTCTTGAGTTCCACGAGGCGCTTGGCGCGCTCGATCACCATCTCGGCGACCTGCACATGGCGCGCGGCCGGCTCGTCGAAGGTCGAGCTGATGACTTCGCCGCGCA
>JBDKFA010000290.1:0-17988 GCA_039798945.1 Pseudomonadota bacterium
GCAGTTCCTGCAGCGCGATGCCGCGGTTGCTGTGGGCCTGCGCGAAGTCGGGCCTGCAGGCAATCGCCGCCTCGCATCGGGCGAGGGCTTCGGCAGGCCGGTTGAGTTCCCGCAGTCCAACGCCCAGGTTGTTGTGGGCTTCGGCGTAATCGGGCTGCGCTGAAATGGCCTGCGTGTAGCTGACAACCGCGTCCTCGAGGCGCATGAGCTGTTGCAGCGCATCGCCCCTGTTGCTCCATGCGGGTGCGTGCCCGGCATGGATGGCAATGGCCTGGTCGTAGCTGGCCACGGCTTCTTCGAGGCGGCCGAGCTGCTTGAGTGTGTTGCCCCTGTTGAAGTGGGCATCGGTGTATTTCGGCTCGAGCGAGATGGCCCTGTCGAAGCTTGCCAAGGCTTCCTCGAGGCGCCCGAGCGCCTGCAGCACGTTGCCTCGGTTGCTGTAGGCCGGAGCGCAAGCGGGGTTCACCGAGATGGCCGCGTCCAGCAGCTGCAGGGCCCGCTCCGGTGCGTTCGACAAGGCCGCGATGACCCCAAGCAGATGCAGGGCGTCGAAGTGCGAGGGGTGCAGCCGCAGCACACGCTCGTACAGGGCCTGCGCTTCCTGCAGGTGGCCGCGCTGCTGCAGCTGCAGGCCGAGCTGGAACAGCGCAGCTACCTCCTGCGCCCGACGAGGCGATACAGCCAGGCCTGCAGACGCCTGGGGCCCACTCGGGGCGCGTGGGGGAAGGGGCTTGCCCGTTCGCTTGGCCATGGGGGACTACTCGAGGTCAGTGGCGTTGGAGGGAAGGACAGGCCGCGAGGGTTGAGGCGCCTGCACCGCCTCGCCGAGGCGCGCCGCCACGCGCTGCGCGAGCCGCTCGACCTGCCCGGCCGCGAAAAACGCCCGGTGCGGCGCTGGCAGCATGTCTACCGTGTGTTCGGGGTAGAGGCGAGCCAGGAGGGCGGATGGATCCCGACCCTCGGTGTAGGGGTTCATCTCGCTGGTTTCGCCCCACATCAGCGCCACCCGCCCCTGGTACGGCTGAGGCCCGAACGCCCACTCCAGCAAGGTGAGCAGGGCAACGGGCTCGTGCAGCCTCCACAGTTGCTGCGCCATGGCCAGTGCGATGAGCCCGCCCTGGCAGTTCCCGCCGATGAAGTACGGCCCGTTCGGGCACAGCGCCTGCAGTTCCCGCCGGTAGGTGGTGGCCAGGGTCTGGATGTTGGCCTCGGTGTAGGGCATCACCTGGTGGCCTGAACGCATGCCGTAGAGCGGCTGATCGGGGCCGAGGGCCTCGGCCAGTGCCATCCACTCTTCGCGGCCCTGGAAGACCCAGAAGAGGGGAGGCCGCGTACCCCTGGTGTTGCGGCCCACGAGGAGGCCCGAAGGCGAGGTGCGCTCGCCGCGCCAGGCTCGCACGTAGGGGTGCAGCCGTGCCGCGAGCACCTCGCGCGAAAGCTCGGGGTACTCGGGCGAGTCGCCCAGGTAGAAGGCGGCGGCGTCGGCGGCGGTGAAGGGGCCCCGGCCGTTCCACACGGGGCGTGGCTGGCCTGCACCTGCTGCGCGAGCCGGGCCCTTGGGTTCGCGGTTGAAGAGACGTGCCAGGAGCGAAGGGCGTCTTTCCGCGGGGGGGGTGGTGCCCTCGGGCGGGGGTAGCGGGGGCGCAGGGGCCGCACCCGTGCTCAAGCGGTTGCGCACCAGCGAGGCCAAGGCAGAGGCCGTGGCGTGTTCAGCGAAGTCGGCCAGGTCCAGGCTCACGCCCCACTGTTCTTCGAGGGCCAGCGTGAGGTCTGCGGCCTTGAGCGAATCGGCGCCGGCTTCGAACAGGTTTTGTGTGGGGTGCAGGGCGGGTTGCTCGAGCAGTGTGCGGCAGAGGGCGAGTACCTGGGTCTCGAGGCTTGCCGGTGCATCGGTGTGGGAGGGCGGGGGGGCAACCCCAGCCGCCCATTCAGCAGCGACGAGCAGTTCGCCAGCTTGCCAGGCCTGGCGGCAGGCGCGCCGCTGTACCTTGCCGCTGGAGGTGCGCGGTAGGGTGCCGGGGCGCAGCAGAACCACGTGCGCCGCATGGACGCCGTGCGCTTCAACCACGGCACGCTGCACCGCGCTGAAAACCTCACCCGGCACGAGGCGCCTGAACGCCTCTCGGCGCACCTCGGCCACGATGGCGAGTTGCTCGCCTTCACCCGAGTGGCCGAGGGCGCCCTCGACGGCGAAGGCCGCAGTGCCATTGGGCTCGAGTGCGGGGTGCGCGTGGCACACCGTGTGCTCGATGTCCTGCGGGTAGTGGTTCTCGCCACGGACGATGATGAGGTCTTTGAGGCGGCCGGCGATGTAGAGCTCGCCTTGCCAGATAAACCCCAGGTCTCCCGTGCGCAGCCAGGTGCCCGGCGTGTTGCCGCTCACAGGGCCGATGGCGTCGTCTTGCTGCTCGGAGCGGGCATCGGCCAGGATTGCCCCGAACCCCTCGGCCGCCGTGCGGCCCGCGCCTGCCCAGTAGCCGTCGGCCACGCTCGGGCCGCGCAGCCAGATCTCGCCCACCCGGCCGGGCGGGCAGTGCTGGCCGGAGTCGGGCTCCACCACCGCTACGGTGTCGGCAAGAAGCGGTGGCCCGCAGCTGGCAAGTTCGCGGCCGGTGGCGTCGGGCTGCACCTGCAGTTCGCGCAGCGCCTCAGCGTCGAAGCGCGTGAGGCGGCAGCCGCCTGCTGCGTCGCCCATCGTCACGGAGAGCGTGGCCTCGGCCAGGCCGTAGGAATTGCGCCAACATGCCCGCTCGAACCCGGCAGGTGCGAAGGCCTGCTCGAAGGCCCTGACGGCAGCGGGCTGGATGGGTTCCGCGCCGTTCATCAAGGCGCGCAGGTGCGAAAGGTCGAGCCCCGTGCGCTCGTCTGGTGCGATGCGCTCCACGCAGCGCTGGAACATGAAGTTCGGGGCGGCACTCGTGGCAGCACGGTAGCGGCTCAGGGCCTGCAGCCAGCGCAGGGGCTTTTGCACCGCGGCCACCGAAGGCAGCAGTACCGCCGTGCCGCCGCAGTACAGGGCCTGCAGGCTCAGGATGAGGCCGAAGTCGTGGTACAGCGGCATCCAGTTGCACACCACCGTGCCGGGCGAGTGGCCGAGCGCCTGCTCGAGCGCGCCCAGCTGCGACTGCAGGTTGCCGTGCGTGATGCGCACGCCCTTGGGCCGGCTCGTGGAGCCGGAGGTGTACTGCAGGTACGCGAGCGTATGGGCCGAAGGCGTGAAGGCTTCGGCAGCCGAGGGAGGGAGGGGCGCGTCGGCAGGCTCGGGTTTCAAGGCCGCTTCGAGGTCGAGCCACTCGAGGCCTTGGATCCACACCGCTTCCGTGCCTGCGAGGCGGCTGCGGCGGGCGAGCACCCACGCGTCGCCCAGCAGGGCCACCGCGCCGGCATCTTCGCCGTGGGCCTGGATGCGTGCGAGTGCCCGTTCATTGGCCGGCAGCAGCGTCGGCACGGCCACCACCCCTGCGCGCAGGCACCCGAGCAGGCCGATGAGGTAATGGGCCTCGCTGCGCGCTGTGAGCAGCGCACGGTCGCCCGGCTCGAGCCTGGCCGCCAGCAGCGTGGCCGCCACTCGCTCGATGGCGGCACACAACTCGCGGTGGTTCAGCCGAACGGTTTCCTGCTCGGCGTCGGCTAGGTGGATGAGCGCCGGTGTGTCGGGCTGGGTGCGGGCCCAGCCCGACAGGCGCTCGAGCACGAGCCCGGCCGGAGTGGTCACGGGCTCAGGCATAGCCGAAGTGGGCCATGTCCCGCGCGTAGTAGGCCTCGATGCGGGGCCGCAGCACCTCGAAGGCCTGCTCCACGTCGGCCACTCGTGTGGCGCGGTGGGTGCGTGGGGGGCGCAGACGGTTGTACAGCCGCTGCAGCGGCGTGGCAGGCGCCAGGCTCTCCATGTGCTCGAGTGCGCGCAACATGCCGCCTTCCTCGAGCTTCAGCACCTGGAAGCCGGGGTGCGGCAGCACGAAGTCCACCTGCGGGCGCAAGTGGTTGTCGAATGCGTAAGGGTCTTGCTCGTGCCGGGCCAGCACGGCCTCCAGCCACCTCGCGGGCTCTCGGGCAGGCGCCAGCCCATGCGACTGCTGCCAGTAGTACTCCGACTTCATCCTGTGAAATGGGTGACGGCACACCGTGAAGGCGAAGTCGATGGCCTCCCAGCGCAGGAGCGGCTCGAGCAGATCGCGGTGGAAATGCTGGGGTGAGCTGGTGAGGTGCTTGAGGTCCTGCACGCGCTTGCCTCGGATGGAGAGTTGCTCCTCCCAGCCGAAGCGCCGCAGCGAAAGTTTCAGCGAGGTGCCGCCCGCCTTGGGGATGTGCACGTACAGGCAGCGGAAGGGGCCCTTGGCATAGAGGGGCATGGGCACTGATGCGGGTGCAAGCCGCTGGTCGCGCAAAGCCGACCAGTTTAGCCCTGGGCGGGCCAGCCTGCTGAGGGCGGCCTCACGGCGTCGAAAGCAGGGCTTGCTGGACGTAGCCCGCCATGGGGCGAGCCACGATGCTCTTGTAGCCTTGTTCGGCCAACTGATGCCTCAGCGCCTCGTCGCGAACCAGCCGGCCTGCTTCCTCGACCAGATTGCCGTAGTCGGCAAACGCAACACAGCCAGCCAACGAGGAGTCTTCCTCGGGGTCGGCGCTGGTCTCGGACAGAACCGTGCATCGGTTGGCCAGCAAGTACGTGATGCGCACCATCTCCAGCACCTTGGCCTCGTAGAAGTGCACGTTCAACACCACCTTCGCCCGCGCGATGAGGGAGTCTCGCTGCTCGCCATACACCCCGGTCGCCGTGACCACCTCCAGGCCGCTCGCGCGCATCGCGTCGATGATGAGTTGCCGGCGCGGATTGAGGCCGCCGTAGAACAGGACGTCGATGTCGCGCTCACCTGCGGGTGCGATGCGCGTGAGTTCGTGCGTGTAGCCGATAGGAACCACGTGGGCCACGTTCACGCCTCGTGCCCGCAGGGCGGCCGCGTTGCGCGGGCTGTAGTCCCATACCGTGTGGCGCTGAAACACAGAGATGAGCCTGGGTGGAAACCACCGCGAGCCGTCATCGACCTGCTCGAGGTTGTAGAGGATGGCACCCTCTGACAAGGCCATGGGATGACTGGGCAGCAGGTTCGCGCCGAGCACGATGTGCTGACGGCCTTCGAGGTTGCCCTGGGTGGTGAGCACGCAGTCGTGACCGAGCTCGAGCAGAGCGTAGTGCAGCGACTCGGCCACCTCGTGAAAGGCCGCCGAGTGCACGTAACCTGGCGGGGAGACGACGGTGACGGCGAACCTCTTCATCGCAATCGAGTCCAGCGCGCGATTGAATCACGAGACGCCACGCCCTGGCAGTGGCGCAATCAGGCGTTTGGCGCCGTAGAGGTAGGCCAGCCCCGTCAGGATGGCCTCGAGCCCTGTTGCCGTGTGGGGGCGCAGCGCGTGGGCCATGAGCAGTACGCCGGCGCACAACCCCAGCGGGCCCGCAATGGCCCCCAGCACGTGGCGGGCTTGCAGGCCGATGGACTCGGCAAGCGCGCGATGCAGCATGACCCGCTGGGTGGCGACCGTGAGCGTGTACGCATACGCGGCGCCCTCCGCACCGTGCCACCACGTCAGTGCCGCCATGCAAGGCAGCGCGAAACCGAGCAGGTTTCGCCACGCCATGCGAAAGAGCAGCTGAGGCCGCCCGAGGGCCTGCAGCACTTCGGCGGCAGGACCCGACGCGGCATGGAGCAGGCCGCCTACGGCGAGGATTTGCATGGGCTTGACCGCATCGGCCCAGCCCGGGCCCAGCACGCTGCTGCACAGGGGCTGCGCGTACAGAAACGCGGCCAGGGCGAGCGGGGCCAGGGCCAGGAGCATGACGCGCGTGGCGCGCAGGTAGTGCTCGCGCAGCACGTCGGGCGCGTGCTGATGCTGGCTGTACACGGGCAGCATCACGCGCGAGGCTGCCGTGGCGACCTGGCTGCGAAGGCCTTCCGTGAAGGTGAATGCGAGTGCGTAGACACCCAGCGCCGCGGCGCCGTGCAACGCCCCGACGAAGAGGTTGTCCAGGTTCATTCGCACGTAGGTGACGGCCTTGGTACCTGTCATCGACAGGCTGAAGGGCATCAGGGATCGCAGGGTGCTCCATCGCGCTCGAAACGCGGGCCGCCAGCCCGACTGCCACCACACGAGCCCGAAGGTGAGGGTGCCGGCCGCAAGCTGCTGCGCCACGAGGCTCCAGACGCCCAGCCCGGCCGTGGCGGCCGAGAACGCCGCAGCCGCACCCACGGCCACGCCGGCGAATTCACTGACCACCAGCCGTGCGACGCGTCCCTGGCGCAGCAGCAAGGAGGTGGGCACCACCGCCAGCGCGCTGAGCAGGATGCCTGCGCTCAGCGCCTGGGCCGGCCCGAGCAGCCTCGGTTCGCCGTACAGGTGGCCCAGCAGCGGTGCGCCCGCCAGGGCGGCCCCTGCGGTGAGGGCTGCGCCCGTACCAGCCAGGAACCAGAAGGCGCTGCTCGCGAGCGCCTGGCGGCCCGCGCCCGCACGCTGCACCAGTGCGCCTTGCAGGCCGAAATCGGCCAGCGTCGTGACCAGCCCGAGGCTCACCGCCACCATGGCGAACAGCCCGAATTGCTCCGGCGCCAGCAGCGCGGCCAGCCCGATGCGTGTGAGCATCGCCAGGCCCCGGGTGGCGACGAGGTGTGCACCGCTCCAGGCGATGCCGCGGCGCAGCCGGGAGGCGCGGGGACGCATGCTCAGGGGGCTACGGTTCGCGAGGGACCGGGTCCGCCTTCAAGCTCCGGCGCTGTCCCGCCCCCTGTCCACCGCGGGTGTGGTCGTGGATTCCCGGATGCGCTCGAAGAGCATCCGGCTGGCGCGGATGGCGTCGGAGGCGGCGAGGCGGCGTGCAAGGTACTCGGTGGCTGCGTTGCGACTGGCAGCGAGTTCGTCCGCACCCAGCCCGCACCAGTGCTCGATGGCGTCCGTCCAGGGACGCCTGTCTGTGATGGGGATGGTCTGCAGGGCTCGACTGCCGTCGGATACCCAGGGGGTGCAGTCGCTCGTGACCACAGGCGTTCCGACTCGCAGTGACTCCGCGATCACATGCCCGAAGCTCTCGGTTTGGGTCGGGAAGAAGAACACGTCGTGCTGGGCGAAGATGGAGCCTACCGCCTCGTGCGGGACGGCACCGTGGAAGGCGAGGCGCACATGCGCGGGAAGCGTGTCGGCCAGACGAAGGCACTTGCGCCAGTAGCTGTCTTCCCGAACCGGCCCATAGACGTGGCACTCCACCGGTGTGCGCACGCCACGAAGAGCTTCGATGAGGAAGTCGAGATTCTTGATGGGGCTCAGCCGCGAGAGGAACACGATGCGAAGAGGCCCAGGCTTTCGCGATGCTGTGCGGGGGGGGAGGACTGCCGGGCTGAAGGCCTCGTTCGGGTCGGTGGTGTTGGGCGCAACGAGGATGGATTGGGGGTTGATGCCGAGCACCTGCACGATACGCTGGCCTTCTTCGGGCGTCGCCGCGTGGAACCAGACATTGCGGTACAGGCTCAAGCGCTGAGCGACCGCGAGATAGCTGCGCTTGCGCCGTGGCTTCAGTGCCAGTGCGGCGTGCGCCAGTTCACCCCTTGGGGCGATCAGTATCGGCACCTCGGGAAGCAGACCCGCCCAGTTGCACACCATCGGCAAGACCGAGTAGAGGGGGCTGAAGAGGCTGTTGAGGTAGAGCAAGTCGTAGCGCTGCGACCGCATCAACCGCACGAGCTCCGGGATGGAATACATGCGCGGCACGTACCACACCCTCGTGGGTCCCATGTCCAGCCAGCGAGAAGTCTCGATACCCGAGTAAGGCTCGCCAGCACCCCAGTCGCGGTCGCGCGTGATCACGCTGAACTCGATCTCCCCGCTGAGCGCGCGCACGACGCCCGCCAGGGAGCGCACCGGCCCCCCAGCCCGATGCCCGGGCAGGAAGTACTCGGCCAGACACAGGACTCTCACGGTCAGACTACCCGCCCACGCCTCGCTGGCTATTCCAAGCCGAGCGGGCCATGCGCTTCTGCACGCGTTGCCGGTCGCGAACCGGGGGCTCCGTGAGTAATCGGCCCCTGAGGTGGCAGGTTGGTGGGAAGCATGAGCAAGCCCAAAATTGTACTCGTGGCTTCCGATGAGCCGGGCGTAGCACGGCAGGCTTGGATCAAGCCGCCTGCGGCAAGGTCTCTCTGGCGCAAGCGCCGGGTCGGCGACAATTTCAGTCGGAGCCCACGGTGAAACTCGCTCGTCACACCCTTTTCAACCTGCTGGGCTCCGGCGCGCCGCTTCTGTTCGCCGTGGCCTCGATCCCGGCCCTGCTGCAGGCGCTGGGCCCGGAGCGATTCGGGCTTCTGACGCTGATATGGGCGGTGACCAGCTACTTCAGCCTCTTCGACCTCGGGCTCGGCCGGGCGCTGACGCAGCAGCTGGCCATCGTGCTGGACCAGCGCCGCGACTCGGACGTGGGGCCGCTTTGCGTCACCGCCTTGATGTTCATGGGCCTGGTGGGCGTGTTCGGGGGAGCCTTGATGATCAGCCTTGCCCCTTGGGGCGTTGACCTGATCAAGCAGCTGCCAGACCGTCAGGAGGCGCTCCAGGCGACGTTGCTGATGGGCCTGGTGACTCCCGTGATCGTACTGACCGCTGGCCTTCGCGGCATGCTCGAGGCGTGCCACGCTTTCGAGGCTCTGAACTACGTGCGCCTGCCTATGGGGTTGTGGACCTTTGCAGGACCCTGGCTCGTGGTGGCGGCGTGGGGTGGCGATCTCGTTTGGGTGACGGCTGCGCTCGCTGCGGGTCGTGTGCTGGCGGCCGCGGTTCACGGCTGGCTGGCGTGGCGCAAGCTGCCGCAGCTTCGCGGCCGCCTGCACGTGCAACGCCGCTGGCTGAAGCCGCTGCTCAGCTCCGGGGGCTGGCTGACTTTGAGTAACGTTGTCAGCCCGTTCATGGGTTATGTGGACCGTTTCGTCATCGGGGCAACTGTTTCCGCGGCGGCGGTGGCCTACTATGCGACGCCCCAGGAGCTGGTGACCAAACTGTGGATCATTCCAGGGGCGCTGACTGCCGTGCTGTTCCCGGCCTTTGCCGCACAGGTGGCCAAGAGCGACGGGTCGGCGTGGGCGCTGTACGACAAGGCCGTAGCCGCCCTCTTCGTGGTCATGCTGCCGGTCACGGCAGGCCTGGCACTGTTCGCAGGGGAACTGCTGTCGGCCTGGCTTGGCCCTGCCATAGCCCGGGAGAGCGCCACCATCTTGCAGATCTTTTCGCTCGGCATTCTCGTCAATTGCCTCGCCCATGTGCCCCTCACCTGGCTGCACGGTGCAGGCCTGTTCCGGGCGCCGGCGTTGCTTCACTGTGCTGAACTGCCGGTCTTCCTGGTGGCTCTGTGGGTGTTGAGCAGCCAGTGGGGGCTTGTGGGTGCAGCTGCGGCGTGGCTGCTGCGGATGAGCGTCGATGCGCTGATGCTGTTCTGGTTGGTGGCCCGCGAACGGCAGCGGGAAGCCAGGCCTGAAGCGGCTGCACGGGCTCGGCGATGGCCGCTTCGGCTTGCTGCCGCTCTGCTCGCATTCGCCGGTATGGCCTGGCAGGAACCCCTCTGGAGGGGATTGTGGTGGCTCGGAGTGTTGGCCGGGGCGGCGACAATGGCGGTTTTCATGCGTGCTGCCAAGCAGCGCGCTCCTGGAACGCGTCCATGAATTCGTGGCCACTCGTGAGCATTGTCACGCCTGCCTTCAACCAGGCGGAGTTCCTGGAAGCCACCATGTGCAGTGTTCTGGCTCAGGACTATCCGGCGATCGAGTACATCGTGATCGACGATGGCTCCGACGACGATTCCCTGGCCGTCGCGCAGCGTGTGGCCGGTGAGCACCCGGGGCGGGTGACAGTCCTGACGCAGCGCAACAGCGGCCAGGCGCATACCCTGAACAGGGGTTGGGGTGCGGCTCGGGGCGAGATCATGGCTTACCTGAGTTCGGACGACTGTCTGCTGCCGCACGCCGTCTCACGCATGGTCTCGGCACTCCAGGCACAGCCTGAAGTGAGCGTGGCCTATTGCGACTTCTGGTTGATCGACGCCAGCGGGCGGCGTCTGCGTGAGTCACACACCGAGGACTTCAGCGTCCATAGGTTGGTGGTAGACCTGGTTTGCCAGCCGGGGCCCGGGGCCTTTTTTCGACGTCGGGTGTTCGACCAGACTGGCGGGTGGAACCCGGAACTGCGTCAGGTGCCAGACTTCGAATTCTGGCTGCGTGCCCAGCGATTGGGGCCCTTCGTGAGAGTGGCCCAAAGCCTGGCTGAGTACCGCATCCACGAAGGCTCGGCTTCGTTTCGGGTGATGTCCGTGGAACGGGCCGACGAAATCGTGCGAGTGGTGGAGAACTACTGGTCCGGGGTCGGCGCCGATTCGCGTGAGGCGCTGCGTTCACAGGCGCGGGCCTTGGCACTGGCATCGAAGAATCACGCCCAGTCGGGTCGGACAGGGACAGCGCTGCGCTGCTTTGCGCGAGCGTTGCAGCTTCGGCCGGCACTGGCACTGGAGCCGGGGATCTGGCGAAAGTTGCTGGTCGGTGTTGCTCGGCGGACGTGGTATCAACTGACAGCCCGCACGCGCGCGACTTGAAATGCGAGCTTCGACTGCAAGGAGTGATTGGGCGTGGCCGTTAGCACTGCTGACCGGCCTGCTTGTTCACGTGAGGCTCATGTTCGCAACAGGGGATTCCTTCTCGTATGACTTTGCGAACTATCGAACCTATCTCCTCTCCCTACAGGAGGCCGACTGGCCGTCGCTTCTGGAGTTCCTCCCCCTGACCTTCCCATACGTCATCGTTCCAGGAGGCGCAGCTTTCGAACTGGGGTTCGCAGCCCTGGCCAAGGGCTTGCTCGCGCTGTTTCGGCCCGAAACGGTGTACGCCTTGATTGCTGGCGCTTCCGTCGGGTTGAGAACCTTTGCCATGCGGCGCCTGGGTCTTCAATGGCGTTGGATCCTCGTGGTTCAGGTCTATGCCATCACCCTGTTCGAAGCAAACGCGTTGAGGGCTGGAGTGGCTCTCAGCCTGACGATCTGGGCCTTGTTGATGTTCAGCGAACGACGGTGGTTGTTGGCGGCTATCGGCGCCGTAGCCGCAGCCGGGCAGCATTTGCAGGCAGCACTCTTCCTGATGCCCTACGTCGTCCTGCTTCTGGTGCCGCAAAGGGTCTTGCGAATGCGGGCACTGGCCTTGCTTGCGCTGGTGCTGGTGCCGGCCTTGGTGGTGACTGGACAGGGCTTGCTGGGTTCCAGCGGGTTGGTCGGAGGAGCGGAGCTTGCCAAACTGGATGACTACTCTGGAAGGAGTTCAGGGGCAGTTGGCCTGAATCTGGTGTCTGTGCTGTCGAGTCTCTTCGTACTTGCTGCAGTGCTATTCGGGCTCGATCAAGACCTTAGACCACACGGCCGGCAGCCCGAGCCACCATTCATGAGGGCAACCGCCACGTCTCGTACCTGGGTCTGTTCGCTCTATGCTTCCATCTTTGCATTGTCCCTGCTGATCTTCGGCACCAACCTCTCGGCCATCGGAGACCGGGCTTGGCAATTCGCCCTGGTTGTGCTCGCGACGCTATCGCCCGCCATGGCGCAATCGAGTCTGGGCCGTCGCTTGCGTGGGGGCTTGCTCGGCCTCGTGTTTGCGGTGGCACTGTTCAATACCCTGGTTCGATATCCCCTGTCCAATTTCTTCTCACCCCCATTGCCGTACGCCTCGATCATTCCCTTGTGGCTGGTTCCCTGAAGTGACCACACCCCGCATCCTGCCTACCCCGAATCTCCTATGAATTCCCCTCAAACCATCAGCGCTGGTCGCGAGCAGATCGTCGGACTCATCCTGCAGCGTCTTGCTTCGCAAGAGGTCGATCTTCGCTCTTCATTCGAGCGTTCCCGCAACGAGGTGGGAGTGCGTTACTGTGTGGTCGACGATCTGCTGCCCATGGAAGTGGCGAAGGAGGTCCATGCCCGGTTTCCGCAGCCCTCCAGCATGCGGCTCATGGACAGCTTCCGGGAAAAGAAATACACCTCCAAGGCCTTCGACAAGTTTGACGCCTTGATGGCCGACATCACCTTCGCCGTACAGGACCCACGTGTGGTGGAGGTGGTGGAGCGCATCACGGGAATCCAGGAACAGATCCCGGATTCGACTTTGTACGCTGGTGGACTCAGTGCCATGACGCGAGGCCACTTCCTGGGGCCGCACATCGACAATTCTCATGAGGCCACCCGTCGGTACTACCGTACCCTGAACCTGCTTTACTACGTCAGCCCTGATTGGGGCTTGGAGAACGGGGGCAACCTCGAACTCTGGGACCGCGAGGTGCGCAACCGCGTGACCATCGTCAGTCGGTTCAACCGGCTGGCCATCATGGAGACCACGCCTGTCTCCTGGCATTCGGTGAGTGCGGTCAGGGTCGACCAACCGCGCTTCTGCGTGTCGAACTACTACTTTTCGCCCCGCTCTCCGACGGGCGCCGACTACTTCAACGTCACCTCGTTCAGCGCGTGGCCGGACCAGCCCTTCAGGCGTGCCCTGGCACGGCTGGACAATGGACTGCGCCAGACGTTGCGCAAGGTTGTGCCGGATGGCTTGGGCAAGAAAGACGTCTACCAGGTGCCCAAGCCGTGAATGAAGCCGGCGGGCGGTTACTGCTGTATGCGCCAAACGTCCATACGGGTGGTGGCCTTGTGCTGCTCGAGGCGCTGCTTGCAGCGTGGCCGGCCTCCGAGCCCCTGCATGCCTGGCTGGACGAGCGTGCACGCCATCGTCTGAGCCTGCCCGAGGGCTCGAAGGTGCAGTGGGTGCTGGCGCGCCTGGGCTCGAGGCTCGCGGCCGAGTGGTCGCTGTGCCGCGCCGCGACTGCAGCGGATCGCGTCCTGTGCTTCCACGGGTTGCCCTCGCTGTTGCCCAGCGCCGCCCGCATGGAACTGTTCCAGCAGAACCGCAACTACCTGGGACAGGTTCCTTTGTCGGTATTCGGCTGGCGTACTCGCCAGCGTTTGCGTTTCGAGCAGGCGTTGAGCCGCTGGGGCAGGCGCCGCGTCCACACCTATTGGGTCCAGACGCCCTCGATGGCCGAGGCATTGCGGCAATGGTGGGGTGAGGACCGTGCCGGATTGGATGTGCGCGTGTTGCCCTTTGTGCCAGTGCCCCCTGCCTCGGTACCTGACGACGCAGCGGGCACACACTACGACTTCGTTTATGTGGCCGATGGCGAGGCTCACAAGAACCACCGTCGGCTGGTGCTCGCCTGGACGCTGCTGGCAAGCCAGGGGCTACGCCCCAGCCTGGCCTTGACGCTCTCCGAGCGAGACGGGCAGCTTTCGGACTGGATCCAGGCGCAGTGCGTGCAGCATGGGTTGCGGATCCACCAACTCGGCAGCCTGTCCTACGCTCAGGTGCAGGGGCTGTACCGGCGTGCCCGGGCGCTCGTGTTTCCCTCGCTAGGAGAGTCCTTCGGCCTACCCTTGCTCGAGGCGCAGTCTCAGGGCTGCGCCATCGTGGCTTCTGAACTCGACTTCGTACGCGACGTGTGCGAGCCCGTGCAGACCTTCGACCCCCACTCGCCGGTCTCCATTGCCCGGGCATTGCGCAGGTTCCTGCAGCAGCCCGAGCGGCCGGCCGCTCCGGCGAACGCCGAGGCCTTCCTGCGAGCCCTGCTGGGCTGAGGTGAGGGGCGGCGTGAAGATCCTGCTGCTGAGCCAGCACTTCTGGCCCGAGTCGTTCCGCATCAACGAGGTGGCCCAGTCGTTGGTGGAGCAGGGCTGCGAGGTCACGGTGCTGACGGGCAAGCCCAACTATCCTGAGGGCCGTGTCTTCCCAGGCTACCGAGTGGCTGGCGTTCAGCGAGAGCGGCGTGACGGCTACACGATTGTCCGAGTGCCCCTGTGGCCCCGCGGGCGAGGCGGGGCCTTGGGCCTGGCTCGGAACTACCTGTCGTTCCTGCTGAGTGCGAGCATGGTCGGGCCCTGGGCTTTGCGTGGCCAGCGATTCGACCTCATCTTCGTTTACGGCACTTCGCCCATCCTGCAGGCCTTGGCCGCCATCGTGTTCAAGCGGCTCAAGGGAGGTGTGCTGGTCACCTGGGTGCAGGACCTGTGGCCGGACAGCCTCGAGATGACCGGCTTCGTGCGAAACCGGCGTGTGCTGGGCGGCGTGGCGGCGGTGGTGCGCTGGATCTACCGGAACTGCGACCTCCTGCTGGTGCAATCCAGGGCTTTCCTGGAACCTGTGCGTGCGATGGCGGGAAAGACGCCGGTGGCCTATTACCCCAACCCTGGGGAGCGGCAACCGATGCCTGGCGTGCCAGTCGGGGCCGCGCTGCAGCTTGGGCAAGAGGCCTTCAACATCGTGTTTGCCGGCAACCTGGGTACCGTCCAGGCCCTGGAGACTGTGCTGGATGCCGCCGAACGACTAGGCTCGCAAAGCCCGATCCGTTGGTGGCTCGTAGGCAGCGGAGCCCGTTCGGCATGGCTGGCAGGACAGGTAGCCGCCCGCGGGCTCACGTGCGTGAGGTTGCCTGGCCGCTTCGAGCCTTCGCAGATGCCCGGTATCCTGGCGCAGGCCGACGCGCTGCTTGTCAGCTTGCGACCAGGGCCCGCCATGAGCCTGACGGTTCCAAGCAAGCTGCAGGCCTACCTCGCGGCGGGTCGGCCTGTGCTGGCCTGCCTCGATGGCGAGGGTGCCCGGCTCGTGCAGGAGGCTGGTGCGGGGTTGGCGGTGCCGGCCGGTGACGCCGTGGCCTTGGCCGAGGCGGCGCTGGCGTTGCAGCGCATGCCTGCAGCCAGGCTGGAGCGGATGGGCGAGGCGGGCCGTTGCCACTACGATCGACACTTTGCCCCCGAGCGGCTGGCTCAGGCTCTACTGGAGCACTTTCGCCGTGCGGCGCGGGCTGAACAAGGACACGGAAACCCATGACGATGACGCGCGATGTGCAACGCCTGTTGGTGCTGGGTGCCAGCGGCATGCTCGGCAATGCGGTGCTGCGCTGGTTTGCGCAGGACTCCGCATATGAGGTGGTGGGCTCTGTGCGCAGCCTGGGTGCGGTGCGGGGCTTGGTCGCCCAAGCCCCGCAGGCTCGGTTCGTGCCTGGCGTCGATGTCGAAAACCTCGACAGCCTCACTCGCCTGTTCGCGCAGGTACGTCCCCAGGTGGTGGTGAACTGCATCGGGGTGGTCAAGCAGGTGGCCGAAGCCGACGACCCCCTGACTGCGATTCCCATCAACGCCTTGCTTCCGCACCGGCTGGCGCGCCTGGCGCAGCTGGTCGGGGCGCGGCTGGTCCACGTGAGTACGGATTGCGTGTTCGCGGGCACCCGCGGCGGCTACCGCGAGAGCGATGCGCCGGATGCCCAAGACCTGTACGGCCGCAGCAAACTGATGGGGGAAGTGGACGCCGAGAACGCTGTCACGCTTCGCACCTCCATCATCGGGCACGAGCTCGGGAGCACACACGGGCTGGTGGGCTGGTTCCTGTCCCAGGCAGGGCCAGTCCGGGGTTTCACCAAGGCGGTGTTCTCGGGGCTTCCAACGGTGGAGCTGGCCCGCGTGATCCAGCACCACGTGCTCCCGCACCGCGGGTTGCACGGCACCTATCACGTCTCGGCCGAACCCATCGACAAGTACGCACTGCTCAAGCTGGTGGCAGCCACCTACGGGCGCACCATCGAGATCGTGCCCGACGACAAGCTCGTCATCGACCGTTCCCTCAATTCCGAGCGCTTCCGCGCGGCGACTGGCTATACGCCAGCACCGTGGCCGGAACTGGTGCAGCGGATGCACCAGTTCGGCTGAACGGCGTGGCAATGCGCGCTGGCCTGGCACCGAAGACCCCTTTTCGACAAAGTCCCCCCATGTTCAAAGACAAAGTCCTCCTCATCACCGGTGGTACCGGCAGCTTCGGCAACGCGGTGCTGCAACGCTTCCTGAAGTCTGACTTCGCGGAGATTCGCATCTTCAGCCGCGACGAGAAGAAGCAGGAGGACATGCGCATCGCCCTGAAGAGCGACAAGGTGAAGTTCTACATCGGCGATGTGCGTGACTACGACAGCGTGCATGACGCCCTCAAGGGCGTGGACTATGTGTTTCACGCCGCGGCCCTCAAGCAGGTGCCTTCGTGCGAGTTCTACCCGATGGAGGCCGTGAAGACGAACGTGATCGGTGCCGAGAATGTGATTCGCGCGGCCATCGACCACGGCGTGAGCCGGGTGGTCGTGCTCTCCACCGACAAGGCCGTGTACCCCATCAACGCCATGGGCATGTCCAAGGCGATGATGGAGAAGGTGATGGTGGCCAAGTCGCGCCTGTGCGACCCCTCCCGCACCGTTCTCTGTGCCACACGTTACGGCAACGTGATGGCCTCGCGCGGGTCGGTGATTCCGCTGTTCCTGCAGCAATTGCAGGACGGCAAGCCTTTGACACTCACCGACCCCAACATGACTCGCTTCCTGATGTCGCTGGAGCAGTCAGTGGACCTCGTGCTCTATGCCTTCGAGCATGCGCGTCCCGGAGACATCTTCGTCCAGAAGGCGCCCGCGTCGACGGTGGGCGACCTGGCCGAGGCCATGCGCCAGCTGCTCGGGCGCAGCAACGAAATAAAGGTGATCGGTACCCGCCACGGCGAGAAGCTGTACGAGTCGCTCGTCTCGCGCGAAGAGATGGCCCGTGCCGAGGACCTCGGGGGCTATTACCGCATTCCAGCCGACTCGCGCGACTTGAACTACGCCAAGTATTTCGTCGAAGGCGAAACCGCGATTTCGCAGATCGACGACTACACCTCCCACAACACGCGGCGACTGGACGTGCAGGAGGTGAAGGACGTCCTGATGCAGCTGGACCTCATCCGGGAGGCCGTGAATGCTTAAGGTGATGACCGTCGTAGGCACGCGACCGGAGATCATCCGCCTGTCGCGCGTGATGGCGCAGCTCGACCGCCACTGCGAGCACGTGATCGTGCACACGGGGCAGAACTACGACTACGAGCTCAACGAGGTCTTCTTCAGCGACCTGGGTATCCGCAGGCCCGACCACTTCCTGGAGGCTGCCGGGGCGACTGCCGCCGAGACCATCGCCCAGGTGATCATGAACGTGGACAAGGTGCTGGAGCAGACCCAGCCCGATGCGTTGCTCATCCTGGGTGACACCAACAGCTGCCTCGCGGCGATCGCGGCCAAGCGCCGGAAGGTGCCCATCTTCCATATGGAGGCGGGCAACCGCTGCTTCGATTTTCGCGTGCCGGAGGAGATCAACCGCCGCATTGTCGACCACACCTCCGACATCAACCTGACCTACAGCCAGATCGCTCGCGACTACTTGCTGCGCGAGAATCTGCCGCCCGACCAGGTGATCTGCACCGGCAGCCCGATGCGCGAGGTGATCGAGCACTACCGGGCCGGCATCGAAGCCTCCGACGTACTGGATAGGCAGGGCTTGCAGCCGCGAGAGTACTTCGTGGTGAGCTCGCACCGCGAAGAGAACGTCGACGTGCCCGACAACCTGCAGCGCCTGCTGGGCATCCTGGACCAGCTGGCCGAGCGGTATGGCCTACCGGTGATCGTCTCCACCCACCCCCGAACCCGCAAGCGTCTGGAGGGCCTCCTGGCGCAACGCAGCATGAACCCGCTGGTGAGCTTCATGAAGCCGTTCGGTTTTCTCGACTACATCAAGCTCCAGACTTGCGCCCGCGCCGTGCTCTCCGACAGCGGCACCATCACCGAGGAGAGCTCCATCCTGAACTTCCCTGCCTTGAACCTGCGGGAAGTTCATGAGCGCCCCGAAGGCATGGAGGAGGGGGCCGTGATGATGGTGGGGCTGGACGTGGACCGCGTGCTGGAAGGACTGGCCATCCTGGAGAGCCAACCCCGTGGCAGCGAGCGCCTGCTGCAGTTGGTGAACGACTACGCGCCAGCGAACGTATCCGACAAGGTGCTGCGCATCATCGTGAGCTACACGGGGTTCGTGAACCGGAAGGT
>JBDKFA010000291.1:0-10444 GCA_039798945.1 Pseudomonadota bacterium
GCCGGCGTCGTGGCCAAGATCATCGAGTAAGGCTGGCAGCAGCACACGAGGACACCGCAGGGGCATAGCTCAATTGGCAGAGCGTCGGTCTCCAAAACCGAAGGTTGGGGGTTCGAGACCCTCTGCCCCTGCCACCGCCTCCTGAGCAAAAGCTCGGGTAGCGGCCTGCGTCCGAAAACCCGGGCGGCGTCCCCCCTCGATAGGGGGCCGCTGGCCTGCCGAAGTCACCGCCCCCGTGGGCCGAGCACCGCACATGAGCGCCGATTCCTCCGTCGAGACCGTCTCCTCCGGGGCCGACAAGGCCCGGCTGGCCGGGGCTGTGCTGCTCGTGGTGGCCGCCGTCGCGGCCTTCTACGGCTTGGGCAAGCAAGACCTCTGGCTGCGCGTAGGTGCGCTGCTCGGGCTGCTGGCGGTGGCGGTGGCCATCTTCTTCACCTCCGACCCTGGCCGCCGGCTCATCGCCTTCGGCCGCGACTCCTGGCGTGAGGTCAAGAAGGTCGTCTGGCCCACGCGCAACGAGGCGCTGCAGATGACCGGCTACGTCTTTGCCTTTGTCGCGGTGATGGCCCTTTTCCTCTGGCTGACCGACAAGACCCTCGAGTGGGTGTTCTACGACCTCATCCTCGGCTGGCGCCGCTGATGCAGGCCGCCTCTGTGAGACAAGGAACGCGACGATGACCGACACCCCCACTCCTGCCCAGGCGGCCGCTTCCGGCATGCGCTGGTACGTCGTGCACGCCTATTCGGGCATGGAAAAGGCGGTGGAGCGCAACCTGCGTGAGCGCATCGACCGTGCCGGCATGCAGGGCAAGTTCGGCCGCATCCTCGTGCCCACCGAGGAGGTCGTCGAGCTCAAGGGCGGCAAGAAGGCCGTGACCGAGCGCCGCTTCTTCCCCGGTTACGTGCTCGTCGAGATGGTCATGGACGACGAGAGCTGGCACCTGGTCAAGCACACGAGCAAGGTCACGGGCTTCGTGGGCGGCGTGCGCAACCGCCCGGCCCCGATCTCCGAGGCCGAGGTGGCCAAGATCGTCAACCAGATGCAGGAGGGCGCCGAGCGGCCACGTCCGAAGGTGCAGTGGACGGTGGGCGAACTCGTGCGGGTCAAGGAAGGCCCGTTCACCGACTTCAACGGCGCGGTCGAGGAAGTCAATTACGAGAAGTCCAAGGTCCGGGTGTCGGTCACGATCTTCGGCCGTGCCACGCCCGTGGAGCTGGACTTCGCGCAGGTCGAGAAGGTCTAGCGCGGTTCTGTGAATTCGGGCACGGTCCGCCTGCAACCCCGGACCGCGCCGACACCCGAGGGTTGAGCCACGAGGAGCTGGTGCCCCCAGCGCTTGAACTCGCATAGGAGCCATTCATGGCCAAGAAGATCGTCGGCTTCATCAAGCTGCAAGTCCCGGCGGGCAAGGCGAACCCATCGCCCCCGATCGGTCCCGCGCTGGGTCAGCGCGGCCTGAACATCATGGAGTTCTGCAAGGCGTTCAACGCCCAGACGCAGGGCTACGAACCGGGCCTGAAGCTCCCGGTGGTGATCACGGCCTACGCCGACAAGTCGTTCACCTTCGTGTTGAAGTCGCCGCCGGCGACGGTGCTGCTGAAGAAGGCGGCCAAGATCGAGAAGGGCTCAGGCAAGGCGCACCTGGAGAAGGTGGGCAAGGTCACCCGTGCCCAGCTCGAGGAAATCGCCAAGACCAAGATCAAGGACCTCACCGCGGCCGACATGGATGCCGCGGTGAAGACCATTGCCGGTTCGGCCCGCTCGATGGGCCTGATCGTGGAAGGAGTCTGAGCATGGCCAAGCTGACCAAGAAGGCCAAGGCCCTCGAGGGCAAGGTCGACAGCAACAAGCTGTACGCACTGGACGCCGCGCTTTCCATCGTGAAGGAGTGCGCCACGGCCAAGTTCGACGAGTCCATCGACGTGGCGGTGCAACTGGGCATCGATGCCAAGAAGTCCGATCAGGTCGTGCGCGGCGCGGTCGTGATGCCCAACGGCACCGGCAAGACCAAGCGCGTGGCCGTGTTCGCCCAGGGTGCCAAGGCCGAGGAGGCCAAGGCAGCGGGTGCCGACCTCGTCGGCCTGGACGACCTGGCGGCCCAGGTGAAGGCGGGCAACCTCGACTTCGACGTTGTCATCGCCTCGCCCGACACGATGCGCGTGGTCGGTACGCTCGGCCAGGTGCTCGGCCCGCGCGGCCTGATGCCCAACCCGAAGGTGGGCACCGTGACGCCGGACGTCGCCACCGCGGTGCGCAACGCCAAGGCCGGCCAGGTGCAGTTCCGCGTCGACAAGGCCGGGATCATCCACGCCACCATCGGCCGCCGCTCGTTCGAGAGCGACAAGCTCACGGGCAACCTGCGCGCGCTGATCGACGCGCTGAACAAGGCCAAGCCGGCCACCAGCAAGGGTGTGTACCTGCGCAAGGTGGCCGTGTCCTCGACGATGGGTGTGGGCGTGCGGGTGGATACCGCGACGATCGCCGCCCCCGCCGCCTGAGTCCGGACGGGAGTGACAGCACCCGCGGCCGGTCTTGACCGCGGGGGCGTGAAGAGTTGGTGGGCCGTCGCCCGCGCCCAAAGGGCGTGAGCGGCGGGCCATCCAAGACCGCTGGTGGTGCCGCAAGGCGCCGTAATCGAGCGCAGCGTGCCGGGCCTCCCGGCATCACGCGCGAAGCCAGCGCAGATGGCGGTCCCGCCGTTGGAGTGCTCGTACGCCGGCAAGTGCCGGCAGCCGGGGTGTCTCGAATGGCAAGGTCGCTGAACCTGGTTGCGGCAAGGGCCTTGCAAGGCCCGCGCCGCGTGGTGTGAGGAGCAGACCTTGAGTCTCAATCGCAACGAGAAGGCAGCCGTGGTGGCGGACGTGGCGGCGCAAGTCGCCCGCTCGCAGACCCTCGCGCTGGCCGAGTACCGTGGCCTCACCGTGGCTCACCTGGATGCGTTGCGCCGGCAGGCGCGCGACAAGGGCGTGTACCTTCACGTGCTGAAGAACACGCTCGCCCGTCGCGCGGTGGCTGGCACGCCATTCGAGTGCGCCACGGAGTCCATGGCCGGCCCGCTGATCTACGGCTTTTCCGAGGACGCCGTTGCCGCCGCGAAAGTCATCGCCGACTTCGCCAAGGGCAACGACAAGCTCGTCATCAAGGGCGGGGCCTATGCGGGCCGCGTGCTGGATGCCAACGGGGTGAAGGCCCTGGCGGCGATCCCGTCGCGCGAAGTCCTGATCGCGCAGGTCGCCGGCCTGCTGAAGTCGCCCATCCAGCGCCTGGCCGGCGTGCTGGCTGCGCTCGCCGAGAAGAAGGGCGAGGGGCAGACCGCTGCCGCCTGACGAGTCCGACAACCCAACCATTCACATTTCGAGGTATCCCAAATGGCATTCGACAAAGACGCATTCCTGGCTGCGATGGACAGCATGTCCGTGATGGAACTCAATGACCTGGTCAAGGCCATCGAGGAGAAGTTCGGCGTGTCCGCCGCCGCCATGGCCGCTCCGGCTGCGGGTGGCGGTGGCGCCGCTGCGCCCGTCGCCGAAGAGAAGACCGAGTTCACGGTGATGCTCAACGAGGCGGGCGCCAACAAGGTGTCGGTCATCAAGGCCGTGCGCGAACTCACCGGCCTGGGCCTGAAGGAGGCCAAGGACCTGGTCGACGGCGCACCCAAGCCCGTCAAGGAAGGCATCTCCAAGGCCGACGCCGAGGCGGCCAAGAAGAAGCTGGAAGAAGCCGGCGCCAAGGTCGAACTCAAGTAAGACCCGGCTCCAGCGGCCCGCCTGGTGGCGGGCCACGCGCTGCGGAGAGCAGCGCCAAGCCCCGAACCTCTGTTCCCGGCTTGGCAGTGTTCTCTGATCCGACTGCAGAGAACCGGTTTGGTCGGGCTCCGGTGCAATGCCGGGGTTGTCCGCCAGCGGCAGGTAGTGGCCTGCCACCAAGCTTTCGGGCGCAACGCCCGAGCAGCCAGTCGCCGGTTCCTCGGCCGTACCCAGTCCAGGTGCGGCCGGCCGACACGGAGTGATCCATGGCGAACGCAAGCCCCTACAGCTTCACCGAGCGCAAGCGCATCCGAAAGAGTTTCGGCAAGCGCGACAGCGTGCTGAACGTCCCCTACCTGCTCACGATGCAGCGCGACTCCTACGTCGCCTTCCTGCAGAAGGACGTGCCCCCGGCACAGCGCAAGCCCGAGGGGCTGCAGGCTGCCTTCCTCTCCGCCTTCCCGATCGTCTCGCACAACGGGTTCGTGGAGATGAAGTTCATCGAGTACAACATCGCCAAGCCCGCGTTCGACGTGCGCGAGTGCCAGCAGCGCGGCCTGACCTTCGCCGCCGCCGTGCGCGCGCGCCTGCAGATGATCATCTACGACCGCGAGTCGCATCCGCAGAAGCTCGTCAAGGAGATCAAGGAGCAGGAGGTCTACATGGGCGAAGTGCCGCTCATGACCGACTACGGCTCTTTCGTGATCAACGGCACCGAGCGCGTGATCGTCAGCCAGCTGCACCGCTCCCCGGGCGTCTTCTTCGAGCACGACAAGGGCAAGACGCACAGCTCGGGCAAGCTGCTGTTCAGCGCCCGCGTGATCCCCTACCGCGGCTCGTGGCTCGACTTCGAGTTTGACCCCAAGGACACCCTGTTCTTCCGGGTGGACCGCCGCCGCAAGATGCCGGTGACGATCCTGCTCAAGGCCATCGGGCTCAAGCCCGAGGCCATCCTGGCCCACTTCTTCGTCAACGACAACTTCGTGCTGATGGACGCGGGCGCGCAGATGGAGTTCGTCCCGGACCGCCTGCGCGGCGAGGTGGCGCGCTTCGACATCACCGACAAGTCGGGCGCCGTCATCGTCGAGAAGGACAAGCGCATCACCGCGCGCCACGTGCGCCAGCTCGAGCAGAGCGACACCCGCCACGTCTCCGTGCCCGAGGACTTCCTCCTGGGCCGCGTCGTGGCCCGCAACATGGTCGATCCCGAGACGGGCGAGATCGTCGCGCGCGCCAATGACGAGCTCACCGAGACGCTGCTCAAGAAGCTGCGTGCCGCGGGCATCAAGGAGCTGCCCTGCCTGTACACGAACGAGCTCAACCAGGGCGCCTACATCAGCCAGACGCTGGCCGCCGACGAGACGGCCGACCAGCTCGCCGCCCGCGTAGCCATCTACCGCATGATGCGCCCCGGCGAGCCGCCCACCGAGGACGCGGTGGAGGCACTCTTCAATCGCCTCTTCTACAACCCCGACACCTACGACCTCTCGCGCGTGGGGCGCATGAAGTTCAACGCCCGCGTCGGGCGTGACAGCCCCGATGGTCCGATGACGCTGACCAACGAGGACATCCTCGACGTGGTCAAGATCCTCGTGGACCTGCGCAACGGCAACGGCGAGGTCGACGACATCGACCACCTGGGCAACCGCCGCGTGCGCTGCGTGGGCGAGCTCGCCGAGAACCAGTACCGCTCGGGCCTCGCGCGCATCGAGAAGGCCGTGAAGGAGCGTCTGGGCCAGGCCGAGACCGAGGCGCTGATGCCGCACGACCTGATCAACTCCAAGCCGATCTCCGCGGCCCTCAAGGAGTTCTTCGGTGCGAGCCAGCTCAGCCAGTTCATGGACCAGACCAACCCGCTGAGCGAGATCACGCACAAGCGACGCGTCTCCGCCCTCGGCCCGGGCGGCCTGACGCGCGAGCGCGCCGGCTTCGAGGTGCGCGACGTGCACCCGACGCACTACGGCCGCGTGTGCCCAATCGAGACCCCCGAAGGCCCGAACATCGGCCTGATCAACTCGCTGGCCCTGTACGCGCAGCTCAACGAGTACGGCTTCCTCGAGACGCCGTACCGCCGCGTGGTGGACGGCAAGGTCACCGACCAGATCGACTACCTGTCGGCTATCGAGGAAGGCAAGTACGTGATCGCGCAGGCCAACGCCTCGCTGGACGACGCCGGCCGCCTCGTGGACGAGCTCGTGAGCGCGCGCGAGAACGGCGAATCGGTGCTGCTCTCGCCCGAGCGCGTGCAGTACATGGACGTCGCCCCCGCGCAGATCGTCTCGGTGGCCGCCTCGCTCGTGCCCTTCCTCGAGCACGACGACGCCAACCGTGCACTGATGGGCGCCAACATGCAGCGCCAGGCCGTGCCCACGCTGCGCCCCGAGAAGGCCTTCGTCGGCACGGGCGTGGAGCGCGTGGCGGCGGTGGACTCGGGCACGGTCGTCACCGCGCGGCGCGGGGGCATCGTGGACTACGTCGACACCAACCGCATCGTGATCCGCGTCAACGATGCGGAGACGGTGGCCGGCGAGGTGGGCGTGGACATCTACAACCTCATCAAGTACCAGCGCAGCAACCAGAACACCAACATCCACCAGCGCCCGATCGTCAAGCGCGGCGACAAGGTGGGAGCCGGTGACGTGGTGGCCGACGGCGCGAGCACCGACCTCGGCGAGCTCGCGCTCGGCCAGAACATGCTCGTAGCCTTCATGCCCTGGAACGGCTACAACTTCGAGGACTCCATCCTCATCAGCGAGCGCGTGGTCGCCGACGACCGCTACACCTCGATCCACATCGAGGAACTCGTGGTGATGGCGCGCGACACCAAGCTCGGCAGCGAGGAGATCACGCGCGACATCCCGAACCTGTCGGAGCAGCAGCTCGCGCGGCTGGACGAGTCGGGCATCGTCTACATCGGTGCCGAGGTCAACCCCGGCGACGTGCTCGTGGGCAAGGTCACGCCCAAGGGCGAGACCACCCTCACCCCCGAGGAGAAGCTGCTGCGCGCGATCTTCGGCGAGAAGGCCTCCGACGTGAAGGACACCTCGCTGCGCGTGGACCAGGGCACGAGCGGCACCGTCATCGACGTGCAGGTCTTCACCCGCGAGGGCATCACGCGCGACAAGCGCGCCCAGCAGATCATCGACGACGAGCTCAAGCGCTTCCGGCTTGACCTGAACGACCAGCTGCGCATCGTCGAGGCCGACGCCTTCGACCGCATCGAGAAGCTGCTCGTGGGCAAGGTGGCCAACGGCGGGCCGCAGCGTCTGGCCAAGGGTACGGTGATCGACAAGGCCTACCTCGCCACGGTCGATCGTCACCACTGGTTCGACGTGCGCCCGGCCGAGGAGGAAGTGGCCAACCAGCTCGAGTCGATCAAGAACTCGCTCGACCAGACGCGCCACAGCTTCGACCTCGCCTTCGAGGAGAAGCGCAAGAAGCTCACGCAGGGCGACGAGCTGCCCGCGGGCGTGCTCAAGATGGTGAAGGTCTACCTCGCCGTCAAGCGCCGCCTGCAGCCCGGCGACAAGATGGCCGGCCGCCACGGCAACAAGGGTGTGGTCTCCAAGATCGTGCCCGTGGAGGACATGCCCTACATGGCCGACGGCACGCCGGTGGACATCGTGCTCAACCCGCTGGGCGTGCCCTCGCGGATGAACGTGGGCCAGGTGCTCGAGGTGCACCTGGGCTGGGCCGCCAAGGGCATCGGCCAGCGCATCGGCGACATGTTGCAAGGCGGCGCCCGCGTGGCCGAGCTGCGCGGCATGCTCGACCAGATGTACAACCGCTCCGGGGGCAAGGCCGAGGCGCTGGCGCAGCTGTCCGATGCGGATGTCGTCGAGATGGCTGGCGAGCTGGCCAAGGGCGTGCCCTTTGCCACGCCGGTATTCGACGGTGCCTCCGAGGAGGAGATCCGCACGATGCTCAAGCTCGCCTACCCGGACGAGGTGGCGCGTGCCCGCGGGCTGACCGACACCCGTACCCAGGCCACGCTGCACGACGGCCGTACGGGCGAGGCGTTCGAGCGCCCGGTGACCATCGGCTACATGCACGTGCTCAAGCTGCACCACCTGGTGGACGACAAGATGCACGCCCGCTCCACCGGCCCCTACAGCCTCGTCACGCAGCAGCCGCTGGGCGGCAAGGCGCAGTTCGGCGGCCAGCGCTTCGGCGAGATGGAGGTCTGGGCGCTGGAGGCCTACGGCGCGAGCTACGTGCTGCAGGAGATGCTCACCGTGAAGTCCGACGACGTGAACGGCCGCACCAAGGTCTACGAGAACATCGTCAAGGGCGAGCACTCGATCGACGCGGGCATGCCCGAGTCCTTCAACGTGCTGGTCAAGGAAATCCGGTCGCTGGGCATCGACATCGAGCTGGAGAAGAACTGACGTGCCCGCCCGGCCCGTCACACGCCTTCCCATCCAGCACGCAACGCATACAAGGAGAGAGTCATGAAAGGCTTGCTCGACCTGTTCAAGCAGTTCACCCCCGATGAGCACTTCGATGCCATCAAGATCGGACTGGCCAGCCCGGAGAAGATCCGTTCGTGGTCCTTCGGCGAGGTGAAGAAGCCCGAGACCATCAACTACCGCACCTTCAAGCCCGAGCGCGACGGGCTGTTCTGCGCCAAGATCTTCGGGCCGATCAAGGACTACGAGTGCCTGTGCGGCAAGTACAAGCGCCTCAAGCACCGCGGCGTGATCTGCGAGAAGTGCGGCGTGGAGGTCACGCAGACCAAGGTGCGCCGCGAGCGCATGGGCCACATCGACCTGGCCGCGCCCTGCGCGCACATCTGGTTCCTGAAGAGCCTGCCCTCGCGCCTGGGCCTGGTACTCAACATGACCCTGCGCGACATCGAGCGCGTGCTGTACTTCGAGGCCTACGTGGTCGTCGACCCGGGCATGACGCCGCTGAAGAAGTTCTCGATCATGACCGAGGACGACTACGAGGCCAAGCAGCGCGAGTACGGTGGAGACTTCGTCGCGCTCATGGGCGCCGAGGGCGTCAAGAAGCTGCTCGAGGAGATGGACATCGATGCGGAGATCGACAAGATCCGCAACGACATGACGGGCTCCGAGCTCAAGATCAAGAAGAACTCCAAGCGCCTGAAGGTGCTGGAGGCCTTCAAGAAGTCGGGCATCAAGCCGCAGTGGATGGTGATGGACGTGCTGCCGGTGCTGCCGCCGGACCTGCGCCCGCTCGTGCCGCTGGACGGCGGGCGCTTCGCCACCTCCGACCTCAACGACCTGTACCGCCGCGTTATCAACCGCAACAACCGCCTGGCGCGGCTGCTCGAGCTGAAGGCGCCCGAGATCATCGTGCGCAACGAGAAGCGCATGCTGCAGGAGGCGGTGGACTCGCTGCTGGACAACGGCCGCCGCGGCAAGGCGATGACGGGCGCGAACAAGCGCGCCCTGAAGTCGCTGGCCGACATGATTAAGGGCAAGGGCGGCCGCTTCCGCCAGAACCTGCTGGGCAAGCGCGTCGACTACTCCGGTCGCTCGGTGATCACCGTGGGCCCGACGCTCAAGCTGCACCAGTGCGGGCTGCCCAAGCTGATGGCTCTCGAGCTCTTCAAGCCCTTCATTTTCAGCCGCCTGGAGGCGATGGGCATCGCCAACACGATCAAGGCGGCGAAGAAGGAAGTCGAGTCGGGCACGCCCGTGGTGTGGGACATCCTCGAGGAGGTGATCCGCGAGCACCCGGTGCTGCTCAACCGCGCCCCGACGCTGCACCGCCTGGGGATCCAGGCCTTCGAGCCGGTGCTCATCGAGGGCAAGGCGATCCAGCTGCACCCGCTCGTGTGCTCGGCCTTCAACGCCGACTTCGACGGCGACCAGATGGCCGTGCACGTGCCGCTGTCCATCGAGGCGCAGATGGAAGCGCGCACGCTGATGCTCGCCTCCAACAACGTGCTCTTCCCGGCCTCGGGCGAGCCGTCCATCGTGCCGAGCCAGGACGTGGTGCTGGGCCTGTACTACGCCACCCG
Organism: Pseudomonadota bacterium; assembly: GCA_039798945.1. Classification (GTDB taxonomy): domain Bacteria; phylum Pseudomonadota; class Gammaproteobacteria; order Burkholderiales; family Burkholderiaceae_C; genus Rubrivivax. Next base: position 9,737 of record JBDKFA010000291.1, read on the forward strand.
CGAGCGCATCAACGGCCGCGGCGAGGGCATGATCTTCGGCGACGTGGGCGAGGTGCTGCGCGCGCTGGACAACGGCGTGGTGGAGATCACCGCGCGCGTGTCGGTGCGCCTGACCGAGCACGTGAAGGATGCCGCTTCGGGCGAGTTCGTGCCCGTCACGCGCCTGGTGGACACCACCGTCGGCCGTGCGCTGCTGTCGGAGATCCTGCCCAAGGGGCTGCCCTTCTCCAACATCAACAAGGCGCTGAAGAAGAAGGAGATCTCGCGCCTGATCAACGTGAGCTTCCGCAAGTGCGGCCTGAAGGAGACGGTGGTCTTCGCCGACAAGCTGCTGCAGTCGGGCTTCCGCCTGGCCACGCGCGCGGGCATCTCGATCGCCATCGACGACATGCTCGTTCCGCGGGAGAAGCACGGCCTGATCGAGCGTGCCGAGAAGGAGGTCAAGGAGATCGAGCAGCAGTACGTCTCGGGCCTCGTGACGGCCGGGGAGCGCTACAACAAGGTCGTGGACATCTGGGGCAAGACCGGCGACGAGGTCGGCAAGGTCATGATGTCGCAGCTGTCCAAGCAGAAGGTGCAGGACCGCAACGGCAAGGAAGTCGACCAGGAGTCCTTCAACTCCATCTACATGATGGCCGACTCCGGGGCGCGCGGCTCGGCAGCGCAGATCCGCCAGCTCGCCGGCATGCGCGGCCTGATGGCCAAGCC
>JBDKFA010000292.1:0-8866 GCA_039798945.1 Pseudomonadota bacterium
TGTCGAGGTCGCCCACCTCGGGCAGCGACTCGAAGAGCTCCGAGAGCATCCACAGCAGGAAGGTGCCGTACAGGCGCGGTGCGTTCAGCAGCTTGTCGGCGGCCAGCACGTTGATCACGCCGCGGCCGTCCACCGTCTGCATGAAGTCGCCGATGTCGAGCATCGGCTCGCCGAAGAAGCGGTCGCCGCCTTGCTGCTCGATCTGCAGCAGCCCGCGCTGGATGGCGCCGACGCTGGCCGCGCTGATGTTGCCGTACTCGGTGGTGAAGGCGCGCGCGTTGTCGCCCACATGCTGCAGCATCGCGCGCAGGTCCTTCAGGTCCAGCAGCAGCATGCCGTGGTCGTCGGCGATCTTGAAGACGAGGTTGAGCACGCCGCTTTGCGTCTCGTTCAGGCCGAGCATGCGCCCGAGCAGCAGTGGCCCCATGTCCGAGATGGTGGCGCGCACGGGGTGGCCCTGCTCGCCGAACACGTCCCACAGCGTCGTGGGGCAGGCCACGGGCGCGGGCGGCTCGATGCCGCGCTCGGCCAGCACGCGCGCGAGCTTCTCGCCGATGCGGCCAGCCTGGCTGATGCCCGTCAAGTCGCCCTTCACGTCGGCCATGAACACCGGCACGCCGATGCGCGAGAAGCTTTCGGCCAGTGTCTGCAGCGTGATCGTCTTGCCCGTGCCCGTGGCCCCGGTGATGAGTCCGTGCCGGTTGGCGAGTGCCGGCAGCAGGTGGCATTCGGTGTCGCCGCGGCGGGCAACGAGGAGGGGTTCGGGCATGGCGTGTGTCCTCGGGGTGGGCGCGCCGCTGTGGCCGGGGGCCGAAGCGGGGGGGTGGCTGCCGGTAAAATCGCGGCCACTATACAAACACGAGCGCGGGTTGTGGGCCATCGTGCCGATTCCCGCAGGAGCACAGATGGCCGGTCATTCCAAGTGGGCCAACATCCAGCACCGCAAGGGTCGCCAGGATGAAAAGCGCGGCAAGGCCTGGACGCGTGTGATCCGCGAGATCATGGTCGCGGCCCGCCAGGGCGGCGGCGACCCCTCCGCCAATCCGCGGCTGCGGCTGGCCATCGACAAGGCCAAGGCCGTCAACCTGCCGGCCGACACCGTCAAGCGCAACATCGACAAGGCCACCGGCAACCTCGAGGGTGTGAACTACGAGGAGATACGCTACGAGGGCTATGGCATCGGCGGGGCGGCCGTCATCGTCGACTGCATGACCGACAACCGCGTGCGCACGGTGGCCGAGGTGCGCCATGCCTTCAGTAAGTACGGTGGCAACCTCGGTACCGAGGGCTCGGTGGCGTTCCAGTTCAAGCACTGCGGCCAGTTCCTCTTCGCCCCGGGCACGAGCGAAGACAAGGTGATGGAGGTGGCGCTCGAAGCCGGCGCCGAAGACGTCGTCACGGGCGAGGACGGCTCCGTGGAAGTGCTGTGCGCCCCGGGCGACTTCGAGGCCGTGAAGGCGGCGCTCGAAGCCGCTGGCCTGCAGCCCGAGCTTGCGGAAGTGACGATGCGCGCCGAGAACCCGGTGGACGTGACCGGTGAAGACGCCGTGCGCATGCAAAAGCTGCTGGACGTGCTCGAAGACCTCGACGACGTGCAGGACGTCTACCACAACGCCAACCTCACCGAGTGAGCACCCCGCACCGATGACCACCCTCCCACGCCCCAGCCGGCCAGGCGCCCCCCGATGAAGGTGCTGGTCATCGGAGGCGGCGGGCGCGAGCACGCGCTGGCCTGGAAGCTGGCTCAGAGCCCGCGTGTGACGATGGTCTTCGTGGCGCCCGGCAACGGTGGCACCGCACGCGAGCCGGGGCTGCGCAACGTGGCGCTGAGCGACCCCGCAGCGCTTGCCGACTTCGCCCAATCGGAGGCCATCGGCCTCACGGTGGTCGGCCCCGAGGCACCGCTGGCCGCCGGCGTGGTCGACCTTTTCCGCGCCCGCGGGCTGCGCATCTTCGGTCCCACCCAGGCCGCGGCACGGCTAGAGAGCTCCAAGGCCTACGCGAAAGACTTCATGCGTCGCCACGGCATTCCCACCGCCGGCTACGCCACCTTCACCGACGCCGCGGCCGCGCACGCCCATGTGGACGCGAACGGCGCGCCCATCGTCGTGAAGGCCGATGGCTTGGCCGCGGGCAAAGGCGTGGTGGTGGCCATGACGCCTGAGGAAGCCCACGCTGCCATCGACGACATGCTCGGCGGCAGCGCGCTCGGTGTGCGCCACAACGCGGGTGGTGCGGCGGTGGTGCTCGAGGAATTCATGGCTGGCGAGGAGGCGAGCTTCATCGTCGCCTGCGACGGCACGCACGTGGTGGCACTGGCCACGAGCCAGGACCACAAGCGCATCTTCGACGGCGACCAAGGCCCGAACACGGGCGGCATGGGCGCCTACTCGCCCGCGCCGGTGGTCACGCCGGATGTGCACGCGCGCGTGATGCGCGAGATCATCGGCCCGACGGTGGCGGGCCTGCGCGCCGACGGCACGCCCTTCACGGGCTTTCTGTACGCCGGGCTGATGATCGATGAGCAGGGCCGGCCGCGCACCGTGGAGTTCAACGCCCGCCTGGGCGACCCCGAGGCGCAGGTGCTGCTGATGCGCCTGAAGAGCGACCTCTTCGAGCTGCTGTGGCACGCCACCGAGGGCGCGCTCGACCAGGTGGAGCTGCAGTGGGACAGGCGCTTTGCGCTCGGTGTCGTGATGGCCGCGGCCGGCTACCCGCAATCCCCGCGCAGCGGCGACGCGCTCGACGGCCTTCCCGAGGCGCAGCCCGACGCCCACGTCTTCCACGCCGGCACCACGCTTGACGCGGACGGCGTGCTGCGCACGAGCGGCGGGCGCGTGCTGTGCGTGACAGCGCTTGGCGAATCGGCGCGGCTGGCGCAACAGCGGGCCTACGAGGTGCTGGCGCCCATCGGCTTCGAGGGTGCCCAGTGGCGGCGCGACATCGGCCACCGGGCTGTGCGGGCACGATGACGGCACCGGCTGCACCCTCGAACCCGTTGCCCGAGCCGGCCACGCGGCCCGGGCCGGTGGAACTGGTGGAGCGCCCGGTGCAACTGCGCGGCAGCCCGCTGGCGCTCAGGCTCTTGAAGCTGGCCGGCTGGCAGCTCGACTTCGATGGCCTGCCTGCCCGCCAGGGTGTGCTCGCCGTCTACCCGCACACCTCGAACTGGGACTTCCCGGTGGGCATCCTCGCCAAGTGGGCGATGGGTTTTCCGGCGATGTTCTGGGGCAAGGACTCCCTCTTTCGCATTCCGCTTTTCGGGCGCTGGCTGCGCTGGGTGGGCGGGGTGCCGGTGGACCGCAGCGCCCCGGCCGGCATCGTCGAGGACATGGTGGCCCGCCTCCGCGCAGCCCGCGAGCGCGACGAGTTCTACTGGCTCGTGGTGGCCCCCGAGGGCACGCGCTCGTGGCGCCCGGGCTGGCGCAGCGGCTTCTACCGCGTCACGCTCGGCGCCGACGTACCGCTGGCGCTGGCGCACCTGGACTTCGGCCGGCGGCGCATCGGCGTGCACTCCTTCCTGCACCTGTGTGGCGATGCCGCCACCGACATGGCCGAAATCGAGCGCCGCCTCAGCCCGGCACGCGGCTGCCGGCCCGAGCGGGCGGCACCGATCCGCCTGGGCGGTCCCGGCTGAGGCCACCGCCGGTCACCGAGCCCACTGACCCGCGCGTGCCCTGACCCGAACAACCGGAACGATCGTCACCCTTCGACCGACTCCGACGACCCCAACGCCCCCCACGACCTGCACGATCCAGCGAGACCCCCGCATGACCACCCCCCTCGACACCACCGCCGTGCGCACCTACCTGCTGGGCCTGCAGTCGCGCATCATCGATGCGCTGCAGGCCGAAGACGGCCACACCTTCCTCACCGACGCCTGGACGCGCGAGCCCGGCGGCCGGCTCGAGGGCGATGGCCTGTCGCGCCTGGTGGAGGAGGGCGGTGTGCTCGAGCGCGGGGGCTGCAACTTCAGCCACGTGAAGGGCCGTGCACTGCCGCCCTCGGCCACCGCGCACCGCCCCGAGCTCGCGGGCTCGGCCTTCGAGGCGATGGGCGTCTCGCTCGTGATGCACCCGCGCAACCCGTACGTGCCCACCGCGCACATGAACGTGCGCATGTTCGCGGCGATGCCCCAGGGCCGCGAGCCCGTGGTGTGGTTTGGCGGCGGCATGGACCTCACCCCCTACTACGGCTTCGAGGAAGACGCCCAGCACTTCCACCGCACCTGCCGCAACGCGCTTGACCCGATCGATGCGAAGCTCTACCCGCGCTTCAAGGCCTGGTGCGACGAGTACTTCTTCCTCAAGCACCGCGGCGAGCCGCGCGGCGTGGGTGGCGTCTTCTACGACGACTTCGCCGAGCTCGGCTTCGAGGGCAGCTTCGCGATGACGCGCGCCGTGGGCGACGCCTTCATCGAGGCCTACCTGCCCCTCATCCAGCGCCGCCGCCACACGCCCTACGGCGAGCGCGAGCGCGACTTCCAGGCCTACCGGCGTGGCCGCTACGTGGAGTTCAACCTCGTGTTCGACCGCGGCACGCTGTTCGGCCTGCAAAGCGGTGGGCGCACCGAGAGCATCCTGATGAGCATGCCGCCCATCGTGAAGTGGCGCTACAGCTGGAGCCCCGAGCCCGGCACGCCCGAGGCGCGGCTCTACACCGACTTCCTGCGGCCGCGCGACTGGGCGTGAAGCGCATGCGGGCACGGCTCCTTCACACGAACGCGGCAGGATCCCCGGGCGCGTGACCACACCCCGGCGCATCGGCCTGTTCGGCGGCACCTTCGACCCGCCGCACCTTGCGCACCTGGCGCTGGCACGCCTGGCGCTCGATGTGCTCGCGCTCGACGAGCTGCGCTGGCTGCCTGCCGGCCAGCCCTGGCAGAAGGCCGGCCGCGAGCTGGCCGACGGCGCGCACCGCGTGTCGATGGTGCGGCTGCTCGCGGCCGGTGAGCCGCGCTTCGTCGTGGATCAGCGTGAACTGCAGCGCCAGGGCCCGAGCTACACGGTGGACACCGTGCGCGAGGTGGCGCAGGAGGTGCCCGGCTGCCTGCTCTTTCTCGTGATCGGGCAGGACCAATACGCGCGCTTTGACACCTGGCGTGAGTGGCCGGTGCTGCTGGAGCGCCTCACGCTGGCCGTGGCCGCTCGCGAAGGCGTAGCCCCGGCCGCGCCGCCCGCGCTGGCCGGTGTGCCCCACCGGCTGTGCACGCTGCCGCTGCCCGCGATGCCGGTGTCTTCTTCCGCGGTACGCGCGGCGCTTCGGCGCGGCGAACCCGTCGACGACCTGACAGGCGGGGCAGTCGCACGCTATATTGCCCGACACCACCTGTACCGAAGGGACGCCGCCGCGCACTGAATGGACATCCGCAAGCTGCAACGGGCCATCGTCGATGGCCTGGAGGACGTGAAAGCCCAGAACATCCTGGTCTTCAACACCGAGGCGCTGTCGCCCCTGTTCGAGCGCGTGGTCATCGCCTCGGGCACGAGCAACCGCCAGACCAAGGCGCTGGCCGCCAGTGTGCGCGAGACGGTCAAGTCGCGCGGCATGCCGGTTCTCAGCACCGAGGGCGAGGACAACGGCGAGTGGATCATCGTCGACTGCGGGGCTGCGGTGGCGCACATCATGCAGCCCTCCATCCGCGAGTACTACCGGCTCGAGGAGATCTGGGGCGGCAAGAAGGTGACGATGAAGTCGGCGGCGCCGGCTGGCGCGGCCGCCAGGCCCGCCGCTGCGGCCAAGGCGACTGCGCCGGCGAAGCAGAGCGCGCTCACCTCGAAGGCTGCTCCGGCGAAGGAAGCAGCCCCTGCGAAGAGGGCCGCCCCGGCGAAGCAGTCCTCCCCGGCGAAGAAGGCTGCGCCTGCGAAGAAGGCTGCAACGGTCAAGAAGGCTGCCCCCGCCAAGAAGGCCGCTCCCGCCAAGAAGGCCGCCCCGGCCCGCCGGCCGGCACGCTGAGGCCCCATGCGGCTCGTCGTGGCCGCGATCGGCCAGCGTCAGCCCGCGTGGGCCGACGCCGCCTGGGAGGAATTCGCCAAGCGCATGCCGCCGGAGTGCCGGCTCGAGCTCAAGGCGCTGAAGGCCGAGCCGCGTGCCGGGCGCAGTGCCGCGCAGTGCATGCAGGCCGAGGCCACGCGGCTGGAGGCGGCCGTGCCGCGCGGGGCGCGGCGCGTCGTGCTCGACGAGCGCGGCACCCGCCTGACGAGCGCGCAGCTCGCGCAGCGCCTGGCCTTCTGGCTCGGCGACGGGCGCGACGTGGCACTCCTCATTGGCGGCCCAGACGGGCTGGACGAGAGCCTCAAGGCCCGTGCCGACGAGACGCTGCGCCTGTCTGACCTGACGCTGCCGCACGCGCTCGCACGCGTGATGCTCGCCGAGGCGCTGTACCGCGCCTGGTCGCTACACACGGGGCACCCCTACCACCGGGAGTGAGGGCCGTGAGGCTCAGGCCCGGCAGTCCAGCACCTTCAGCCCGAGGTGCTGCTCAAAGGGGTCGAAGTCACGGTCGCTGTGCAGCAAGATGTGACGGCTGAGGATGCAGCGCGTAGCGATCACGGCATCGACCGTTCCGCGAACGGTGATACCCAGCGCGCGCAGCCGCTGGAAGTTCCGCGCCGCCTCGACGGCCACTTCCGGGTCGCACAGCGTGACGATCTCGAGCGACTCGAGCTTGCGCTTGACGTCGAGAAACTGCCGTTCGGCGCGAATGCCTTGCAGCACTTCCGTGAGGATGAGGTCGCCGATGGCCAGCGGCTCGTGGCCGAGCAGGGTGTCGAGCCGATCGGCCTGCGGCGTGTCGATGCCGCGCAGGTAGTCGATCCACACGCTCGAGTCGACGAGGATCATCTGTCGCGCCGCATCCGAGTGAGGTCCCCCTCCCAGTTGACTTGGCCGCGCAGCTTGCGCAGCTCGGCCTGGCGCTGCAGTCGCACGAGCGTGCGCAGCCCGAGCTCGACCGTCTCGCGCTTGGTCTTCAGGCCCGTTGACTTCAGCGCCTCGGCCATGAGCTTGTCGTCGATGACGATGTTGGTACGCATGATGTGTATGGAATGAAGAAATTCAGTGTATCGTAGCGCGAAGCGCGAGTTCGAACTCACCCCATGCACGACTTCATCTGGCTCGCCTCGCAAAGCCCGCGCCGGCGCGAACTGCTCGAGCAGATCGGCGTGGCCTGGCGGCTGCTGCTGCCCGACACGCACGCCGACGCGCAGACTCTGCACGCGCTTGAGGCGCTCGAAGAGCCGCTGCGCGGCGAGGCCCCGGCCGCCTACGTGCAGCGCGTCACGCTCCTCAAGCTCGAGGCTGCGCGCGTGCGCCTGCGCGAGCGTGCAGGCGAAGCCGCCCCCATCCTGTGCGCCGACACCACGGTGGCACTCGGCCGACGCATCCTCGGCAAGCCGGCCGATGCGCGCGAGGCGGCCGCCACGCTGGCCGCGCTCTCCGGGCGCACCCACCGCGTGCTCACGGCGGTGGCGCTGTGGACAGGCCGGCGCACACTGCAGGCCCTCAGTGTGTCGCGCGTGCACGTCGCCCCGCTCACCCCGGCGCAGATCCGGGCCTACATCGCTTCGGGCGAACCCTTCGGCAAGGCCGGCGCCTACGGCATCCAGGGCGCCTTCGCGAGCTGCATCCACCACATCGCTGGCAGCCACAGCGGCATCGTCGGGCTGCCGCTGCACGAGACGGCACAGTTGCTGCGCGCCGCGCGCGTACGCACCCGGCTCTGATCACCCGGCTCTGAGCGCCCGCGCGGTGGTTACGATGCGCGTTCCACACACCGCCACCGCCATGCCCACCCAGGACATCCTCATCAACTGGGCCCCGCAGGAAACCCGCGTGGCCATCGTCGAGAACGGCGCCGTGCAGGAGCTGCACATCGAGCGCACGCTCGAGCGCGGCCTGGTCGGCAACCTTTACCTCGGGCGCGTCTCGCGTGTGCTTCCGGGCATGCAGAGTGCCTTCGTCGACATCGGCCTGGAGCGCGCCGCCTTCCTGCACGTGGCCGACCTGCACCCCCACTCGGTGGGCACCCGGCGCGCTGACGACGCCCCGCAGCTGCCCATCGAGCGCCAGGTCTTCGAAGGGCAGACGCTGCTCGTGCAGGTCATCAAGGACCCCATCGGCACCAAGGGCGCCCGGCTGTCCACGCAGGTGAGCATCGCCGGGCGGCTGCTTGTGTTTCTGCCGCAGGACACCCACATCGGCGTCTCGCAGAAGATCGGCTCGCCCGAGCTGCGCGAGCAGCTGCGCAGCCGCCTCACCGCGCTCGCCACACAGGCCGCGGCCGCATCGGGCTCGGAGACGGGCGGCTTCATCCTGCGCACCAACGCCGAGGACGCCACCGACACCGAGCTCGCCGAGGACATCGCCTACCTGCGCAAGGCCTGGGCTGCGGTGCGCGAGCTGGCCACCACGCGCCCCGCCGGCACGCTGCTGCACCAGGACTTGAGCCTGGCCGAGCGCGTGCTGCGCGACCTCGTGGGCGAACCCACCCAGTCCATCCGCATCGACTCGCGCATGCAGTACGAGGCGCTGCTCGCCTTTGGCCGCACCTACATGCCCGCGGCCGCGGCCAAGCTCGAGCACTACCGCGGCGAGCGCCCGATCTTCGACCTCTACGGCATCGAGGAAGACGTGGTGCGCGCGCTCGGCCGGCGCGTCGAACTCAAGAGCGGGGGCTACCTCGTGATCGACCAGACCGAGGCGCTCACCACCATAGACGTCAACACCGGCGGCTTCGTCGGCTCACGCAACTTCGACGACACGATCTTCAAGACCAACCTCGAGGCCGCCGACGCGATCGCGCGCCAGCTGCGGCTGCGCAACCTCGGCGGCATCATCATCGCCGACTTCATCGACATGACGCGCG
>JBDKFA010000293.1:0-9652 GCA_039798945.1 Pseudomonadota bacterium
GGCGAGCAGTCCATCGAGATGCACCGCCCGCTGGCGCCAGCGGGCCACCTGATCGGGCGCAACCGCGTCGAGGAGATCATCGACAAGGGCCCGGGCCGGGGTGCGCTCATCTACGTGCGCCGCGACCTCGAGGACGCGCTCACCGGCGAGCCCGTGTGTACGATCCGGCTGACGAGCTTCGCGCGCGCCGACGGTGGCTTCGGCGGGCCGGCGGGCCCGCTCAAGAGCGTGCACCGGCTGCCCGAGCGCGCGCCTGACCAGGTGTGCGACCGCACGACCTGGCTGCACACGGCGCTGCTGTACCGGCTCAACGGCGACTACAACCCGCTGCACGCCGACCCCGAGGTGGCGCGCGCGGGTGGATTCCCGCGCCCCATCCTGCACGGGCTGTGCACCTACGGCGTTGCCTGCCGCGCGCTGGTGCGCAGCGTGTGCGGCAACGACGCCTCGCGGGTGCGGCGCATCGACGTTCGCTTCTCCGCACCGGCGTTCCCGGGCGACACGCTGAGCACCGAGATCTGGGACGAAGGCCCCGGACGTGCCGGCTTCAGGGTGCGCGCCCGCGGCCCGCAGGGCGAGGCCCTGGCCATCGACAACGGCTTGCTGCTGTACGAGGTGGCTGCATGAGCGCATCGGACAGCGCTGTGCAGACGGCCCGCGAGCCGACCGTGCACGCGGGCGAGCGCGGCCTCGGCATCGCCGAACTGCGCCAGCGCAGCGCGCGCGCCGCCACGGCGTTGGCCGCCCACGGGGCAGGGCCTGGCCGCGCGGTGGTGATCCTGATGCGCAACGACCCAGCCTTCCTCGAGGCCACGCTGGCTGTCGGGCTGGCCGGTGCCTTCGCGGTACCGTTGAACTGGCACTTCACGGCAGCCGAGCTCGCCTACGTGGTGGAGGACTGCGAGGCCGCCGTGGTCGTGGCCCACGTCGACTTGCTGGGGTTGCTCGACCTGACCGGGTTGCAGCAGCGCGGTGTGCCCGTGGCGGTGGTCGAGACCCCGCCCGAATTGCGCGAGGCCTTCGCGCTGCCCGCATCGGTGTGTGTCGCCCCGCCCGGGATGGCCCGCTGGGAAGACTGGATCGCCGCCCACGAACCCTGGTCCGGGCCCGCACTGCGCAGCGTGGACAGCGTCATCTACACCTCCGGCACCACGGGCAAGCCCAAGGGCGTGCGGCGCCAACGCCCCACGCCCGAGCAAGAAGCGCGCATCGCGCAGATGCGCTCGCATGTCTACGGCCTGGTGCCGGGCGTAAGGTTGATCGTGCCGGCCCCGCTGTACCACGCTGCCCCGAACGTGTTCGCGATGCGGGCGATGCAGATCGCCGACGCCCTGGTGCTGATGCCGCGCTTCGACCCCGAGGAGCTGCTGCGGCTCATCGAGCGCCACCGCGCCACGAGCATCGTGATGGTGCCCACGATGTTCGTGCGCCTGCTGCGGCTGCCCGAGGAGGTGCGACAGCGCTACGACCTGAGCTCGCTGCGCAGCGTCTACCACGCTGCCGCCCCCTGTCCGCCCGAGGTGAAGCGGGCGATGATCCAGTGGTGGGGGCCGATCATCAACGAGTGGTACGGCACCACCGAGTCGAGCGTGGTCACCTGGTGCGACAGCGCACAGTGGCTTGCGCACCCGGGCACTGTCGGGCGCCCGATCGACGGCGCGCGCGTGGAGATCGTGGCACCCGACGGTACGCTGTGCGCGGCCGGTGAACCGGGCGAGGTCTATGTCGGGCTCGAGTTTTACCCCGACTTCACCTACCACCGCCGCGACGAAGACCGCCAGCGCATCGCGCGCGGCACGCTGATCAGCGGCGGCGACATAGGCTACCTCGATGCCGATGGCTTCCTCTACATCTGCGACCGCAAGCGCGACATGGTGATCTCCGGCGGGGTGAACATCTACCCGGCCGAGATCGAAGCGGCGCTGCTGGAGCTGCCCTGGGTGCAGGACTGCGCGGTGATCGGCGTGCCCGATGCCGAGTTCGGCGAGGCGGTGCTCGCGCTCGTGGTGCTGCGCGACCGGCCCGGCGCGCTCGCGCCCGACGGCGCGGCGCAGCAGGCGCTGCACGAGCACCTGGCCGCGCGGCTGGCGCGCTACAAGCTGCCGCGGCGTTTCGAGCTGCGCGAGAGCCTGCCACGCGACGACGCGGGCAAGCTGCTCAAGCGGGTGCTGCGCGAGCCCTACTGGCAGGGCAAGGGGCGCCGGGTTTGAAGCAGGCGCCGGGCGTTGCGCGCTCAGCCTTGCGGCTGCAGGCTGCCCAGGAGCTCGCCGACTGGGCGCGAGCTGCCCTCGCGAAGGGCCTGCAGCGCCTGGCGTGCGGGGCCTTCGCCCAGCAGCACCGCGGCATTGTCCACGAACTTGGCCTCGATGTCGGCGGCCTCCAGCGCGCGCTCGCCAGCACCCTTGTTCACGCGTACGTGCCGCGTCAGCTCGCTGCCATCGCGCAGGCGCACGGTCACGCCGCCGGAGAAGTACTGGGGGAAGGCCGAGTCGGGGTCGGCCCGGGCGTCCACGCGCAACGCAAGCTTGCGCACGGCTTCGTCGGCCAGAGCCTGCGGCGTCAGTTCGGCCAGCCCGAAGCGCCCCTTGAGCAGCGCGGTGGCCACGACGAAGGGGGCACTGAACTTCACCTCGTAGTCGGTGCGCGCCTGCTGCTTGGCCGCCAGCGGCTCGGCCACGATGGGCAGCGTTGGCTCGGGCAGCCAGCAGGTCACCGACTCGATGGCCGCTTCGCCGCCCGCCGGCATACCCAGCTCCAGGGCTGCGTCCAGGCAGCCGTGGATGAAATGGCACACCGGATAGGGCTTGATGGCGGTGTCGACAACGTGCCAGCGCTGCCCGAGCTCGCCGAGCAGTGCCGCGGGGTCGGGCTCGCTGCCGTGCAGGTGCGTCTCGTACAGGCCGAAGCGGCCCTCGTACGGGCGCGTGGGGGCCTTGAACCCGTGTGCGGCCAGGTGCACCGCAGTGATGCCCGCGAGTGCGCCCCAGCCCGGGTGCATCCGCTTTGTCCACGCCCCTTCCTCCAGGAAGACCTGCACGCCCGAGGCCGTGCTGGCGGCGATGCCCTGGGCGGCGCACAGGCCCGCTGCATCCAGCCCGAGCAATCTGCCCGCCACCAGTGCCGAGGCGAAGTGCGCCACCAGGCCCGTGGCGTGGAAGCCCGCGTGGTGAAAGCCCCCGTGCACCGAGGCGCCGAGCCGAATCGCGACCTCTGCGCCCAGCAGGTAGGCGTCCAGCATCTCGCCCCAGCTGCGGCCCTGGGCCTGCGCCATCGCGAGCGCGGCTGGCAGGCTGGCGGCGGTGGGGTGGACGATGCTCGCCAGGTGCGTGTCGTCGTAGTCGAGCCCGTGCATCAGCAGCGCGTTGGCGAGCGCGGCGTCACGCGCGGCCAGCGGCTGCGCCTCGCCGATCACGGTGCACGCACCTGTCCCGGCCGCTGCGCGTATGCCGGCCAGGGCGCTGTGCGCGAAGTCTTGTGTGCGGGCAGCCAGCGCCAGCCCGATCGCATCGAGCGCGTGAAGCTGCGCGCGCTCACGCACCGAGGCGGGCACCTGAGCGGGGTCGTGCGCGTGCACGAAGGCGGCGAGGGCCTGCGCCAGGCTGGGTCGGGCGGCGGGTGCGGTCTGGTCCGACGTACTCACATGCGGCCTCTTTGTTGTTGACGCGTTCGAGCGTATTCGATAGTATGCCACTGTATACCGGAGTTCATCATGACTGAAGCACAAGAATTCGACGTGATCGTGGTTGGCGCAGGCAACGCGGCGCTGTGCGCGGCGATCTCCGCGCACGAGGGAGGTGCCAGGGTGCTGGTGCTCGAGAAGGCGCCCGTGGCCGAGCGCGGGGGTAACTCGCTGTTCACCGCCGGGGGCTTTCGCTTCGTGCACGACGGAATCGAGGACCTGCGGCGCGACGTGCTCGTCGACCTCTCCGAGGCCGAGGTCGAGCGCATCGTCATGCCCAAGCTCTCGCGCGACACGTACATGGACGACCTGATGCGCGTGACCGAGGGCGAGACCGACGAGGGTCTGGCCGAGATCCTGATCGGCCGCTCGCGCCAGACCATGGTGTGGATGCGCTCGCACGGCGTACGCTTCATCCCGATGTTCGGGCGCCAGTCGTACCTCGTCGACGGCAAGCAGCACTTCTACGGCGGCGTGAACATCGAGGCCGTTGGCGGCGGCTACGGCCTGGTGGATTCGCTCATCAAGCGCGTGGAAAAGCTCGGCATCGAGATTCGCTACGGCACGGAGATGCGTGAACTCCTGCAGCACACCGACGGCACCATCCGCGGCGTGCGCGTCAAGGGGCCCGAGGGCTATGCCGAGATCCGTTCCAAGGCCGTGGTGCTGGCCTGTGGCGGCTTCGAGGCCAACCCCGAGATGCGCACACGCTACCTCGGCCCGGGCTGGGAGTTGTGCCGCGTGCGGGGCACGCGCCACAACACGGGCGGGGGCATCCGCGCGGCACTCGACATCGGCGCCCAGCCCTTCGGCGGCTGGTCCACCTGCCACGCCGTGCAGTGGGACATTAGCGCGCCGCCTTTTGGCGACCGCGTTGTGCTCGACAACTTCCAGAAGCACTCCTACCCGATCGGCATCGTCGTCAACCTCAAGGGCGAGCGATTCATCGACGAAGGGGCCGACTACCGCAACCACACCTACGCCAAGTACGGGCGCGAGGTGATGAAGCAGCCGCGGCGCACGGCCATCCAGATCTTCGACTCCAAGACCATCGGCATGGTGCGCGACGAGTACCGCATCAAGCAGGTCACGAAGTTCGAGGCCGACACCATCGAGGAACTGGCCGACGGCCTGGAGATCGATCGCGAGGGCCTGCTGCGCACGGTGCGCGAGTTCAACGCCGCCTGCCAGGGCGGCAACTACAACCCCTCCGTCCTCGACGGGGTGGGCACGAAGGGTATCCAGCCGCCGAAGTCGAACTGGGCCTTGCCGCTGGACAAGGGCCCGTACACGGGCTTCGTCGTCACCTGCGGCATCACCTTTACGTTCGGCGGCCTCAAGATCGATCGCAGCGGCGCAGTGCTCGACACTGGCGACAACCCCATCCCGGGCCTCTTCGCGGCCGGCGAGCTGGTGGGCGGCATCTTCTACGGCAACTACCTCGGTGGTGCCGGGCTGATGTCAGGCTCGGTGTTCGGGCGCCTGTCGGGCGGCTCGGCGGCGTCCTTCGCCGCCCGCTGAGCGGCCGAGGCCACACACCACGCATCGCACACACGGGAGGGCAGGCATGACGATCGACGCCAGCGGGCGCAGCTTCCTCGTTACGGGTGGTGCGAGCCTGATCGGCTCGCACCTGGCGGATTGCTTGTTGGAGGCTGGTGCCGCTGAAGTGCGGTTGCTGGACAACTACTCGCTGGGCACGCCCCAGACGGTGGCCCACCTGCAGGGCAACCCTCGGGTGAAGCAGGTGCGTGGCGACGTGCTCAAGCTGCCCGAGCTCCTGCACGCGGCGCAAGGCGTGGACGGCGTCTTCGCGCTTGCGGGCTACCTCACGCTGCCGATGGCGGCCGACCCCGCCACTGGCTTGTCGGTGAATGCGCTGGGCATGGTCAACACCCTCGAGGCGTGCCGCTTCGCCGGTGTGCGCCGCGTGGTGTTCGCATCATCGGTGGCGGTGTATGGCAATGCAGCCGATCACCCGATCACCGAGCGCACTGGCTTCGTCAGTGAAGGCCTCCAGCCCGCCTCCAAGCTCTATGGCGCGAGCAAGCTCATCGGCGAGGGCCTGTGCGCCCGCTACGCGAGTGCCCACGGCGTGCAGTTCAACGCGCTGCGCTTCGCCTCGGTGTACGGCGCACGCCAGCACGCCCGCGCCGTCAATGCCGTGTTCGTGGCGCGGGTGTGCGACCAGGTTCGCCGCGGCGAGGCACCAGTGATCGACGGCGACGGTACCGAGGTGCACGACTACGTCTACGTGACCGATGTCGCCCGCGCCTGCGCGCAGGCGATGCTCAGCGCCTCGCATGGCCATTGCCTGACGATCGCCACTGGCGTGGACACCACCCACACCGAGGTGGCGCAGACCGCGCTCGCCCTGTGCGGGCGCACCGACCTGAAGCCGGTGTACCAGCAAGACACCCGCTCCGTGCGCTCGGCCGCTTCGACGCGGCTGGGGTTCTCGCGCGAGCAGGCTGCACGCGAGATCGGCTGGGAGCCGCAGGTGAGCTTCGAGCAAGGCGTGCGCCTGCTGCTGGACTGGCAGCAACAGGGCTGAGCCTGTGGCGCCTGCACTGCCGCAGCAGGCCCTGCGCGCCGTCTTCATGCGCGGCGGCACCTCCAAGGGCCTCGTCCTCCACCAGCGCGACCTGCCTGCAGCGCGCGAGCAATGGGCGCCCATCCTGCTTGCCGCGATGGGCACGCCCGACCCGCACGGCCGCCAGCTCGACGGCATGGGCGGCGGGCTGTCCTCGTTGTCGAAGGTGTGCGTCGTGGGCCCGCCCACGCACCCCGAGGCGGACGTGGACTACACCTTCGCGCAGATCGGCGTCACCGAGGCGAGCGTGGACTACGGCGGCAACTGCGGCAACATGTCCTCGGCCATCGGCCCTTTCGCGGTGGACGAGGGCCTGGTGCCTGCTCCGGCGATGGGGCTGGCCACCGTGCGCATCCACAACACCAACACCGGTAAGCTCATCGTCTCGCGCTTTGCCACGCAGGGCGGGCGCGCGGCCGTGGCCGGCCCGCTCGCGCTGGACGGCGTGGCGGGCACGGGCGCACCGGTGCGGCTGGAGTTTCGCGACCTCGCCGGTTCTCGCACCGGCCGGCTGCTGCCCACGGGCCAGGCCCGCCAGACGCTGCAGCTGCCCGATGGCCGGGCCGTGGAGGCGAGCCTCGTGGACGCTGGCAACCCGTGCGTGTTCGTCGAGGCCGACGCGCTGGGGCTGCGCGGCACCGAGACGCCCACGCAGCTCGAAGGCGATGCGGCGCTGATGCACACCCTCGAGGCGCTGCGCCGCCAGGCCTCGGTGGCCATGGGCCTGGCCGCCGACGAGGCTGCTGCAGCCGCCTCGCGCGCCGTGCCCTTCATTGGCATGGTGGCGCGCCCGCGGCCGTGGCAGGCGGCCAATGGCCGCAGCTTCGAGGCCAGTGCCGCGCACCTGAACGTGCGCATGCTCTCCAGCGGCCAAGTGCACCGCGCGATACCGGTGACGAGCGCGTTGTGCGTGGCGGTGGCCTGCCGCACGCTGGGCACCCTGCCCGCGGCACTGTGCACGGCCTCCAGCGGCGCCGTGACGGTGGGCCACAGCGCAGGCACCGTGATGGTGGCCGCCGAGACCGACCCCGCCACCGGTGAGGTGCGCCACGCCACACTCTTTCGCACGGCCCGGAGGCTGTTCCAGGGCGAGGTGTTGGTGCCTGCGCCCCCGCTGGTGCCTTCGCCCGACGGGCCCGACACCCGCCCGCCGATACCCTCGGCTGCGCCCTGCGCGGGGCCACCCATGAGCGGCCAATGAGCCGCCGATGAACCGCCGATGAGCTCGCCCGACACTGCCACGCCCACTGCTCCCGCCTCCCCGTCCCGCGCCGACTCGCTCCCGCACTACCGCCTGTTCATCGCAGGCCGCTGGCGCGAGGGCAGTGGGGGCCGGCGCTTCGATGCGGTGAACCCCTACACCGCCGAGCGCTGGGCCACCGTGGCGCAGGCCGACCCGGAAGACGTGCAGGAAGCCGTGGCCGCCGCTCAGGCCGCCTTCGACGGCCCCTGGGGCCGCATCAGCGGCTACGAGCGCAGCCGGATGATGCTGCGCCTGGCCGACCTGCTTGAGGCCGACGCCGCGCGCATGGGGCGACTGGAGAGCACCGACAACGGCAAGATCATCCGCGAGACGCAGGCGCAGATGGTGCTGGCGGCGCGCCAGTACCGCTTCTTTGCTGGCTACGCCGACAAGCTCTTCGGCCAGCAGATCCCGCTGGACGCGCGCGACACCTTCGACTACGCCACGCAGGAAGCGCTGGGTGTGGTGGCGCTCATCACGGCCTGGAACTCGCCGATGGGGCTCCTGGCCAACAAGCTCGCGCCGGCGCTGGCCACTGGCAACTGCGTGGTCATCAAGCCCTCCGAGCATGCGTCGGTGACGACGCTCGAGTTCTGTCGCTTCGTCGAGCAGGCGGGCTTCCCGGCCGGGGTGGTGAACGTGGTGTGTGGTGCCGCCGAGGTGGGCCGTGCGCTGGTGCAGGGCGGTGTGGCCAAGGTGAGCTTCACCGGCAGCGCCGCCGTGGGCCGCGAGATCGCGGCGCTGGCGGGCCGGCAACTGTTGCCCGTCACGCTCGAGCTTGGCGGCAAATCGCCCAACATTGTCTTCGCCGACGCCGACTACGACCGCGCGGCCGTAGGAGCCCTGGCCGGCATCTTCGGTGCGGCCGGGCAGACCTGTATCGCCGGCTCGCGCCTGCTCGTGGAGCGGCCGATCTACGCGCGCATGGTCGAGGCGCTGGCCACCCGTGCCCGCGCCGTGCGCCTGGGCGACCCGCTGGACCCCGCCACCGACATGGGCACAGCGGCCAACGCCCCGCAGTTCGAGCGCATCCTCGGCTGCATCGAGCGCGCGCGCGCCGAGGGCGCCCGCGTGGTCGCCGGCGGCGGTCCGGCACGCGGGCCAGGGCTCGAGCGTGGCTTCTTCATCGAGCCCACCGTGTTTGCCGACGTGGACAACGCGATGTCGCTGGCGCGCGAAGAGGTGTTCGGCCCGGTGCTCGCCGTCATTCCCTTCGAGGGCGAGGAAGAGGCGCTGCGCATCGCCAACGACACCCCGTACGGGCTGGCGGCGGGTGTGTGGACACAGAACCTGTCACGCGCGCTGCGCATGACGCGCGGCATTCGCGCCGGACAGGTGTGGGTGAATACCTACCGCGCGATGGCCGTGCAGGCGCCCTTCGGCGGCTTCAAGCAAAGCGGCTTTGGCCGCGAGAAGGGCGAGGCCGCGCTTGCGGAGTTCCTTGCCCCGAAGAACGTGATGATCGATTTCTCCAACGACGTGCGCGACCCCTTCGCGATGCGCACCTGAGGTGGCCATGAAGGTCCTGGTTTGCGTGAAGCGGGTGGTCGACCCCAACGTTCAGGTTCAGGTGCGGCGCGACGGCACGGGCATGGCGCTCGAGGGCGTGCGCCAGAGCCTGAACCCCTTCGACGAAGTGGCCACCGAGGCCGCGGTGCAGCTCAAGGAGCAGGGCCTGGCACAAGACGTCCTGGCCGTCTCGGTGGGCGAGCCCGAGTGCCGCGAGGTGCTGCGCACGGCCCTGGCCATCGGCGCCGACCGTGCGCTGCTCGTGCAGACCGAGCAGGCCCTGGACTCCCTCGGCGCGGCACGGCACCTCGCTGCGGTGGTGCGCCGCGAGGCGCCCGACCTCGTGCTCGTGGGCAAGCAGTCCACCGACCACGACTACGGCCAGACGGGCCCGTTGCTGGCGGCGCTGCTCGGCTGGGCGCATGCCACGT
The DNA here is from genome assembly GCA_039798945.1 of Pseudomonadota bacterium. Lineage (GTDB taxonomy): Bacteria > Pseudomonadota > Gammaproteobacteria > Burkholderiales > Burkholderiaceae_C > Rubrivivax. The sequence continues at coordinate 9,456 of JBDKFA010000293.1, forward strand.
GCGTGTCGCAGCTGGCGGTGCAGGGGCGCACGCTCGAGGTCGCGTGCGAGGCCGAGGAGGGGCGGCTGCGGCTGCAGCTCGCGCTGCCGGCGCTGCTCACGGTGGACCTGCGGTTGAACACCCCCCGCTACGCCTCACTGCCGGCGATGATGAAGGCCAAGCGCAAGCCGCTCGAGCCCCTCGATGCGCAGGCGCTC
>JBDKFA010000294.1:0-3045 GCA_039798945.1 Pseudomonadota bacterium
ATCGTGGGTGGTGTTCAGACTGGCCAGTTCGGCAACGGCCACAAGCAATTGAACGCGCCTCACCGCTGGGCGCACCAGCGCCGTCTTGCCCGCCTCATCCCCGCCCTGCAACGCGAAAACGTTCTTGGCGAGATCGACCCCAACAAACACAATGACCATGGCCCCCCTTCCGAGTCGTGTGAGTTGATGAGCGTTTGCAATCTCATCGTCGCGCATCGGAACGGGGATATCCCTTTCATTCGCCAGGCGTCACCCAAGCACCCTCACCATGCTCAAGAGTCTTCTCAGACTGCTACCAGGCAAGGCGCGCTCTGCCGAGCAAGTCAACGAGCCCGTCTTCCAGATGGCGCCGCCGACGCTGCTTGAGGCACCGGGGGTTGAGGCCTTCGACTTTTCGGCGTCGCTCGCGGTGGTCAATGACCTGCCGGTGCCCGACTGGGGTGCGATCGCCGCCTGGGTGGCATCCATTCCGGACAGTCCAGCACAAGCAGAGGCTTGGTCGAAAGCTGAACTCGCTTGGTTGGCCCACTTGCAAACGGCACTTGGGGGGCACTATCACCTCGCCCAGCACGAGTACGCCCTGCTCCTGTCGCCGCTTGAGCCCCGAGTGGCGAGCGCGACAGTGCAGTTCATGACCAGGACGCTGTCGCGGATCACCAGTCTTCTTGACGGTGTGGCCAAGGCGCCAGAGTGGGGGAGAGACATTCTGTTGGTCTTCGAGGATGAAGACACCTACTACCGTTATGTCTCGCGTTATTACCCCGACAACGGCGAGTTCGCCTTCAGTGGGGGTATGCACATCAACTTTGGCTGCAGCCACTTCGCGGCCTTCCAGGCGGAGTTGCGGGCGATTGAACCGGTCATCGCGCACGAGATGACTCACGGTTGTCTGGGGCACCTCGCGATCCCGGCCTGGCTCAACGAAGGCATTGCCGTGAATACCGAGCGACGCCTGTGCCCACCAGCGTCGCAGCAGTACACGCCGACTCAGCTTCATTGGATGCATCAGCAGTTCTGGAACGAGGAGACGATCCAGGAGTTCTGGAGTGGAAAGTCATTCCTCCGCGCCGACGAGGGAAACCTGCTGTCCTACGAACTGGCACGCATCCTGGTGGAGCAGTTTTCCCGCCATTGGGAGAGCTTCAAGCCCTTCGTGCTGCAGGCGAGACTCGCCGATGCCGGCCAGGAAGCCGCCGCAGCCGTCCTCAATGTGGACCTTGGCGGGGCCGTCACCGCCCTGTTTGATCTTGAAGCCAAGACCTCCTGGTCGCCTGCTCCAGCGCTCTGGGACGCCCAGCCTGAACGCGGGGCCTTCCGGGACGCCTGACCGGGCGTTCCAGCGGAGCGCCAACGCCACGGCACCCCGGCCGTGCATCCGCCTTGGATCGCCCTCAAGCTGCCGCACCTGGCACGACCCACCGATCGCACCAAGACGGACCGCACGACAGCGTTGTCGATCACGCCATCCGCACGGCGGGGCGCGTCAGACCCAGCCCTGACGCCACACCCGGGGGTCGGTCAGGTCGCGCCAGTGCAGCTGCAGCACGCGCCGGGAATGCACGGCCTCGAGTTCGACCTGCTCGATGCGCACGGCGGGCGGCTCGGGTTCGATCACCCGCACGACGACGAAGTGCTTCTCGCGGTTCACGGGCTGCACCGCGGTCCATTTGCTCAGCAGCAGCTTCTTGGGGCTGAGGCGGGTGCGGCGCTCAGGCACGACGGTTGCCGTCGTGTCATCGGGCATCGTCTTCATGACGCGGCACCTCTGCGCAGGTCGCGCTCGGCGGCCTCGAGCCGGGCGTCCTCGATCTCGCGCAGCACGGCGCTCAGGTCCACCGCGCCCGGCCGGGGCTCGTAGCGGCCGGTCAGCGGGGTCTCCGGGCTGAGCCGGCCGGCGGCGTACAGGTCCCAGATCTCGGGGCCGTGCTGCGTCTTGAGCAGCTCGGGCAGGTACTGGCCGAAGAAGTCGCGAAGGTTGTTGACGTCGCGCATCAACATGCGCGCGGCATGGTTGTTGCCGGCGGCGTCGACCGCCTGCGGCAGGTCGATGATGACGGGGCCGTCCTGGGCCAGCAGGATGTTGAACTCCGACAGGTCGCCGTGCACGACCCCCGCGCACAACATGCGCACCACCTCGCGCAGCAGCAGCGCATGGTGCTCGCGCGCGGCCTCGGGCGTGTAGGGCACGTCGTTCAAGCGCGGGGCGGCGTGGCCGTCGGCATCGGCCACCAGTTCCATCAGCAGCACGCCTTCGAAGAAGTGGAAGGGCTGCGGCACCCGCACGCCGGCTGCGGCCAGGCGGTAGAGCGCATCCACCTCGGCACTCTGCCAGGCGGCTTCCTGCTGCTCGCGCCCGTAGCGGGTGCCCTTGGCCATGGCCCGCGCCTGACGGCTGTTCTTCACCTTGCGGTTTTCGGTGTAGTCCACCGCCTGCCGAAAGCTGCGGTCGGTGGCGGCCTTGTAGACCTTGGCGGCGCGGGTTTCATCGCCGCAGCGGACCACGAAGACCTCGGCCTCCTTGCCGCTCTTGAGCTGCCGCAGCACCCCGTCGATCAGTCCTTCGTCGAGGAGCACTTGCAGGCGGGCGGGTGTTTTCATCGGCGCATTGTCGGCGGTGCCGTCACGGGTCCCGCCCCCCGCCGCTCCACGACGGACTGCCCCGCCTCGCTTGTACGATCCGCCGCCATGGCCCTCGTCTACAGCACCGATCACGGACGCACCTGCCCCGGCTGCCGCCAGCCGCTGGCGGCCTGCCGCTGCAAGGCCGCCGCGCCCATCCCTGCGGGCGACGGCATCGTGCGCGTCAGCCGCGAGAAACAGGGCCGTGGCGGCAAGACCGTGACCGTGGTGCGCGGCCTGGCGCTGGACGCCGCCGCGCTGACCGCCACCGGCAAGCAGCTGCGTGCCGCCTGCGGCACCGGCGGCACCACGAAGGACGGCGTGATCGAGGTCCAGGGGGACCATGTCGATCGCGTGTTGACCTTGATGTGAATTGCTGTAGTCTGTTTTAATGTCTTAGTGGTGTTTTGATTATGGCGTATCATT
>JBDKFA010000295.1:0-3543 GCA_039798945.1 Pseudomonadota bacterium
CGAGGCGCTGCGCCGCAGCAGCCCGTTCCTGACACATCCGGTCTTCAACACGCACCACAGCGAGACCGAGATGCTGCGCTACATCCGCAGCCTGAGCGACAAGGACCTGGCGCTGGACCGCAGCATGATCCCGCTGGGCTCGTGCACGATGAAGCTCAACGCGACGAGCGAAATGATCCCGGTCACCTGGCCCGAGTTCGCGCACGTGCACCCCTTCGCGCCGGCCGAGCAGCTCGCCGGCTACCGGGCCCTGAACGACCAGCTCGTCGGCTGGCTGTGCCAGGCGACGGGCTACAGCGGCATCAGCCTGCAGCCCAACGCGGGCTCGCAGGGCGAGTACGCGGGGCTGCTCGTGATCCGTGCCTGGCACCGCTCTCGCGGCGAGGGTCATCGCCACATCTGCCTGATCCCCGAGTCCGCGCACGGCACCAACCCCGCCAGCGCGCAGATGGTGGGCATGACGGTGGTGGTCGTGAAGTGCGACGCCAGCGGCAACGTCGACATGGACGACCTGCGCGCCAAGTGCGAGCAGCACAGCGCGCAACTGGCTGCGGCCATGATCACATACCCCTCCACCTACGGCGTGTTCGAGACCCGCGTGAAGGAGCTGTGCGAGCTCGTGCACGCGCACGGCGGGCGCGTCTACGTGGACGGCGCCAACATGAACGCACTCGTGGGCGTGGCCGCGCCGGGCGAGTTCGGCGGCGACGTCAGCCACCTGAACCTGCACAAGACCTTCTGCATCCCGCACGGCGGCGGCGGCCCCGGCGTGGGCCCGGTGTGCGTGGTCGAGGACCTCGTGCCCTTCCTGCCCGTGCACCGCACCGCCGGCCAGGGTGTCGAAGGCGGCGAGCACACCGTGGGCGCGGTCTCCGCCGCGCCGCTGGGCAACGCTGCGGTGCTGCCCATCAGCTGGATGTACGTGCGGATGATGGGCCCGGACGGGCTGCGCGAGGCCACCGAGACGGCGATCCTCTCGGCCAACTACGTGGCCGCGCGCCTGGCCGACCACTACCCAGTGCAGTTCAGCAGCAACGTCGCCGGGCTCAAGGGCGGCGGGGTCGCGCACGAGTGCATCCTCGACCTGCGCCCGCTGAAGGAGACGAGCGGCATCACCGCCGAAGACGTGGCCAAGCGCCTCGTCGACTACGGCTTACATGCGCCCACGCTGAGCTTCCCGGTGGCCGGCACGCTGATGGTCGAGCCCACCGAGAGCGAGCCGCTGGCCGAGCTCGACCGCTTCTGTGACGCGATGATCGCCATCCGCGAGGAGATCGGCCGCGTCGAGCGCGGCGAGTGGCCGCGCGAGGACAACCCCCTCAAGCGCGCGCCCCACACCGCCGAGGCCCTGCTCGCCGCCGACTGGCCGCACCCGTACTCGCGCGAGCAGGCGGCCTACCCGGTGCCGAGCCTGCGGCGCCAGAAGTACTGGCCGCCTGTGGGCCGCGTGGACAACGTCCACGGCGACCGCAACCTCTTCTGCAGCTGCGTGCCGTTGAGCGACTACGCGGGCGGTTGATCCGTGGCCGCGTGGCCTTGCCGGCCACGCGGCTCGCGCACCAGGTAGCTGTAAAGCACCGGCACCACCACCAACGTCAGCAGCGTGGAGGTGATGACGCCGCCGATGATCGCGCGGCCCATCGGCGCTTGCAGCTCGCCGCCATCGTTGAGGGCGAGCGCCAGTGGCAGCATGCCGAAGACCATGGCGGCGGTGGTCATGATGATCGGGCGCATGCGCACGAGCCCGGCCTGCAGCAGCGCGTCGGCGACGGTGGCACCGGCACGCCGCGCCTGGTTGGCGAAGTCCACGAGCAAGATCGCGTTCTTCGTCACCAGGCCCATCAGCATCACCAGGCCGATCATCGAGAACACATTGAGCGTGCTGCGCCACAGCAGCAGCGCGAGCATCACGCCGATCAGCGCCAGCGGCAGCGAGGCCATGATCGCAAGGGGCTGGATGAAGCTGCCGAACTGGCTGGCCAGCACGATGTAGATGAACACCACCGCCAGGCCCATGGCCGCCAGCAGTCCCTTGAAGGCATCGGCCTGCTCCTGCATCTGGCCACCGATGTCGAAGCTCACCCCGGGCGGCAGCGGGAACTCCTTGACGAGCTTCTGCACGTCCGCGCCCACCTCGCCGGCGCTTCGGCCCTTGACGCCCGCGAACACCGCCTCGCGCCGCTGCAGGTTCTGGCGCCGGATGATCTCCGGGTTGAGCACGGGCTCGATCGTCGCCACGCTGTCCAGGGTGATGGGCGTGCCGTCGCGCGCGAAGGCCACCGGCAGCGTGCGCAGCTGCTCCACGCGCTCGCGCCGCTCCTGGCTCAGGCGCAGCACCACGTCCACCTGCTCGCCATCGGGCGTGGTCCAGTAGGTGGCGGTCTCGCCGTTCACGTAGGCACGCAGGCTAGACGCCAGTTGCGGAGCCGTGAGGCCGATCTCGCGCACGGCCGCAGGCTTCAGGCGCACGGCGAAGGCGGGCAGCCCGGGCTTCACGGAACTCTCGACGTCCACGGCACCGGGAATCCGCCGCACCCGCGCCGCCAGTTCGTCGGCCACGCGCGCCAGCGCCTCGGGGTCGTTGCCGAGGATCGCGACGTAGATGGGCCGGTTGAAGCCCACCGCGGCGTCGGTCCCGGGCACGCTGGCGATGCGCTTGCGGATGTCGTCCTCGACCTCCTTCTGCGAGCGCGTGCGTTCGCTGCGCTCGCTCAACGAGATGTTCAGCCAGGCCTGGTTGCGCTGGCCCGCCCCACCTGTCCAGGTCGACACCGTCCGCACCTCGGGCACGGCGCGCACGATCGCCTCGATCTGGCGCACCTTCTCGTCGGTGCGCGCCAGGCTGGCCCCGGTGGGCATGCGCAGGCTCAGTTGCGTGTAGCCCTGGTCGGTCTGCGGCGTGAACTCGCTGCCCACCAGCGGGGCCAGCGCGAGTGCGGCGACGAAACTCGCCACGCCGCCTGCGACCACCACCCCGCGCGGGGTGATCGTGGCCAGTCGCCAACCCCGGGGGGACGCACGAAGGCGTTTCCCGGCGGCATCGAACGGCCGCCCCCAGCAGGGCAGCAGCCAGATGCGCCAGCGCCGGGGACTGAAAATCCAGCGCACGGCCCGCTCGTACAGACGGTGCAGCCCGTCCATCGACCGGTCGGTGGCGGCCAGCGCGTGGCGCACGCCCCAGACCGAGGCGAGCCGGCTCGAAGGCGGGTCGCGCCACACCGAAGACAGCATCGGGTCGAGCGTGAAGCTCACGAACAGGCTGACGAGCACCGCCACCACCACCGTGATGCCGAAGGGGTAGAAGAACTTGCCGATCACCCCGCCCATGAAGGCCACCGGCACGAAGACCGCACAGATCGCGAACGTGGTGGCCATCACCGCCAGGCCGATCTCGTCGGTGCCTTCGCGGGCGGCCTGCAGATGACCCTTGCCCATGTGCACGTGGCGCACGATGTTCTCGCGCACCACGATCGCATCGTCGATCAGCAGGCCGATGCACAGCGACAGCGCCATCAGCGTCATGAAGTTCAGCGAGAAACCGAA
>JBDKFA010000296.1:0-4296 GCA_039798945.1 Pseudomonadota bacterium
AGCGCCGGCGTGGTGCCCGATGCGCAGATGACGAGCGCGCTGCGCGCGGCCTACTCCGTGGCCCCGGCGCTGGCGATGGCGTTTTCCTTGGCCGTCTTGCTGCCTTCCCTGTCGAGCAGCGCCCGCTTGCGCGCATCGCCCCATCTATAGCCTGAAGCGTCCCCTGAAGCGCGGACGACGCGGTGGCAAGGTACGGCGACGGCCAGGCCGTTCCGGGCACACGCCTGCGCGACGGCACGAACGGCAGCCGGCTGCCCGATGCGCGAGGCCAGCTCCGCGTAGCTGACGGTCTTTCCCGCCGGGATGTGCATGAGTGCGTTCCAGACACGCAACTGGAAGGCGGTGCCCCGGATATCGAGCGGAAGGTCACAACCCTGCGAGGGCGAATCGACGAGGCTCACGACCTGCTGGATCAGGCTTGCGAGTTCGTCATGGGCAGGCGCGACTTTCGCGCGGGGAAACCTCTTCGTGACGAGCGGCAGGAGCTGCTCGGGTTCGCCGAACTCGATCATGCACACCCCGCGCTCGGTCGTCGCCACCAGCACGGTGCCCAGGCTGCAGGGCGCCGATGCGCACCGGATGACTTCCCCGGCGGCGCCTTGGCGATAGGCGCTCGGGGTCATGCCGAGTGCGCTGGCAGTCGCATAAGCCTGGGAGCTGGCCCCGAATCCCGCCTGGTAGATCGCGTCGGTGACCGAGCGTTCCGCGCGCAACGCGTCGCCGAGGCGGCCTCGACGATGGGCCATGGCGTACTGCTTCGGGGAGAGCCCGACGATTGCCTTGAAGAGCCGCTGGAAGTGGCTGGGGCTGTAGCCGGCCTCCTGGGCCAATGCGCTGAGAGCAGGGGCCACGTCGGCGGTTTGGATGCGCCGGCACGCACGGTCGATCACTTGCTGGATGCGTGCGCCACGAGGGCGCATCGCGTCTCGCATGGTGGCGTCGTGAGCGGTGGACATGGCGGTAAGACTCCAGCAGGTCGGGTTGAATCCGGACGGCCGCGCAGTGTGATCGCTTGTCACGCAGGCGGCTTCCTGGTTCTTGCGATCACGTCCGCGTGCCGCTTCAACTCTTGCCTCACGATTTCGCCCAGCCAAACGCCGCTGAATGCTCAGCGTCATGAGCTTGCAGTCTGCACAAGCCCTACGCGCCGCGGGCGCGCATCCCGAAGCCAAGGCCTTGCTGGTCGAACTCATTGCCGAAAACCCGTCCGACCCGATGCTGCAAGACGAAGCGGCCTGCGTACACGACTCTCTGGGTGACGAGGCTGCCGCTGTCCTGTACTGCGTGGCGGCCATCGCGGCTGGGCTGCCCGAGGAAGAACTGCGTGGCGCGTACCTGGGGTTGGGCAGCACCTACCGCACGCTCGGGCGCTACGGCGTACGTGGGAGTGACACTCGCCCCTCTGCCTGGCATGACACCAACCTGGCCTTTCGCGTGGAGGTCCGATGGCTCAAGCCACCGTACCTCGGGGTTCGGCCATCAAGACGGTACGCCCACGAATCCGCTGTGGCGCATCGCGAACATCCGGTGGTCGCGCCAGGCCCCGTCGATATAGAGGTACTCGCGCGCGAGCCCTTCGTCGTTGAAGCCCAGGCGCCGCAGCAGCGCGGTGCTGCGGGTGTTCTCCGGCCGCACGTTGGCCTGGATGCGATGCAGGTTCACGGCGGGTGAGAAGGCGTGGTCAATGACGGCCTGCAAGGCTTCGTACATCAGGCCTTGACCCTGGCGGGCGCCGTCGATCGCGTAGCCGAGCATCGCGTTTTGGAACGCGCCGCGCGCGATCTGTGACAGCCCGATGCTGCCTACCAGCAGGGACGGGGCGTCGCGGGGCTCGAGCCACCATCGCAGCGCCGCGCCTGCTTGGGCGTCGGCCTGCGCCCGCTGCAAGCGCTCGCGCTGGAAGGCCTCGGTGGCGAAGCCTTCGGGGGTGGGTGGGTCCCAGGGAGCCAGGTGGACAGCGTTGCGCTGGTAGAAGGCGGCAACCCTGTCCGCCAGGCCTTCGCCTGAGGGCAGCAGCACGAGGCGCTGCGTGGTGAGGGTGGCCTCGGGAAGCGAGGATGTCATGGCAGCAGTATGCTGGCTCGCATGAGATCCAGCCTGCTCCATCACATCTCCTTCGGGGTTGTGAACCTTCTGGCCATGCCCGTCTCCAAGGGGGCGGCGTGAGGGGCACGCTCTTCGCCGTCGAGGACCTCACGGTGCGCAGCCTGCTGCGCGACGAACTGCCGGCGCTGCAGGCCCTCTTCGAAGCCAATCCCGCCTACTTCCAGACCGTCGCGGGGCAGCCGCCGCAGCCGAACGAGGCTCAAGTGGAATTCGACGAGCTTCCGCCTGCGCACCTGAGCTACTCCCAGCGGTGGTTCGCGGGCATCTTCGACTCGCAAGGGGCCTTGCACGGGGTGTTGATCGTCGTATCTGACCTGGCCGCGCCGGGCGTGTGGCACATCGCGTTGTTCTTCTTGGACGAGGCCACCCGTGGCACCGGCGCTGCACTGCGCTTGCACGCAGCCCTCGAAGACTGGGCGCGCACCCATGGCGCGCGGTGGATGCGCCTGGCGGTGATCCGCGGCAACACGGTGGCCGAAAGGTTCTGGGCGAAGTGCGGCTACGAAGAAGTGCGGACGCGGCCTTATGTGAATGCCAGCGGCAAGCCGGCCACCGCACGGGTCATGATCAAGTCGCTCGCGGGTGATGCGAGGGCCGATTACCTCGAGCGGGTGCCACGCGATGCGCCGGGGTCCGAGCTGCCTTAGTGCCGGGGCGGTTCATGAGCGTGGATACGATGCAGCGACACCCCCCGTGGCATCACGTGAGCTTCAGGGGTTTCGACGGGACCTCGCCATTGGGAGCCACACCATGCCCGACATCCTGCTCGTGCTGACGAACTGCCCCGACACCGACAGCGCCGCGCGCTTGGCCGCCGAGCTGCTCGAACGGCGCCTGGCGGCATGCGTCACCGAAGGCGCTGCGGTGCGCTCCACCTACCGCTGGCAGGGCTCGGTGGAGACCGCTACCGAAATTCCGCTGGCGATCAAGTGCACGCGCGAGCGTTACGCGCAGGTCGAGCAGGCCATTCGCGAGCTGCACCCGTACGAGGTGCCGGAGATCCTTGCGCTGCCGGTGGCAGCCGGCTTCGGGCCCTACCTGCAGTGGGTCGACGAGGAGACACGTCCGCAGGCGCACCCGCGCGACGGTACCTCGTGACATCGCGGCAGGAGTGACGCCCCATGAGACGCAGCCTGCTTGTACCCTTGCTGCTGTGCGCACTGACGAACCCGGCGATGGCGATCGACCTGACACCCCTGTGGGACTTCGGTAACCCTGCCCTGAGTGAACAGCGCTTACGGCAGGCACTCGTACAGGCTACGGGCGACGACGCGCTGATCCTGCAGACTCAGATCGCCCGTACCCACGGGCTGCGCAAGGACTTCGACACGGCCCGACAGGTGCTGCATCGCATCGAGGGGGCGATCGCCACCGCGGGGGCCGAGGCCCGTGTGCGCTACCACCTGGAGCTTGGACGCACCTACGCCTCTGCCACGCATGCCGCGGAGCAGATGACGCCGCCGAGCCAGGCCCTCGCACGACAACACTGCGAGCGTGCGCTGAATCTCGCGCGCGAGGCGCGGCTGGACGCCCTGGCCATCGACGCGATCCACATGTTCGCGTTCATCGACACCGCGCCCGCCGACCAGTTGAAGTGGGGAAGGGCGGCGCTCGAGGTGGTGCTGGGCTCGACGCAGGAAGCCGCCCGGCGCTGGGAGCCGAGCGTGCGCCACAACGTCGGCTATGCGCTGCACCAGCTGGGCCGCCACGAGGAGGCCCTTGCCGAGTTCCGGCAGGCTGTTGTGCTGCGCGAGCGCGGCACGAATGCGCAGGCCACGCGGGTCGCGTATTGGATGGTGGCCTGGACGCTGCGCAGCCTGGGTCGCACGGACGAAGCGCTCGCGATCCAGCTGCGGCTGGAGAAGGAGGGCGACGCGGCCGGCCAGCCCGACCCTCATGTGTTCGAGGAGCTCGAGGCGTTGTACCGGGCCCGGGGTGACACAGCCCGGGCCGAGCACTACCGGGCGCGCAGGCCGGCAGCCAGCAAGCCCTGAGACGGGGGCGTGGGCCGGCAGGGCCGTTGGGCTCACCGGCTCACCGGCTAACTGGCCACGGCCTCACCCGCTGCGCCCGATCACCCCCTGCATCCGCGCCAGCATCGGGCTCACCATCGGGATCGTCAGCATCGTGCTGCCCACCGCCATCAGCAGCAAGGCGGTGAAGCTCGCCGCGGTGATCACGCCCTTGTCG
>JBDKFA010000297.1:0-7529 GCA_039798945.1 Pseudomonadota bacterium
TCGAGCTGCACCAGAACGTGCGCGCGCGTGATGTGTTCGTCGTGCAATCGACCTGCGCGCCGACCAACGACAACATCATGGAGCTGTTGATCATGGTCGATGCGTTGAAGCGCGCCAGCGCCCGCCGCATCACCGCCGTGATCCCCTACTTCGGCTACGCCCGGCAGGACCGCCGCCCGCGCTCCACGCGCGTGCCCATCAGCGCCAAGGTGGTGGCCAACCTGCTGCAGACGGTTGGAGTCGAGCGCGTGCTGACGATGGACCTGCACGCCGACCAGATCCAGGGCTTCTTCGACATCCCGGTGGACAACATCTATGCCTCGCCGGTGCTGTTGTCCGACCTCAAGCACCGCAACTACCCCGATCTCGTCGTCGTCTCGCCCGACGTGGGGGGCGTGGTGCGCGCGCGCGCGCTGGCCAAGCAGCTGGGCTGCGACCTGGCCATCATCGACAAGCGCCGGCCCAAGGCGAACGTGTCCGAAGTCATGCACGTGATCGGGGAGATCGAGGGCCGCAACTGCGTGATCATGGATGACATGATCGACACCGCCGGCACGCTCGTGAAGGCGGCCGAGGTGCTCAAGGAACGCGGGGCGAAGAAGGTGTACGCCTACTGCACGCACCCCGTCTTCTCGGGCCCGGCCATCGAGCGCATCACGGGCAGCGCGCTCGACGAGGTGGTGATCACCAACACCATCCCGATGTCCGAGGCCGCCCGCGGCTGCCGCAAGATCCGGCAGCTTTCGGTGGCCTACCTCTTCGCCGAGACCATCCGTCGCATCTCCGACGGCGAGTCGGTGGCGTCCCTGTTCGCGGATCAGAACCAGAACTTCTGAGCCGCTTTCCGCGCACCCCGCCGGGGTTCGCGTCTTCCCATGACGCCTGGTCGCGGGCGTCCCAACTCACCACGGAGTGACCATGAAATTCACCGCTTACGAGCGTGCGCTGCAGGGGACCGGAGCGAGCCGCCGCCTGCGCAACGCCGGCAAGGTTCCCGGCATCGTCTACGGCGCGGGCACGCCTGCCGCGATCGAGCTCGACCACAACGCGCTCTTCTTCGCGCTCAAGAAGGAAGCCTTCCACTCCTCCATCCTCGAGATGGAACTCGGCGGCGCGGTGCAGAAGGTGCTGCTGCGCGACTTCCAGATGCATCCCTGGAAGCAGCAGGTGCTGCACGTGGACTTCCAGCGCGTGGACGAGTCCACCCGGCTGCGCAAGAAGGTGCCGCTGCACTTCGCGGGTGAGGAGAACTCCCCGGCGGTGAAGACCGACAAGTGCCTGGTCAGCCACGTCGCCACCGAGCTCGAGATCGAGTGCCTGGCCTCGCAGCTGCCCGAGTTCGTCACGATCGACCTCTCCGGCCTCGTCAAGGGCCAGTCGCTGCACGCGAGCGACCTCAAGCTGCCCGAGGGCATCAAGGCGGTGCGCCACGGCAAGGTGGACCCCGTCATCGTCGCCGTGACCGTGGCCAAGGAAGAGGAAGAGGCCGCTGCCACGGCCGTCGTCGCCCCGGCCGCCAAGGCACCGGCGAAGAAGAAGAAGGACGAGAAGCAGAACAAGAAGTGACCCTCCGGTCAGCCGCGCGGGTGAGCCGTGATCAAGCTGCTCGTCGGCCTGGGTAACCCCGGGCCCGAGTACGCGCAGACGCGGCACAACGCCGGCTTCTGGTGGGTGGACGCCGCGGCCCGGCAATTGGGCGCGCGGTTTGTCAGCGATCGTGCCTACCACGGGCTCGTGGCGCGGGTGAACCGCTCCTCGGGCCCGCTGTGGTTACTCGAGCCGCAGACCTACATGAACCTGTCGGGCAAGGCAGTGGCTGCGCTCGCCCGGTTCTTCAAGATCGCCCCGCAGGAGATCCTCGTCGTGCACGACGAGCTCGACCTCCCTCCCGGGCAGCTCAAGCTCAAGCAAGGTGGTGGCCACGCCGGCCACAACGGGCTGCGTGACATCCACGCCCAACTCGGCAGCCCGGACTACTGGCGACTTCGGCTGGGAATCGGCCACCCGGGCGTCAAGGCCGAGGTCGCGAACTACGTGCTCGGGAAGCCGCCGGCCGCCGAGCGCGAGGCCATCGAGGCGGCGGTGGAACGTTCCCTGCCGGCCCTCGAGCTGCTCGCGGCTGGCGAAATGGCGCGCGCAACCACGCTGCTGCACGCCGGGCCGGCACGGCCCCACAAGCCGCCTCCCGCCACGGCCTGAACCGTCCCCGTCAGGCCACCTCGGCCTTGCGCCCGGTCAGGCGTTCGTACTTGACGAGCAGCTGTTCACGGGTCTCGACGTGCGCCGGGTTCACCGGGATGCAGCTCACCGGACACACCTGCACGCACTGCGGCTCGTCGAAGTGGCCCACGCATTCGGTGCAGCGGTGCGGGTCGATCTCGTAGATCTCCTCGCCCATCGAGATCGCCTCGTTCGGGCACTCGGGTTCGCAGACGTCGCAGTTGATGCACTCGTCGGTGATCCACAGCGCCATGGTCGGTCCCCCGGCCGCGCGGATCAGGCCTCGGGCGCGGCCACGCGGCTGCGCAGCCTTTCCAGCACCGAGGGAGCGACGAACTTGGAGACATCGCCGCCGAGCGTGGCGATCTCGCGCACGAAGGTGCCGCTGACGAACTGGTACTGGTCGCTCGGGGTCATGAAGACCGTCTCGACATCAGGCATCAGTTGGCGGTTCATGCCGGCCATCTGGAACTCGTATTCGAAGTCGCTCACGGCACGCAGCCCGCGCACCACCACCTTCGCCCCGAGGTCGACCACGAAGTTGCGCAGCAACCCGCGAAACGCCATCACCTCGACGTTCGCAAAGGGCGAGGCGATCTCGCGCGCCATCTCCAGGCGCTCGGCGATCGTGAACATCGTGCGCTTGTGGTGGCCCGCCGCCACGGCCAGAACCAGGCGGTCATGCAGCCGGGCGGCCCGGCGCATCAGGTCGGCATGGCCCAGCGTCATCGGGTCGAAGGTACCCGGATAGACAGCGATCAGCGGCGAACGGGCAGTCATCGTCGGTCCTCGTCGGTCATCTCCAGCGGGACCTCCCCCCGCGGCGCAGGTGCAGTGTAGCCGGCCTCACCACCTTCGCTGCGGCGCAGCAAGTGGTGGTGGACTTGCCCCGCACGGGCCTGGCGGTGCACCACCAGCCCTTCAGGCCATGCCGTCAGGGGCTGCGGCGCCTCGGCGTGCACGAAGCCACCCGGCCGCAGCACGCCCGCGGCGGCCTTCAGCGCTGCGGGCATCAGCGTGGCGCTGGACGAAAACGGCGGGTCCAGGAGCACGAGGTCCAGGCTCGCTGCAGCTTGCTCCTGCAGCAAGGTCACGCCGTCGGCGCAGACGATGTCCACCACCGCCTCGGCCCGCAGGCGCGCACGCACTGCGCGCAACGTGGCCGCGAGCACGGGGTCGCGCTCCACGATCAGCACCCTGGCCGCGCCGCGCGAGGCCGCCTCGAAGCCGAGTGCGCCGCTGCCGCCGAAGGCATCGAGCACCTGCCAGCCCGCGAGGTCCTGGCCGAGCCAGTTGTAGAGGGTCTCGCGCACCCGCGCGGGCGTGGGCCGCAAGCCCGGCCGGTCGGCCACCGGCAGGCGACTGCGCCGCCACTGCCCACCGATCAGGTGTACCTCGCTCGGCGCGCGGGGGGCCGCCTTGCGCGCGTTCACCGGGGCGGCCTCACCCTGGGCCTCACCCCGGGACTCATCACCCCGCCGGGCCTGACCTCGGGCGTCACCTGCGCCTCACAGGCGCACGCACACGCCATCGCGCGCCAGCCGTGCCTTCGCCTCGCCGACCGTGAATTCGCCGTAGTGGAAGATGCTCGCCGCCAGCGCCGCGTCGGCGCCGCCCAGGCGGATTCCCTCGCTGAGGTGCTCCAGCGCCCCTACCCCGCCGGAGGCGATCACCGGCACCGGCACGGCGTCGCTCACGGCGCGCGTCAGCGCGAGGTCGAAGCCGGATTTCGTGCCGTCGCGGTCCATGCTCGTGAGCAGGATCTCGCCCGCGCCGAGCGCGGCCACGCGCCGCGCCCAGGCCACCGCGTCGAGCCCCGTGTTGCGGCGCCCGCCGTGCGTGTAGACGTCCCAGCCCTCGCCGCGGACGGCGGCGTCGTCAGCCGTTCGGCGCTTCGCATCGATGGCCACCACGATGCACTGCGCGCCATAGCGCGCCGAGGCATCGGCCACCACCGAAGGCTCGGCCACTGCCGCGGAGTTGAAGCTCACCTTGTCCGCCCCGGCGTTGAGGAGCCGGCGCACATCGGCCACCGTGCGCACGCCGCCGCCCACCGTCAGCGGGATGAAGACCTGCGAGGCCACGGCCTCGATGATCGGCAGGATCAGGTCGCGCCCGTCGCTGGTGGCGGTGATGTCCAGGAACGTCAGTTCGTCGGCACCCTGCTCGTTGTAGCGCGCAGCGATCTCCACCGGGTCACCGGCATCGCGCAGTTCGACGAAGTTCACGCCCTTGACGACGCGGCCACCTGTGACGTCCAGGCAGGGGATGATGCGCTTGGCGAGCATGCCGGGCGGCTCAGTTGCCGAGCTCGTCGGCGCGCGCCTGCGCAGCCGCGAAGTCGAGCTCGCCGGTGTAGATCGAGCGTCCGCAGATCACGCCGCCGATGCCCTCCGCCTCGACCGCGCACAGCTGCTCGATGTCGGCCATGCCGGACAGGCCGCCCGAGGCGATCACGGGGATGGACAGCGCCTGCGCCAGGCGCACGGTGGCCTCGATGTTCAGGCCGGTGAGCATGCCGTCGCGGCCGATGTCGGTGTAGATGACGCCTTCCACGCCGTAGTCCTCGAACTTGCGCGCGAGGTCGGTCACGAGGTGGCCCGTGAGCTTGCTCCAGCCGTCGGTGGCCACCTTGCCGTCCTTGGCGTCCAGGCCGACGATGATGTGGCCGCCGAAGGCGCTGCAGGCGTCCTTCAGGAAACCCGGGTTCTTCACCGCCGCCGTGCCGATGATGACGTAGCTGATGCCGTCGTCCAGGTAGCGCTCGATGGTGTCCAGGTCGCGGATACCGCCGCCGAGCTGCACGGGAATCTCGTCGCCCACCTCGCGCAGGATCGACTTGACGGCGCCTTCGTTGACCGGGCGGCCCGCAAAGGCACCGTTCAGGTCCACCAGGTGCAAGCGCCGCGCACCGGCGTCGATCCAGCGCCGGGCCATGGCGGCGGGGTCGTCGCCAAACGTGGTCGAGGCGTTCATGTCGCCTTGCTGCAGGCGGACGCACTTACCGTCCTTCAGGTCGATGGCCGGGATGAGGAGCATGGCTCGTTCGGAGCGGGGTGGAGAGGATGTGGGCTGCCCCCGCCGCCGCCCAGGCAGCGGACAGCCTGTCGGTCAGGGGTTCCAGCGCAGGAAGTTGCGGTACAGGGCCAGGCCGTGTTCAGCGCTCTTCTCGGGGTGAAACTGCGTGGCAAAAATGTTATCCCGCGCCACGGCGCAGGTAAAGCGGCCTCCGTAGTCGGTCTCGGCCGCAGTGTGGCGCGGCTCCGACGGCACCGCGTGGTAGCTGTGCACGAAGTAGTACCAGGCGCCATCCGGGATGCCCACCCACAGCGGGTGACCCGCACCGCCACCACACGGGTGCACGCGGTTCCAGCCCATCTGCGGTACCTTGTAGCGGCTGCCGTCGGGCTGCAGCTGCCCCTCCAGGCGAAAGCGCACGACCCGCCCGGGCACGAGGCCGAGGCCGGGGGTGTCCTGCTCCTCGCTGTGGTCCAGCAGCATCTGCATGCCCACGCACACGCCGAAGAGCGGCTTGGCCGCGGCCGCCTCGAGCACCGCTGCCCGCAACCCCGAGGCATCGAGCTCGCGCATGCAGTCGCGCATCGCACCCTGCCCCGGCAGCACCACCCGCTCGGCCGCACGCACCGCCTCGGGCTGCGCGGTCACGACGACCTCGAAGCCTTCCGGCCCGGCCACGTGGGCGATCGCCTGCGACACCGAGCGCAGGTTGCCCATGCCGTAGTCGACGACGGCGACAGTTCGCGTCACGGCCACCCCTACAGCGTGCCCTTGGTCGAGGGAATCACGCCGGCGGCCCGCGGGTCGGGCGCGAGCGCCATGCGCAGCGCGCGGGCAAAGGCCTTGAAGACCGTCTCGCACTGGTGGTGCGCGTTCTCGCCCTTGAGGTTGTCGATGTGCAGCGTCACGAGCGCATGGTTGGCGAAGCCCTGGAAGAACTCGTAGGCGAGCTGCGTGTCGAAGCCGCCGATCATGCCCGCCTTGAAGGGCACGTCCATGTGCAGGCCGGGGCGCCCGGAGAAGTCGACCACCACCCGCGACAGCGCCTCGTCCAGCGGCACGTAGGCATGGCCGTAGCGCGTGATGCCGCGCTTGTCGCCCACTGCCTGCGCCAGCGCCATGCCGAGCGTGATGCCGACATCTTCCACCGTGTGGTGGCCGTCGATGTGCAGGTCGCCCTCGGCCTGGATGGTCAGGTCGATCAGGCCGTGGCGGGCGATCTGGTCGAGCATGTGATCAAAGAAGCCGATGCCGGTGGCCAGCGTCGCCTGGCCGGTGCCGTCCAGGTCGAGCGCGACGCGGATGCGGGTTTCCTTCGTGTCACGTCGCACGTCCGCGCGGCGGGTAGAGGTGGCGGTCGTGGTGGCGGTCGTGGTGGCGGTCGTGGTGGCGTTCACAGGGCCTCCTTCAGCGCGGCGATCATGCGCGCATTCTCCTCGGGCGTACCCACGGTCAGGCGCAGGCAGTTGGCCAGGAGGGGGTGCAGGCCAGCCACGTGCTTGACGAGCACGCCACGCGCCTTCATGCCCTCGAAGGTGCGCTTCGAATCGGGCACGCGCACGAGGATCATGTTGGCCTCGCTCGGCCAGACGCGCACCGCGGGCAGCCGCGCGAGTTCTGCCTGCAGCCAGGCGCGCTGCTCGCGCAGCACCGCAGCCTGGCGCGCGTATTCGTCGGCATGGTCGAGCGCGAAGAGCGCCGCCTCCGCGTTGAGCACGCTCACGTTGTAGGGCGGGCGCACCTTGTCGAGCTCGGCGACGAGCGGCGCGACCCCGCACAGGTAGCCGAGCCGCACGCCGGCGAGGCCGAACTTGGAGAGGGTTCGCAGCACCAGCACGTGCGGGTGCGCCGCCATACGCCCCATACAGCTGCGCGAGGCGAAGGGCTGGTAGGCCTCGTCGAAGACGACCAGGCCGTCCTGCTCGCCGACGGCCGCGACGATGCGCTCGAGCACCGCGTCGTCCCAGAGGTTGGCCGTCGGGTTGTTCGGGTAGGCAAGGTAGGTGATGGCCGGGCGGTGCCGCGCGATCGCCTCGAGCATCGCCGCCTCGTCGAGCTCGAAATCGGCCGTGAGCGGCACACCGACGAAGGCGAGGCCGCGCAGCTTGGCGCTCATCTCGTACATCACGAAACCCGGCACTGGCGCGAGGATGGTGGCCCCCGGCACGTCGCAGGCCACCGACAGCAGGTCGATCAGCTCGTCGCTGCCGTTGCCCAGCATGAGGCTGCAGCCCTCGGGCAGCGGCAGGTGCGCGGCCAGCGCCTCGGCCAGGCGCGCGGTGTTGGCACCG